>NZ_CP047935.1:655094-982641 GCF_014279995.1 Synechococcus sp. BIOS-E4-1 | reverse complement strand
ACGGTGGCGATCACCAACAGTGGCACCCGTGAACTGCCACTTCTCCTGGTTCTCGATGACGACGGACAACTGCTGGCCTGGAAGTGGGTCGACACGATGCTCCCCATCGAGCAGACCGCACTGAACTTTGTGAAGGATCTAGATGCCGGTCGTTGGGTCGCAGCCCGCTATTACCTGGACCTCGACTTTCAGAGGGAGATCTCCCCAGCTGACCTCAAACGCAAGTGGTCGAAGCTGGAGCGGGTTCTCGGGGGCGTGAAGAGCATCAAAAGCTCACTTGCAGCCTCAAGCAGCAGTGAGCAGCAGCTGGTGCTGGTCACGATCGAATTCGGCAACATGACCGACAACCTCTTCGTGGTCTTCAACCGCCAGGGGCGGATCATCAACGTCGACTTCTCAGCAGATCTGGTCTGAAATCCCTGGCAGGGAAGGAGTTTGAGCGGGCTTTCCGCTTAAGCTCCCGGCCTACGAAAGCTCCGTCGTCATGACCATCACTGTGCAGGACTGGATGGTTGAGGACGCCCAGCGACTGGCGGAGTGTCGTCACGACTACCCCTTCTCCGTTCTCGGCCCTCAATCGCAGAACAACGGTGGCTGGGTGATCCGTGTCTGGATGCCCGAAGCCAGCCACGTGACTCTTCTGATCACTGGAGAGGAGATCGCCATGGCAACTCCCCACCATCCCTGGATCTTCGAAGCAGAGGTCGATCACAACCCAGGCAGTGCCTACAGGGTCCGCGTCAACCGTGGAGGGATCACCCATGAACAGCACGATCCCTGGGCTTTCCGTCAGGAATGGATGGGCGAAATGGACCGCCATCTGTTCGCGGAGGGCAATCACCATCACATCTGGCGGCGCATGGGTGCCCATCGCTGCGATCAGGACGGAGTCCAGGGGGTGATGTTCTGCCTGTGGGCTCCCAACGCACGCAGCGTCAGCGTGATCGGCAACCTCAACAGCTGGGATGGACGCCAGCACCCCATGCAACTGCGCCTGGGAGGGATCTGGGAGCTATTCGTCCCCGGACTGGCTGAAGGAGAGCTCTACAAATACGAAATCCGTACTCAGGACGGCCACTGCTATCAGAAGGCCGATCCCTATGGCTTCCAGCACGAAGTGCGTCCGGCCACAAGCTCGCTCGTGAGCCATCTCGATGGTTTCAACTGGACCGACAGCAGCTGGATGCAGACGAGAGACAGCAGCAATGTGCTGGACCAGCCGATCTCTGTGTATGAGATGCACCTTGGCAGCTGGATTCATGCCTCCGCGGAAGAGCCTTTCATCGAGGCCGATGGCAGCGCACGGACGCCTGTTCCCGCAGCAGATCTCAAGCCAGGCGCACGCCTGCTCACCTATCCGGAACTGGCTGATCGGCTGATTCCGTACGTCAAGGAGAGGGGCTTCACGCACATCGAACTGATGCCGATCACCGAGCATCCGTTTGATGGCTCCTGGGGCTACCAGGTCACTGGCTGGTATGCCCCGACCAGCCGTTACGGAACCCCGGATGAATTCCGGGCTTTCGTTGACCGCTGCCACTCCGAGGGCATCGGCGTGATCATCGACTGGGTGCCAGGTCACTTTCCCCGTGACAGTCACGGTCTGGCCTTTTTTGATGGCTGCCACCTGTATGAGCATGCCGATCCACGCATCGGCGAGCACAAGGAATGGGGCACGCTGATCTTCAACTACAGCCGCAACGAAGTGCGCAACTTCCTTGTGGCCAACCTGGTGTTCTGGTTTGACCAGTTCCACATCGATGGCATTCGCGTGGATGCGGTGGCTTCAATGCTTTACCGCGACTACCTGCGGCCGGACGGCGAGTGGCTCCCCAACGAAAACGGCGGCCGTGAAAACACTGAAGCGGTGCGTTTTCTTCAGCAGGCCAATCATGTGCTCTTCCAGCATTTCCCTGGAGCACTGTCGATCGCGGAAGAATCCACCACCTGGCCGATGGTGACCCAACCCACCGACATTGGCGGGCTTGGCTTCAACCTGAAATGGAACATGGGGTGGATGCACGACATGCTCGATTACTTCGAGCTTGATCCCTGGTTCCGTCAGTTTCATCAGAACAACATCACCTTCTCGATCTGGTACACCTACACCGAGAATTTCATGCTGGCCCTGAGCCACGATGAAGTGGTGCACGGCAAGAGTCATCTCCTGCACAAGATGCCTGGGGACGACTGGCAGAAATACGCCAATACGCGTGCTCTTCTGGCCTACATGTGGACTCACCCAGGCAAGAAAACCATCTTCATGGGAATGGAGTTCGGTCAGCGATCCGAATGGAACGTGTGGGGCGATCTGCAATGGGACCTGCTGAACCACGAACCACATCAGGGTCTTCAGCTCCTTGTGGGTGATCTCAATGCTCTCTACAAGGCGGAACCTGCTTTATGGAGGGATGACTTCGATCAGTTCGGCTTCCAATGGATCGACTGCAACGACAATCGCCATTCCGTGATCAGCTTCATGCGCAGGGAAAGCAGCAGTGGAACCTGGCTTGTGGTGGTCGCCAATTTCACTCCTCAGAGCCATTCCCACTACAGAGTTGGCGTGCCGCTGTCGGGCTTCTATGAGGAGATCTTCAACACCGATGCCTCCAAATACGGCGGCAGCAATCTGGGCAACATGGGCGGCAAACCCACCGATGAATGGGGCATTCACGGCTATGACAACTCTCTCGACCTCTGCCTGCCACCGTTGAGTCTGATGGTGTTCAGACACGATCCCAGACGCAGCCTGAGCGCTCTTCAACAATCCAAGAGCGACTGAGCCGTTACCAGCGATGTGACGAACCGCTCAGCATGCCTGGAATCCAGCGTTTGCGCACGGTTCCTTCAGGTAGGTTTCCGAATGATTTGATTTCGGCTTGATGAGCGACTCTCTGCCTCTGTTACTGCGTGCAGCCCGCGGTGAAGCGGTGGAGCGTCCTCCGGTCTGGATGATGCGCCAGGCCGGTCGTTACATGAAGATCTACCGCGACCTGAGGGATCAGTACCCGAGTTTTCGCGAGCGTTCCGAGAACCCCGATCTCTCCTATGAGATCTCGATGCAGCCGTTCAGGGCCTTCAAGCCGGACGGCGTGATCTTGTTCTCCGACATCCTCACGCCTCTCCCCGGCATGGGCATCGACTTCGACATCGTCGAGAGCAAAGGTCCCCAGATCGGTGATCCGATCCGCAACATCGACCAAGTCAATGCTCTGCGTCCTCTGATTCCAAGCGAATCCATGCCCTTCGTGGGCGAAGTACTGGGTCGTTTGCGCGAAAGCGTCGGCAATCAGGCTGCTGTGCTGGGTTTCGTTGGCGCTCCCTGGACCCTGGCTGCGTACGTGGTGGAGGGCAAAAGCAGCAAGAACTATGCGGTGATCAAGGCCATGGCCTTCCGAGAGCCGGAACTGCTCCACAAACTGCTCGACCATTTCGCCGAGTCCATTGCCAACTACCTGCGCTATCAGATCGATTCCGGGGCACAGGTCGTGCAGATGTTCGACTCCTGGGCCGGGCAACTCAGCCCAGCCGACTACGACGTCTTCGCAGCCCCCTACCAGAAAAAGGTGGTCGACCTGGTCAAGCAGACCCATCCCGACACCCCATTCATCCTCTACATCTCCGGCAGCGCCGGGGTGATTGAACGCATGGCCCAGACCGGCGTGGACATCATCTCTCTCGACTGGACCGTGGACATGGCCGAGGCCTGTGCACGCCTGCCTGAACACATCGGGGTGCAGGGCAATGTTGATCCCGGCTTGCTGTTCGGAACCCCGCAGGCCATCGAAGCCCGAATCGATGACTGCGTTCGCAAGGCCCGTGGCCGTCGCCACATCCTCAACCTCGGCCATGGAATCCTCCCCGGCACGCCTGAGGAGAATGGAGCTGCCTTCTTCACCGCCGGCAAGAGCGTGATGGACAGGGTCGGGGCTCTCGCTTGAGTCAGACCACCACTCGGGAGCGCATTCTGATCACCGGCGCCAGCGGCTGCGTCGGTCAATACACCACCTCATGGCTGCTGGAGAACAGCGACGCCGAGCTGCTGCTCTGGCTGCGTGATCCCAGCAAACTCACTGCGGTTTCCGCGAATCATCCGCGGATCCAACTGCTGGTGGGCGACCTTCGCGAGGCCGATCGTTTCGCCTCAGAACTGGCCAGCGTGCAGCGCGTGATCCACACAGCCACAGCCTGGGGTGATCCCGAGCGCGCCCAGCAGGTGAATGTGGTGGCAGTGAAGCGAATGCTGTCACTGCTCAATCCATCCTTGATCGAGCAGATCACCTATTTCTCGACAGCCAGCATCCTGGATCAACATCTGCAGCCCCTGACCGAAGCGCTGGCTTACGGCACTGAATACATCCAGACCAAGGCCCAGTGCCTGCAAGATCTGGAGCAGCATCCTCTGGCCAAAAAAATCGTTGCCGTCTTCCCCACCCTGGTGTTCGGAGGCCGGGTCGACGGCAGCAGCCCTTTTCCCACCAGCTACCTCACCGAAGGTCTTGCGGAGGCCAGCAAATGGCTCTGGCTGGCTCGATTTCTTCGGGCCGATGCCAGTTTCCACTTCATCCATGCAGCAGACATCGCTGCGATTTGTGGCCATCTCGCCACCCACCCCCATCAACGCAACCGGGAACCCGGCCAGGGCGCTGTCCGCAGGATTGTGATGGGACAGCAGGCCATCAGCGTGAACGAAGCAGTGGCCAGCCTCTGCCGCTGGCGGGGAATTCGACGAACCCCTGGCATCCCTCTCTGGCCCTGGTTGATCGAAACGTTGATCCGGGTGTTGCCGATCGAAGTCAATGCCTGGGATCGCTTCTCCATTCGTCAGCGCCATTTCATCCATGAGCCCGTGACCCAGCCGGAGCGTTTTGGAGAAAAAAGCCATGCGGCAGACCTAGAGGCGGTCCTGCAGGATTCAGGTTTACCGAGGCGAGGATCACCCTAAAGTGCCCCTATAATAAGCCAACTTCAACAGTCGTCATGCTGAAGAGCCTTAAATCGATTTTCTACACCGCACTCGCCTTTGTGCTGGCCTGCACAGTGGGTGTCGCATCTGCCAGCGCAGCCACCGTTGAGGTGAAGCTTGGTGCTGATTCCGGAATGCTGGCTTTCGAGCCCAGCTCCGTCACGATCAAAGCGGGTGACACCGTCAAGTTCGTCAACAACAAGATGGCCCCTCACAATGCCGTCTTTGAAGGTCACGACGAATACAGCCACGCCGACCTGGCCTTCTCCCCCGGCGAATCCTGGGAGGAAACCTTCAGTGAAGCCGGTACCTACGACTTCTACTGCGAGCCCCACCGTGGCGCAGGCATGGTTGGTCAAGTCATCGTCGAGTGATCTGTTCAGACAACACCTGATTTTTCAGGTTTCAACATATTCAGACCCCAGTTTGTCAATGTTCATTCTGGGGTCTTTTCATGTTGTTGATGATGGATAGGTTTGGCATAGAGATGAACGCCAAGGGATGCCAAACCCTGCTTCTGCACTGGCACTGATCCTCAGCATCTGCCTGAGTTTCGGGGCGGCTCTGCCTGTCAGAGCAATCGCTGAACCAGACCTGTCCCATGGCGCCCAGCTGTTCTCCAGCAACTGTGCTGCTTGTCATATGGGTGGCGGCAATGTCATCCGCGCCAGTCGCACGCTCAGTCAGACCGACCTGCAGGCCTATCTCGACTCCTACAGCCAGCATCCGATTGAAGCCATCGAACACCAGATCGAGAACGGTAAAAATGCGATGCCTTCCTACGAAGGAAAACTGAGTCTTACGGACATCGATGATGTGGCTGCATTCGTGGAGAATCAGGCCGAAAAGGGTTGGTCACGATGAGCAGAGAAGCATTGAGCGCCTTTGTTCATGCGCTCGAACACAGTGCATCGCTCAGACGACAACTGCATGGATGTTCAGATGACGCTGAGATTGTTTCCCTGGCAAGAAGTCTCGACTTCGCCATCAATCGTGCCGATCTGATCGAGGATCATCAGGCATCGACCCTGGAGAGCTGGTTCAGCCGCAGTGCCCTGGGAATCCGACCGCCCGGCAGCACAGACTGAACCTTTGCAGCCCCGGCCATGCCAGTGGTGACCCTGCTGAGCGACTTCGTTGATGGGACCTCCATGGCACTCAGCGAAGACACAGAGGCGCAAAGCCTCAACAGTTACATGGTCCGCAGCCCTGGCCAACTGTGGGCGGGCATGCAGCAACGGCGCCTGGCGAGGAATCTCACCCGCCGCCGCAGGGGGCCCGGCACGCTTTATTACGCACCGACGGAGACGGCCCAGGCGAGTGTGGCCGCTTACCTCCAGACCGATACGTGGTCTGACGAAGAAGAGAGACAACAGCAAGCCATGCAGGCAAGTGGTGTTGAAATAGCACCCCATGTCGGCGAAGCGATGGAGCGCAAGGCTCTGTTCAGCCGCCGGCAACTCAAGCTCACCCGGCAGGCACAAGCGAAAGGATTCGGCAGAGCCTTGCGCCGCGTTCAAATGGTAGCAATCACTACATTTTTAAACTTCCATTAAGGCTTTTAAGGAACAGCGGTGTCGAGCCCTGCTGATTGACGAAAGTGCATTGGCTCGAGAATGCTCATGAACGACACCGTTCACAACCGTCGCGGGACCAGCCTGAAATGGGAAACCAATGGAGAACTGGCTGGAGCCGATCTACGCAACATCCTGCATCGACTTCAGGAAGCCGACCCCAATGCCCAGGGACTGAATCAATGCGACCTGGTTGATCGCCCACTGGAGCAGTGATTGATCCGGTCAGAGCACCGATCATCAATGACTGAGATCAGCGCAGTTCTGCCATGCGATCAACACTCGATCCAATGCATTCCACAACGTATCCCTCCAACCCCTGATCGTCGCTGCCTGGCCTCAGCCTGAAGAGATAGGCATTCACCCAGGCCGTTTCAGTGTTGTTGAGATCGTGTCCTCGGTCGACAAAACCGGGTTTCTGATCAAACAGGTGCAAAAGGATCGCCAGCACATCCGACCGGGTAAGGCTTTCAGGATCGATGAATGGCAGCTGATCCCTAATCTCAAGACATGAGATCGAAGCTGAATAATCGAAATCCTCCGGCGCCACAAACGACATCAGCACTACCCGGATGTTGAGATGGTAGGTGCGCCGGACGCCATGATGATCAGTCAGCCATGAGCATTGAATCGAAAGACCGCCACCACTGGATCGACGAAATCGCCTTTCTTGAAGCGCGCCTGAATGGCAGTCAGGGGGATATTGACAAAGAGGATCGTGCTGCCTGTGAAGAAGCCCTGAAATCAGCAAAGATCAACCTTGCCGCCTGTCGCTGAAACTCAAAAAGCATAGGCTGCCGAATCAAGCAGCAGGACTGAGGAAAATGCTGGGATCGGGCCTCAGGAGCGCAGGGTATGGCTCGGCGAGACAAAGCTCTGGCGCTTCGCGAAGAGCTGCTTGCGAGGCCTGGAAGTACTTCGCAGACGAATTGTTTCAGACAGGAGCTTGGCCTGAAGCGACTTCTGACGGTTCTCCTGATCACGCCAGTACTGCTGGATCGTGCCAGGCCAATACTCGGACACCCGGTCAAGCTTGGGGGTCTTCTCACCGGAGATATTGATCACGGACATGCAGCTCACCACCAATGAGGTCACCTCCCATCCCTAGCCAGGGCCCAACCGAGTGGCAGCAAGCTCGTCAGTGCTGACATGAACTGGTCCAGAACTGACGAAACCGCACCAGGGATGACGCGGACTCAACGCTTGCCGGTCGGCCTGGTGGAATCCGCTTCACTTTTCAGATTGCAGCAGGGGAGTTGCTGGTGGTACTGAGCAGGTTCGCGCATCGCCCAGTACTCATCCACCACACCCAGGAGGTGAGAACTGATCCGAGCCAGCCATGAGCGTATCTTCATCCCTTCATCCTGACGAACAGAGGCAGATTCAGCCACGCGAACCACCATGCCCGTCTTGGTTGCCGTTCATGCCGGCGGACTTCGATTCAAGAGTCCACTGCCTCCACTCTGAAGCGGAGGCTGGCGAAACAGCGTCAACCAGAGCGTTGTCGGTCCAGTAGTCAGGTGAATCAAGAATCCCCAGATGCAGGGGACAGGACGGGGCAGCCTTCACGACCCACTCCTTCAGATTTGCTTAACCATGGCCCAGGCTTCGGCTGAGATGCAACTGCAGCGCACCGAGCACTTGGGTGAAGTGGAGCAAGGGGCGTGAACGTGGTGAGATCCATGCAGGTTTGTCAAACCCGAAACCCAAACATGGGCAGATCATCAATAGGCAGCTTCCATTGTTTCCAATGCAAACAGTAAACTTCAACGCAAGAACGATGCTCACCGATGAACACATCGAACACAGACAAGAGCTCTGCCGAAAGAGGATGAAACAGGATTGAAGAAGTGGAGCCATTGGGCCCACGGGTTGCTGATTCCCTCGACTCGAGGCGGCTCAAGCGCATCTAGCCATCCACTTTAGAAACCAGCCTGGATTGATTGTTCAGACCAGAACAGATCACTGGAGCCGGACAGCAGGATTGTCTTCACGGCATCACTAGAATCATCCTTCAAATAAAGAATTGAACGATCATTGGCATCAATTTCCGCAGTAATTCCCTTTTCATAGATCAATACATCCTCGTCCATGTTGTAGTCAAGGAAGATCGACTCACCAAACAAATCTCCCTTGGAAACTGCAATAACATCGCGCCCTTCTCCAAGCAACCACAACGACTGCCCCCTTCCTGGCTTGACAAAATCATCCCCCTCCCCGGAGTTAAATTTGAGCGTTCCATGCAAGCTGCTCAGGCCCGGCCCAAGAATCACATCGGCAAAGCGACTTCCCGTAACTCGATCCACTCCGCCGGCCATTGAGATGAATGTACTGAATTCATCAGGAAGGAAGTCGCCTCCAAATCCCACAAGATCATCAATGCGAACATTTTCAAAGGCATCATTATCAATGCGCGTACTAGCTTGAAGCGTATTCTTAAATTCAGAGGTCAGCTCAGCAGCAGAGAGCGTATCACTACTAACCGAATCCCGAGCGAAAACGGCATATTTAATCGTATCATCGTTGATGGAATAATTGCTTTTATAATCATTCAAATCACCACCGACGTCACTGTTCTTTAGCGATTTCTTTTTATCCAAATCAAACCATCCATCACTAGGATAAGTTTTGATATTTTGATCGGCGCCATCGGAACTTGAATTCAAAGACAACCAGCCCGCAGCAGCAAATTCGCCAGGATCAGGAATGATCAAATTATCAACAATAAACTCTTGCCCCATGAAAGTATCAAGATAAAAATCATCATTCAGAGTTATGTCCTCATAAGTTCTTCCAACCAATGGATTGGCAGCATTGGAAAAGCCTTCTCCATTGCTTCCCGTATTCAAGGAAGAGGAGCCAAGCTGAAAATTCTCAAACGAACGAACCAACACCACAAGCTCGCTGATAATCTCGGCTTGTCTAGATTCAACGTTTCCACCTTGATTCTCCAATTGAACATATTCCTTCAATCTGCTCCTTAAAAACTCCTCATAAAATATTCCAGACGCCTGGTCAAGGCTGAAATTTGGACCTCCATTGGCACCAAAGCTTTTATTAACACTCTTCATGAGCTCAAAAGCTCCTTCTGAACTGACAAATGCTTGAGGGAACCTATTCCATTGATCAAAATCAGCCTTCTTCAATCCCTCAGTGAACGCAGGAGTACCGTCTGGCTTTAGAACACTATTGGCACCCCCGGCACCAAAAAACAGCGGATCTTCTATACCAACAATCTTTCCATAATTTGTAGTCACCGGATCACTATTCGCATATCGCTCGCTTATTTCACGGAAGACAATCCCAGGAATAGGAATAGGGTTGTCAACATTTGCAGCAATCTTCTCGCCCAATAGCTCTTGCCAATAAGCCTGAGTTGGTATTCTCTGATCGATTGTCAGCTGATTGATCGCAATCTCATTCCCACTTGAGTCATAAGCCACAAAAGGTCCTTTTGTCTTGTCAAAGATGTAAGCTGAGATACCAAAAGTGTTCTCTATTACATCAAACACCGGATAATCAATCTTCTCTAATTCTTCAACATTCAGCAAGTTTTGATATCCAAAGCCAAATCCCACTCCACGCTCGAGTGCATTGATCACTTTCAGATCAATCTTTAATTCATTCGGATCATTCTTAGACAAATCAACCGATGAAGACTGGTATCGATGGTTAAGAACAAGCAAGTCGTACAGAGTCGCTGAACTTCCTGTCCAAGCAAATCCAAATTCCTGACGTTCAAGTGACTTAACTCCTGAAAAATTAAAAATTAAATCACTGGAAACTTCCTTCACCTCATAATTCAAAATCGCATCACGGAACTCTGCGATTGTAGAAATAATGTCTCGTTCAGCCATTCAAGAAAAAGCAATCATTCTATTAATAAAGAAAAAGCCTAAAATCGTCATCAGCCTTAACAAAAGTGTAAGGTTTTTCGTAGCATCGACAACATTTTTGGCACCTTTTGATATATCGCGTCGATTACGACAGCAATGTTATGCAACTGATTCAAGCAGCAAGATCGACCCAGCCAATACGGTGCAAGCCTTGAAGCTCCCATACGTCATCAGTCCCAGAGAGACTTGCTCAATACATTCACCTGTCAAAGGTCGATGCATCGGCCCATTGATCCACCCCAAACCAAGGCAGCGATGAGCCTCCAAGAACAGAACCCTGCGTAGCCATGGTCCCATCCAAAAGCAATATTTCAACACACATTCCCATAAGCTGGAAAGGCAATGGACGCCTCACCGATGGCAATCTTCAAAGTCTCTCGAATATCACCTGGGTCAGAGAATGGGGATTTTGAGCTTTTCCGTGGTGTTGAATCATGGATTTAAGATGCAACAAAACAGATTTTTTGCATCGATTGCTGTTTTCAACGTCGCTAGCATCCATTCAAAACAGCAATAAAGAGATGTTCTGAAATTCCCAGATTTAGCCTAGATTTTTAGCCAGGCGCTGACTGCAGTTAGAAACGATATAGATAAAACATCCATCGACAAGCCAATGATTGGTGATCAATCAGACAGAAACTCTTATTTATGGCAGTCAGTTGAAACGATTCAACCCAAATGCAGGGCTGATCGCACACACAAACGTCCTGCCAGTTGCTCGCTCTGCATTCATCAACGGTCTCTGTTGGTACAAAGCTCTCGCCGTAACAGCCATCCAAGGATGTATTGAACAACTTTAACTCGGGATGATTGTTATGAAAGCTCCTGCAACAAGCAAGTGAAATTATGGATAGGTATTTGTAGTTGGCGAATTTCCAGATCCAAAAGCCAGGGGCTTTTTGCAGGTGTTTCATCAACCGAAGATCAGGACCACAAGCATCAGTGCATGCTGGCGGTGATTCAGCTCAGCATGATTGGGATGTCGTGATGACATCGATCAGAAAGGTAAGACAGGCCACCTAGGGGAGTGGATATTCAATCATGTTGTTTTTCGGAGTTGACTGGGTACATGTGATTGAATTTGACTGAATCATCCCACCCTTTTCAGGCTAATAAATGTAGACATTCCGTTAGAGGTTAGCGCGTTCGGATCGTTGCTTGCCAATTGCGAAACATGATCCCAGAACCTGTTGATCTGCAGTTGGTTAAGCGATGTTCTCAGTGTTGAATCCAAGAATCCTTTTAAGAATCCTATTTGCTTTTGTATATTGCTTTGCTCGAATAGTTCGTCACAAGGCAGCTGCTGATGATGCGCTTCCTCCATCTGCCACAATGAACTCATCTCTGGAGTACACAAGATATTGAATATTTCGGCTGGTGATTTGCAATATTGTGGAATGAGCAGATCGATTGCTTGTTCTGGACTCAGTTCTTTGTTTGTAATCATTTGAGACTTGGCTTTCCGTAGTGTTTCAGCAAACTTTTCGCTGAGGTTGCCACAGTTCAATGAGCTATGAATATGGATAATGAGCCTGCCTCCTGGAACAATCTCGTTGGCACGTAGCAGGAGTTTGTTTTTCCAATTGTCTCTCGAAGCTTTCTCCCAGGATTGGCGTTCGAGACAATTCATGGGGAGCTGATTCGCCCAGAGGGCATCGCCAGGTAGCCCTGTTGGAGCGCCATTGTCCAGCCAATGCTGAGCGAAGCATGAATAGCCAAGATGGATCGAGGCCTCTTCAGCGATTGGAGAATACATGGTTTTCGCGAGATATTTAAAATCAATCCTGGGAAACTTTGCTTCAATCGTTGTTTCAAGTGTTTTCCAATCATTCATGGGCAAATCATTCATAATAATTACAACTTTTCGTTGACCTGCAAGCTCTTCGATCGCCCTGATTGGCGCAATTGATGATCCACCCGTTGCGCAACCGTACTCACAAACATTCAATATCTCATTCGGAGCTAAATGGACAAGGATCTTTGCCGCAAACTTTTTTATCAGTTCCGAGAGTATGCTTGCTGCTAGTGCCTGTACTTCAGAATTTTGATTGTAATCGACCATTCGCAAGGTATGAGCGTTGGCCATTGCGTTTTGCGAATCGGGATTCATGTCTTCGAAAGATAGTTGGTGAAGATTCTGATTGGAGGTGCGATTTAAAATACTAGTGTATATTCAGTGAGCAATCCAAGTCTTGCCAGGATGGAAGCGATAAGATCATATTAGGGCTCGACATGCGTCGATCCAGCAGCTGGTAGATGTTCCGTCAGTGCCTGATTTGCAAAGCCATCCACTAAATCTCGGAGCCCCTTAATCACCACCTGTCTGGAGGCAATTGGTTACGTTGACGAGCTGATCAACGATCGATGCCCAAGGGAAGAATTCCACTTGCTTTGGCCGGTCATGCACAGCTGTCTCGCTGAATGTATCCATCGCGAACTTGAAAGCCAGTTTGCTGCTTACAGAAGCTTTTGTGAGTGATGTGATGGGACTCAATCGGCTTTTGAAACAACGTCAGTCGATTGTTGGATTGATGCACGAGGCATCCAGTAAGGCAGGTTTTTGAGGTGTTGACTTGCCTCTGCATGCACCGGAGAAATTCTTCAAGCTCATTGCAGTGACTGGCGAGATGCGGTCAACACTGCAAGGTAAAGGTCCTCATCAACCTCGCGGATGTCGTACTCCGAGGGCATCGCGCCGTGATGATGTTCGTGGACCACGGTCCAGCACATTCTCTCCAGGTCCGAGGGAGAGGGTCCGTAAAGCTCCCTGACTCTGACAACCAGTCTCGCGACCAGATCAGGGGTCACACCGCTTCTATCCACTGCTGATGCACCATCGTTCGGTGGACCATACCGATCTGGACCGGTTGACCGCATGCTGGCGTGAACACCGAACCCAGAGGATCGGTTCCCCATGGCCATGACCATGACTTGCCCCATACGGTTGTTGCAGTACAAGAGTAATCATGCAACCCACGGCCGAACAATTCACTGAAAAGGCCTGGGCCGCGATCCTCTCGGCCCAGAACCTGGCCCAGCAGCGACGCCATCAGCAATTGGAGACCGAGCATCTGATGCTGGCACTCCTGGACCAGGACGGACTGACCAGTCGCATTCTCGAGAAAGCCGGTGTCACGCCATCCGTTCTGCAAAGCAACCTTGAAGCCCATCTCAGTCAGCAACCAGCGCTGCAATCTCCACCAGAATCCGTTTACCTCGGTAAGGGGCTCAATGCCCTGCTGGATCGTTCCGAATCTCTCAAGCAGAGCTATGGAGACAGCTATATCTCAATCGAGCACCTTCTCCTGGCATTAGCCGAGGATTCCCGCTGCGGCCAACGCCTGCTCACTCAGGTGGGGGCCGACGCCAAAGCCCTGAAAACCGCCATTGATGCCGTGCGCGGCAGCCAAACCGTGACCGACCAGAACCCAGAAGCAACCTACGAATCGCTGGAGAAATACGGACGCGATCTCACGGCAGCTGCCCGGGACGGCAAACTTGATCCTGTGATTGGCCGCGACGAGGAAATCCGCCGCACCATTCAGATCCTCAGCCGTAGAACCAAGAACAACCCTGTATTGATCGGCGAGCCCGGAGTGGGCAAAACCGCCATTGTGGAAGGGCTGGCTCAGCGCATCGTGAACGGCGATGTTCCACAGGCGCTGCAGAATCGTCAGCTCATCGCCCTCGACATGGGGGCCCTGATCGCCGGAGCCAAATATCGAGGTGAATTCGAAGAACGCCTCAAAGCGGTTCTAAAGGAAGTCACTGACTCGGAAGGGCAGATCGTTCTGTTCATCGACGAGATCCACACCGTGGTAGGTGCCGGCGCCACCGGAGGAGCCATGGATGCGAGCAACTTACTCAAACCGATGCTCGCGCGAGGTGAACTGCGCTGCATCGGCGCAACCACACTCGACGAACACCGTCAGCACATCGAAAAAGATCCGGCTCTGGAGCGTCGCTTCCAGCAGGTGCTGGTGGACCAGCCCACGGTGGAAGATACCATCTCAATCCTGCGCGGGCTCAAGGAGCGCTACGAGGTCCACCACGGTGTACGCATTGCCGACAGCGCTCTGGTCGCTGCCGCTGTGCTCAGCAGTCGCTACATCGCAGACCGCTTTCTGCCTGACAAAGCCATCGATCTGGTGGATGAATCCGCAGCGCGGCTGAAGATGGAGATCACCTCCAAACCGGAGGAGATCGATGAAATCGATCGCAAGATCCTGCAGCTGGAGATGGAAAAACTCTCTCTGGGCCGTGAGTCGGATGCCGCCAGCCAGGAGCGGCTGGAGAGACTCGAGCGGGAACTTGCAGAACTATCGGAACAGCAAAGCACCCTCAATGCTCAGTGGCAGCAGGAGAAGGGAGCGATTGATGAGCTCTCCAACCTCAAGGAGGAGATTGAGCGTGTGCAACTGCAGGTGGATCAGGCCAAGCGCAGCTATGACCTGAACAAGGCTGCTGAACTGGAATACGGAACACTGGCCACACTCCAGAAGCAGCTGGCGGAGAAAGAGACCGCGCTGACCGAACACGATGACAACGGTCAAGAGAAGTCGCTGCTGCGCGAGGAGGTCAGCGAAGACGACATCGCAGAGGTGATTGCCAAATGGACAGGCATTCCCGTGGCCAAGCTGGTGCAGTCGGAAATGGCCAAGCTTCTTGGGCTTGAGCATGAGCTGCACGACAGAGTCGTGGGCCAGCAGCAGGCCGTTGCCGCTGTGGCCGATGCGATTCAACGCTCACGTGCCGGTCTCAGTGATCCCAACAGGCCAATCGCCAGCTTCCTCTTCCTCGGTCCCACCGGTGTCGGCAAAACCGAGCTGTCCAAGGCCCTGGCGGCTCAGCTGTTTGACAGTGAAGACGCCATGGTGCGCATCGACATGAGTGAATACATGGAGAAACACACCGTGAGTCGTCTGATTGGTGCTCCTCCTGGTTACGTCGGCTACGAGGCCGGCGGTCAGCTCACTGAAGCGGTGCGCCGTCGCCCCTATGCCGTGATCCTTTTCGACGAAGTCGAGAAAGCGCACCCCGACGTATTCAATGTGATGCTGCAGATCCTCGACGATGGTCGAGTCACCGATGGGCAGGGCAGAACCGTTGACTTCACCAATGCCGTTCTGATCCTGACCAGCAACATCGGCAGCCAGTCGATCCTGGATCTCGGCGGCGATGATGGGCAGCACGAGGAAATGGAACGCCGAGTGAATGAAGCCCTTCGCGGCCATTTCCGTCCCGAATTCCTCAATCGACTTGATGATCAGATCATCTTCCACAGTCTGCGCAGAAACGAACTGCGCCAGATCGTGAATCTACAGGTGGAACGTCTACGCAAACGTCTCATGGAGCGCAAGCTCGGTCTGACCATCAGCGACAACGCCACCGACTGGCTTGCTGATGCAGGGTATGACCCGGTCTACGGAGCCCGTCCTCTCAAGCGTGCCATCCAGCGCGAACTGGAAACACCGATCGCCAAGGCCATTTTGTCCGGACGATTCGGCGACGGTGATGACGTCAGTGTGGATGTGCAGCAGACCGGCGGCAGCGAACAGCAATTGAAACTCATACTGCGATGATCGCTGGGCTGGTTGCCAATGGCCTGAATGCGATCGGGATATCTGGAGAATTGCTCTAGCTCCTTGAGGACGTACGGCTTCAAGGGGTTCCGCACCGCCAAAGACAGTGTTCAAACGAGTTGGCAACACGTCTCCACTGCGTTCAGCCACTTTGAAAGCAAAGCTGAAGTGAAGCAAGCCCAGGAAAGTGCGCGTCAATGATTCTGGGCTCAAGGCCTTCAAGTCATCACGGCGATTCGCATGATGCTGCACGATCCTTCAGTCCAAAGCTTGTCGATGGAGTCCGTAAGGTGCCCAACAGGCCTGATAATCCGATTGAGTTCAGACCACCAGCGCACTGCATCCCGATCACGTGGGATTGGCATGCAATGAGGCCAGGCGTAGCTAGAACTCCAAATCAGATAAAGATGAACGCAATGAACCTTCCACCCATTGGTTCAAGACATCGTGATTCATTCGGGTGCTGATCATCAGAAGAAATACACTCTCCTATCTCAGCGCGGCGGAGCAGAAAGGATTCACGTTGTAGTGTTCGGATAATGTGAATAGCAACCCAGTTGTTTTGGCATTCAATCAGGCGAATCAATCGATGGTGAAGGCACGAAAAAAGTATGAAATTCCATAAAAGTCTATGTTCGATAATCAAAAAAGTGAGGCTAAGGTTCAAACCTTTGCTAGTCGTGATGCAAGACTGATGCGATTGAAGGTCCAGCTTGCAGCAG
The DNA here is from genome assembly GCF_014279995.1 of Synechococcus sp. BIOS-E4-1. NCBI lineage: Bacteria > Bacillati > Cyanobacteriota > Cyanophyceae > Synechococcales > Synechococcaceae > Synechococcus > Synechococcus sp. BIOS-E4-1. The sequence continues at coordinate 965,901 of NZ_CP047935.1, read as the reverse complement.
AAGGAACATCAAACTAATTCCTCATGACCAGAGGTAGGGAATCACAAAACGGAGATCTTCAAGGCCTCACTTGAGACAACATACAGCAAATCAATGCTTCAGTGATGAATCATTCAGTGCCAGTATGATGACATTGATTGGTGTGACGGTGGGCACTCAATTGTGTTTTCAATGAACTCAAGACCATTGATCAGCAACTGATAAACCCGTGCCAAGCGACAGCAAAGAAAGAATACATCAAGGCTGGCAGGATGAAGGACAAAAGGACAGGGACTCCAGGCATCAAACGGTTCAAAGAGAGGCCATCAATCATGAAAACTGGCCTCACGGCAAAAGCAATCAAATCGTTAACCAATAGCAAATCATGCACACGGAGGGAGGTGCAAGATCCAAAACAATTGGTTGACTTGGGCTAATCAGCTCGGTAGCATCATGCAAATCTATTCTTTATAAATGCTCAGCTTGAAGCTTGGAGAACAGATCAGGCTTGTAGGCGTAGAGATTGTTCCTGCGATAAAGCGCACGAAAGGAAAAGAGCTATCCCCTAGAGAAGCAGCCGAAATCAGATGAAAAATGAACTAGAACAATCTAAGGCCAAAGGTATTGTTAATGTATCGATTCTCAATTCTCCCACAAAAATCGCAAGCTTGATCTTTATTGGGCTGGCGGGATTTACAGCTGCATGGGCATTTCTGGCACCGATTCCGGTCAAAGTGTCTGGACTGGGAATTTTAGCCCCAGTTGACGGTTTATTCACGTATAAATCCCCATCGTCTGGCAGGATCCTATTACCATTTGTCTACAATGAAAAATCTGCCCAAATCAAGTATTCGGTACCCGAATGGTCTAAAAAAGCATATCAATTCATCAGCGAGGGAAAAGGCAATAGTTACGAAGATTCTGTCGATCTAACTCAACAAATCCTTGACTACCTAAAAGTCTTGCAAACAACGCGAATGCCAGCCAGTCAATTCAGTGGTGGCGTGGAAAGCGGTGGGGACTATACCGTCAAGATGGAAGACGGCGATGTAATTGCGATTATTGACAAACCAGCGGCCCGGCAAGCTCTTAGAAATAATCTGATGAAGCTTCAACAATCGATCAGTAATTATAAAAATCTTATAGCAATCCACAAAGAATCACTAGAGTTAAGCCGGAATGTTGAAACAGCCAAAAAAGGCTTAATCGATCCGTTAAACAATCTTGTCGAAGAAGGTTTTGCCTCACGGGTCGAGTTCAATAACGCACTGGCGGAAGCAACACGCTCGCGGATCGGCGTAACCGACTACACATCTAAACTTCAAGACGTGCAGCTTGATATCAAAAAGAATCAAGCCAGTCTTATTGATGCTTTGTCTGAATTTATAAGGGATTCAGTGATTTTTGCATTCGACGAGGCTTATGTGCAGTCATTCGCGACTTCACAATGGGACTTTGTGAATGCAGGGGCAGAAATCATGACGGTCAGTTGGTCCAAAGTTGCAGAACCAAGCATCGTTCCAGTTTTTGTTGATCAGAAGGCTGCTACAGAAGTCGAAATTGGGCAGGAAGTCATCCTGACACCACTTGGCTTCAGTGCATCTGAAGTGGGAGGGATCAAGGGGCAGATCGCCTCACTTGAACCTATTCCATTCACAACTGCAACTTTATCGACTCGCCTTAATTCACAAGGTCTTGCAGCAATCGTCAGTCCACGCGGAAGCGCCTATCAAGTCAATGTAAAATTATTAAAACGAGATCTTGATGACCTTCGCATTAAAGCATCAAGCAAAGAACCCAACTACAAGAAACTCTTAGGTTCATCTAAGGATAATACAGGAGGATATGTTTGGAACAATAGAAGTAATCCTCCAATCGCTCCAAGAGAAGGGTTTTTACTGGCGAGTCAAATAACAACACGCATGAGAACACCTATCGAGATGCTGATACCAGCTGTCAAAGAGTTTACAGGTCTTGCAGCTCCAAACAAATTGATCCGCTTTAACCTGAATCAAGAATGAATAATATGATCATCAATAAATTTAGAAGACCTCGGGTTCCGTTAGTACTTCAATATGAAATGGTGGAATGCGGAGCAGCATCACTATCGATGATACTTAGATACTTTAGAAAGTATGTATCGCTATCAGAGCTGCGCTATCAGTGCGGAGTAAGTCGAGATGGAAGCAACATGCTCAATATAAAAAAAGCAGCGATGCATTATGGATTGGAGGTGAAAGCTCAAAAACCAACAGTCAAAGATATCGTTGAAGGAAAAATACAGTTTCCCTGTTTAGCATGGTGGAACTACAATCATTTTTTGGTCTTTGAATCGGCCAATGGAAACGTTGTTCATATTGCCGACCCTGCAGGTGGTAAATATAGGGTTAGACTCTCACAACTTGAAGAAAGTTTCTCAGGCATACTTCTTCAATTTAACAAAACAACTAGCTTTAAAAGATCTGGACAGCCTGAACGTGAGATCGTCAGATTTATCGCTGTTCTTTCTAAATATAAGACTGCCATCTTTCTGTTACTGCTCATTGCAACAGCATTGCTGGTAACCACGTTGGCTTCACCTGGCTTATCTGGAGCATTCGTACAGACATTTTTAGGCGATCAGCGCTATGAAATTGGATTACCTATTCTCTGGCTTTCAATATTTATTGTACTTCTAGCTGGATGCCTAACAGCAGTAGAGCTGACAATTGTGAGGCGAATAGCACTGGCCATTCAAAGACGCTTTGCAGTAGAGATATCATTTAAAATTCTTTCAGTTGACTACAATTTTTTTACGAGTCGGTTTATCGGAGATGTTGCTAGCAGACTCAATCTATCCGAAAGCATTTCAAACACTATAATCAACCAATTTTTAGTGTTCCTGCTTGGTGTTGGTGGTGCAGTCTTGCTAATCCCATTTTTGGCTTTAATTTCCTGGCAGTTAACATTAGTGTCTCTATTTTACATCGGAATAAGTATTGTAATAGCAGGTATTGCGTCGCAAATAATGATCGATTCAAATCGCTCAATTCAAATAGAAACCGGTAAGGTCAGTGGTGTCACAGTGAGAATGCTGAACGATACTCGTACGATCAAAGCATCTGGACTAGAGCAAAATTATCTATCCCTATACCAGAAATATTACACACCTATTCTAAGAAAGTCACAAGAAGTGCAAGAAAAAATGAATGGATTTAGCTTTTTATCAAACCTACTTGATTCTCTCTACAACTATGGAACTATTGCATTCTCAGGCTATTTAGTCATGAAAGGTTCAATGAACCTGGCCGGTTTCATGGCCTTTCAGGTTCTCCGATCGGAAATCACAGGACCTTTGCTGGGTGTTTCAACAATCATTGATCAATTGCAGAGGGCTGAAGCCGAACTTGGTAGGCTTCAGGATTTACGTCTGGTTAGTAATGACAAAAAAGTGAGATCTCTTGATGATGAAAAAGTATATTTTGGACCTTCCGTTATTAATGAAATATCCAAAAACGAATCGAGCAATAATGTTGATTCGTTAATCAAGACTTTCCCTAAACGTATCAGCGTCAGCCATCTGACCCAGAGCTTTTCACCGCTCTCGCAAAACGTATTGAAAGATCTAAGTTTTGAAATTGATGCTGGAGAGCTTTTCAGTATTGTCGGACCGAGCGGATCTGGTAAGTCAACATTAATCAAAAATCTGGTTGGTCTCTACACTCCTACAGAAGGACAAATCCTTTATGACGGCTCTGATTGGTTGTCAATTGAAGATAAATCAATCCGCCAATCATTTGCTTATGTTTCTCAAGAGCAAAGCATCTTTAGTGGAACAATCTATGATAATCTAACGCTTTATGATGATCAGCATAAGCTCGAGAAGGTTCGTGAAATTGCAAAATTAGCATGTTTTGATGAAGTTGCAATGGAGTTACCCCAGGGATATTCCACAATGCTGGGAAACCAGGGAATTGGTCTTAGCGGAGGAGAATTACAACGTCTTGAGATTACGAGAGCACTGCTAAAAGATCCCCAGATACTCTTCCTCGACGAAGCAACAAGTGCTCTTGATATATCTACTGAGAAGCGTGTCATCACTAACATCAAAGCGCTTGATAAGACAATTATTTCAGTTGCGCACAGGTTATTAATCGCAAAGCTAAGCGATCAAGTGATTGTGCTCGATGAAGGAGAAATAATTGAGTCGGGAAGACCTACTGATTTAATGTCAAAAGATCATTCCTTGTTCAAGTCTCTTGTAGATGCTGAAGAATCGTGAAAAATTCAAAACCATCAAAAACAAGCTTGCAACATACTTCAGGAGCAATACGCTCTCTTCTAACACTTGATATCGCAACATCAATCGGAGCGACAATCACTGATGGGCAAAGTGCTAATTATGAAAGCGAAAATTTAATCAATAAATTGCGCGACATTAGTGGATTAGATTCTAAAACACCTGTTCAATTGAGAGGCAGTCTTGAAGACTTATTGACTTCAAATGGATTTTATTTCAGGCTGTCTTCAATGAATCAAGACAGGTCAAAATACGAACAAATACCTATCGTTTGTATTCGCGAGCATGATTCGACTGCCCTGATTATTTATTCTAGAGGATCCAAAGTATATGCATATAGTGCACAAGATAATACCAGCATTGCAATTAATTTATCGGCAAATAGTTTCTCTAACTCTGTCTATGAAATCTACCCTGTATTTCCAGAATCACTAGATACATTTTGGAAGTTAATTAAATTTTCATTCCCTGCAATTCGCCCAGACTTAACCAGAGCATTATTACTATCAATTCTGGTCACAGCATTCGCATTATTGGGGCCGATTATCACGGCTCGTGTCGTTGGTGATGTTGTCCCGAGCGGTAATCTCAAGTGGATTATCTCAACTTTTATTATTTCGATACTGATTGCATTATACTCAACCGCACTTAGATGGATCCAGTCATTCTATTTACTCAGATTCAATCAAAAATTAAATCTCAGGATTCAAATCCCCCTTTACCACAGAATCCTCTCATATCCAGTTTATTTTCTTGATCAATATAAAACAGGAGATCTCTCGTCAAGAGCGATGTCAGTTAATAATATTCTTAGGTCACTCTCGTCATCAGCTCTTTCATCTGTGATCGGCCTGATATCTCTCATTGGATTTATCGGCATGATGCTTTATTATGATCTTTATTTAAGTATTCCAGCCCTATTATTCATATTAATAGCGGCAATTGTACAAACAATACTATTTCGAAGGCGGCTTATGTATGAGCGTAAACTTGTAGAACGCAAGGCCGACTTTTTTGATGAGTCACTTCAATCTATCAATAACATTGCACAAATTCGAACCAATGGGAAAGAGAAAACCATTTTAAATAGGTGGTCACAGTATATTTTCTCTGTCTCATCGTTAAGCTTTAAAGTTAGCATATTTTCTGATTACAATCGGATCATTTCAAAATTTTTAGATAATTTTGGGCTGTCGTTGATCTACGGTGTACTCATTTACCGTTTGCTCAATGCAAAAAATATTGACGAAGTCGTACTAAGTACATCAACTTTTATCGTCTTCCAAAACGCATTTTCTAATTTTGCGGCCAAATTTATTGAACTTGTAGAGCTATTTAATAATATTCTAGGTAGGTCCCTGGTTGATTTTGAACGGTCTATTCCTTTGATTCGTCAAGGTCCTGAGCCAGGGTTGAATTCCCAATTGGAGCGTATTGAGCTTAAAGGCTTAATTGAATTCAAAAATGTTTATTTTGCCTATCCAGATTCAGACCGATACGTGCTTTCAGATGCATCATTTAAACTTTATCCCGGCAAATTTAATGTCATCTTTGGGGCTAGTGGTTGCGGGAAATCGACTGTTGTTTCAATAATTTTAGGATTTTATCCCATTCAAAGTGGTAGTATTTTTATTGATGGTCGTGAGATCAATGAACTGGATATTAAAAACCTAAGGTCTCAAATAGGCACAGTCCTGCAATCTACAGCTCTATCGGTGTCCTCAATTAGGGATGCTTTGACTTCTGGATTATTGACACCAGATGAGCAAATATGGGAGACACTTAAAATGGTTAATCTTGAAGAAGAAATTCAATCATTACCAATGAAGCTAGAAACAATTTTATCCGAAGGTGCTACAAATATCTCCGGGGGGCAAAGACAACGACTTAGTATTGCGCGTGCTCTTTTGAGGCGGCCATCAATGTTGATTGAAGACGAATCAACATCTGCATTGGATAATTATTCACAAAAAGTCATCATTGGGAATCTCAAAGAGATCGGCATTACGCGCATTGTCATCGCCCATCGACTAACCGCCATTCGTGATTGTGATCACATGATCATTCTCAATGGAGGGAGCGTCGAATATTCTGGTTCATTTGAAGAATGTTTGGAAAACTCTTCATATTTTTCGAAAATCATGCATGACAATGAGGGCGGTTAAAAGATGATTAAATTCACTCAAAGTATGGTTCAAATGAAGATCTTTTTCTTCACTATGTTGAAAAGAAGAGCCTCTTATGTAAGAGTGACTTTGCTGACTCTATTGCTCCTCCCGACAACTTGTTATCCTGCAAAAGCTCAAAAAATCACACAAGATGATCTTAATCCCATTGAAATGCCGGTAGGTCACTATATAAAAGAGCTGAAAGCTCTTGACGATCAGGGACTCCTGAGTATTATCGAAGATTTTAAGGCTACATCTATTGATCCCAATCAATCAACAACCCTTAGTCTAGATGAATGTATATCAGTTGCCTTTGCTAACAATCCAAGTTTAAAATCTGAAATTGAATTATTAAAAGCAAGTCGGGATAGATTAATTGCTGAATCTCGCTCTTGGAATCCGACTGCTGGCATAACAGGTGATTCGAGTGTAAAGAATAGAACTACAAATGAAATTACACGTGTAAAGCAGCTTAATTTATCGCCAAGCAAACGAGGCTATACAAGAACCTCGGGCAGCACATCCTCATATCCTCAAAGCTTAATAGGAGAACTAAGTTGGACATTTCTTGATTTTAGTCGGCAACCCAAGATCAATGCAGCAACTTCTAATTACAGTAAGCAGAGATATGGTTTTTACTTAGCTTCACGACGACTTATTTTTGATATTCAGGATATCTACTATCAACTTCTCGCTACACAAGAACTGATAAATTCTTATGAAATCATCGCTGAATCTTATAAAAATATAGTCCTGTTAAACGATTCTCGCTTTGGTGCTGGTCTAACACATCTAGGAGAGGTAGGCCAAGCCCATGCTCAATTTTTCAGTACCCTGTCAGATTTAACGCAATATATAGAACGTTACTATGCGTTATCAAACAAACTTGCGAAACTTGTTTCTTTGCCTGGTGAACCTCTCATACTGACAGAAGGAGAAAATCAATTTGCTGGTGAATGGATCTTTGGATTAAAAGAATCGATTGACTTAGCTCAATTGAATAATGATCGAATACTAGAAGCTTTAGAGAACGCCAAAGAATTCAATTCTCGAGGCATTGCTCAAATCAACCAAACACTGCCTAGTTTCTCTCTAAAGTCTAGAGCTAGTCTAGAGAACAACTCATCAGATTCTTATAAAAAGACTTTCGCCTCAGGATCTTCCAATGCAAGCAGCAATTCATCTGAGACAAGACGAAATTTCACGTTTAATAATAATGCTTCATATGACATCTCTGCAGGCATTTTTTTCAATTGGCGTTTTTATCAGGGAGGCGTCAATGATGCCCTGGCAAGCAGTGATTTCGCCCAATCAAAATCCGCAGAATTTAAGGCCAAAGATATTCGTGATGAACTGATTGCAAGTGTCAGAACAAGCATCAATGCTCTGAAGTCTAATCGACTAAAATACATTTCTTCTGATGCGGCGGCTCAGTCAGCAAGAATAAGCTATATCGCTTCAATGGCACGATTAAACGCAGGTGTTTCGGATGTAACTACCATCAACCAGTTAGTTGGATTGTATCAAAGAGCAATTCAGGTAGAAATCAACGCCATTCAAAATTACAACATCCAACTTGCCAGGCTATATTTTGATACCGCCATTTGGCCGAAGGAGGCAGAAGGCCTTGCGCTTGAATTGCTCAAGGCAACAGGCTTACCCCGCTGAAAATCTGACGATTATTTGGATTCATCTCAATTGAATCATTAAATCTAAGTTTAGATTATTTTCTGATTAGCTATTGCGACCTGATCAATATCTCATAATTAGTTTTCCACGCTTGTCACTGACCGTCCAATACAACGATTCAATGCACATGCGGGAGTTGGGTCTATGGCAACTCAGGAATTGATCGCATTCGAAATTATGCACGTCTTCTTCGACGATTATGATGCTTCGATTCATTGACACAATTATTTTGAAGTCATTCTGCTGTTCAAGGCTGGGCGAGTTTTCATAAGCGGTTGATGGTATGAAAACGATTACTCGTGTGAAATCAACCTCGCCGTGCATCAGGACATTGTGATCGACGAGTGCTCGGCCGTTGTTCGGAATGACGCTGCGTTAGCGAGCAATCAAAGCCATCGTTGGAAGTCATGCTTTGCTGTAATGGCTTGATCATCTGTCGAACACACCGCGACACAGCTGATGGCAACGACATGCATCTCAAATTCTTTCAAGCAGTGCACCGGTCATATCGACGTTCCCAAGTCATCAAAAGCCCCGCACTTGGCGGGGCTGCAGGGATGGTGCACTGGATTGGCAGGTTGGGCTTTGAGCTGAACGATTGATCAGCCTTCGAGTTTGGCAGGCTCGGCTTCGCCTTCCCTCAGTTCGGCGTCGATGATCATCACAGCAGCAGGGTTGCCGGCAGCGAACTTGACGCGGCCCAGCAGGTAAGCGGCCTCGTGCTCAGAGAGACGCTGGCCGTCAACGATGGGATCGAGGAACACGGTTGTGCGGCGGTCAATGTCCTTTTCAGCAGTGCCGTAAAGCTGCAGCACCGAGGCGGTCACATCAGCTTCCATACGGAAGACATTGGCGATCACCTGCTCCACATCAGGCCATTGCTGGCGGGGTGGTTCGATCGTGTCGAGCACAGGGCGCTGACCTCTGGAGATCAGATAGTCAGCAAACTTGGCGGCGTGCTCCTGCTCCTGCTTGGCCTCATCGCGGAGATGCTCGGCAAAGCCGGTCAGTTCACGTTCAGCAAACCAGATCGCAGCAGCCAAGTAATCAGCAGCTGACTGACGCTCAAGGTTGAGATGGGCTTCCATCAGGTCGAGCAGTTCGCTGGACATGGGTTCGGCCATGGCACGGCCTGCAGGGCCGACGGGAATGGTGATGGTGGCCTGGGTGGCGGAATTTGTCATTGCGTTGTCCTCTGGGAGGGATGCATCAGTTCTACATCACAAAACAGCGAAAGATATGCGTAAAAACCGAACATTAGTGGATCAAAATATGCTTTTGAGAATCACATTCAAGAACCCCAAATATGCTTTTGAGAATCACATTCAGCAGTGCAAATCTGCTGCTGAGAATCAGTTTCGTTTGCGCATGCTTGATGGACCAGCGCCCCGCGGCGCTTAATCGCTTGAGACCGAGTCGGCTGCAAGATCAAGACCTCTCGCTAAAACGCACTGAACGTCCGTACCCATAGGTTGACGCCCGATGCCTGCTCAGCAGTCCACCACCCAACCCATTGCACGCTGCTGGGTATGGTTCAGAGATGCATCAATGAAGGCGTTCACTGGAGCTCTTGTGGGTACGGAAGCCGGTTACTGCCCGGTAGGGCCCGGGTCGAAAAGCTGATTAGGGCGCCTGTCACGTGGCCGATTGGCGAGTGGTGTTTTCAGAGCCGGCGAACATGAAGATTGGCCCAGAGATCTCTGATGGCGCTCAGTGGAAGCTGGTGCCAACAGACCCGAGATAACTGCTACCACTGGGGAAGTCCTGGAGAGGCTGATGATCGAAGACCAAGACAAAAAGAAAGAACGTAAGCGGAGCTCAGCAAGGAAGCGTTAAAGGGTGTCGAAGGTGCCGGTTGTGGATGTGAAGATGTGCCAGAACTCAGCGAATCAGAACTAAAGAATGTGAGTGGTGGGGTGGACTTAGCAGCCGTGGCCATACCGATGTATGACGAGGAATCTCCTAACCCTTGAAGCTGTTACTCACCGGAGAAGCTGATGACTGAGAAGCAGGAAAAGTAAACGTCCAGCAAGCAAGAACTCAGCGAGGAAGAGCTGAAGGGTGTCGATGGTGATCGTAGAGATCGTCCAGTCATTGACCTTATAGCGGGTGGACCAGCTGCTGTTCCAGTGGAGATGTCGACCGCTCAGCGTGAATGGGATGGCTTACCAGAAGGCCATAGCAGTCTTGATTCAGACCCGGATTCGTTGGCAAAGGGGATGAAGTCAGGGAAGACGGTTCTTATCTCTGAATTGCAAGACGACGAAATCACCTCCTCTGACGTGCCAACAGCCCCACGCTGCCCCCTGTTGATCCCAGAGATGTCAAAGCTCATCTCCATGATGACTTCGATCCTTGTTTTGATAAGCCGCAAGCGCAAGTGAACTGATGACCGTTAACAGTTCAATGACATGAGCCCAATCGCTGTCCCACCACATAGCTCTGCCTCAAAGTTGTTCTGTATTCATCAAAAGTCGGTGGCGAAGTAGTCGCCAGAGGGGAGAACCGAATGATTCAGTGGAGATGACACGCCATCAGCTGGAACTGGCTTGGTTGCGGCAGCCTCAGCCTCCAGCTGATGGCATGGGTGTCTCCGCTCAAAGGCAAATGCCAAGTGCTGTTAGCAGTCCTTGATGCAGCAGTGCTTCGGTGCCGATAAGGGCAAAAAAGCCAAGCATCGCCAGCCTTCCATTCAGTAATTCAGCTTTCGCCATGCGCTCGCGGCGCATCTGAGCGGCGGCAAGGTCCTGCCAATAACGCTCATCAGCCAGAAGGGTTGCAGTTGTCATGGATGTCTCCGGTTAAAGGCCAATGGTGTGAAGCAAGCCTTCGCCGCTGATCAGCTCCGTTGCAATCGCTGCAACGAAGCCGAGCATGGCCAGCCGACCGTTCAGCTTCTCGGCGCGTTCATGGAATCCCCAGCCGGCATCAGGTCCGGCGATTTCCATCGGGGTCTCCATGGCATAGACGTTGTCGTGTCCTTCCAGATCGTGTGTCACCAGACCGGTGGGTGCTTGAAATGTGGTTGCTGTCATGAGTGTCTCCGAGTGGGACCTGCTCGGTCTATGCCCGCTCGATCACACATGGAAGTGGGCCAACCGTCCTCTGAGGTTCGGTTTCAGGACCTTTTCGGACGGGTTCTACGGGAGCAAATTCACCGGTTTTTTGCCCCGGATGCCCAGAGCAGAATCAGGTGCTTCCTAGGCCGTCGATTTCTGCCTGCCCTCGAGCAGTTCCAGCCACTGCTCAAGATCCTCCAGTCGGTCAGCCACGGCTGCTATGGAAGCTGAAGGTGTCTTGCTCTTCAGGAGCAGCAGGCCTTCGCGTACATGCTGCACCCATTCGGCCGACGACCTGAAGCACCCCTGGCAAAACTCATCCCAGATTTCAGCGTCTGGCTGCTCACGCCAACATCATCCTGTTGCTGGTCGAGAACGTGACTCGCTATGCGCTAGGAATTCAGCTCTGCGACGCATTTGGCTAAAAATCGTTGTGATCAATTGTGCCAGGCATGACAACGAAGTCGTCACCTATTGGAGGCTTATTTATGGGATTTAGGTCGTAGTTCAAGAAATAAAAAGCCCATTTAATTGCGGGAACTTTGTTGTAAGTTCTTGAATAAGCCTTTCATTTCATGATCCAAGGGCATACAACAGGGTTTTTCAAGTCATTGCAATGTCCAGCTGATTGAAACTCCATCCCCCGTTGCTTGTTTGCAAGCTCTGTTGCTGGTTCAAATCGATCTGGGCTTGAATAGACCGCTAATCCCGAAAAAGTGATGACAGTTGCCACTGAGGCAATGATCGACAGCTTTGACTTCATCGACATTTTGTAGACCGAAAGGAAGCGATCGAGGCGGGGTGCTGAAGTCGTCATGGTTTTAGGAGTGCATGTTTAGGGGTGTTGCGCCCTCGACTCCTTCAAGATCACAGTCCTTCTGGTGAACCCCACTACACAGCTCTGGTGCAGACCCCAATAGGTTCTGGTGAGCATCTTGTGAATGGCTCAGAACATAGTTCTTGACTGGGTTTAGCTCGTTCAGGATCTGGTGACGCCATGACTCCAGTGCAATAAAAAGCCCCGCACTTGGCGGGGCTGCGGCGGTCAATGTCCTTTTCTGCGGTGCCGTAAAGCTGCAGCACCGAGGCGGTCACATCAGACTCCATGCGGAAGACATTGGCGATCACCTGCTCCACGCCAGTCCACTGCTGACGAGGTGGTTCGATCGTGTCGAGCACAGGGCGCTGGCCTCTGCTGATCAGATAGTCAGCAAACTTGGCAGCATGCTGCTCTTCTTGCTTGGCTTCATCACGCAGATGTTCGGCAAAGCCGGTCAGCTCACGCTCAGCAAACCAGATCGCAGCAGCCAAGTAATCAGCAGCTGACTGACGCTCAAGGTTGAGATGGGCTTCCATCAGATCGAGCATTTCAGCCGACATGGGCTCGGCCATGGCACGGCCTGCAGGACCGGTGGGGACATTGATGGGGGCTTGGATTTGTGAAGCTGTCATTTTGCTTTCCTCTGGGAGGGATGCATCAGTTCTACATCACAAAACAGCGAAAGATATGCGTAAAAACCGAACATTAAGCGATCAAAATATGCTTTTTAGAATCACATTCAGGAGCCCCAGATATGCTTTTGAGAATCACATTCAAGAGCGCGGGTCTGCTGCTGAGAATCAGTTTCGATAGATCGATATTGAGTGTTCGGTTAGCCGCCAAAGAAATGACGCCCTGAATGCAATAGACAGGATGAGTTGTTACCGAGAATTGTGTGATGACTGCAGTTTTACTTTTATGCGACTGCTCACTTTGCAAGCGCAGCGTTGAAGAATCGCGATCAATCAGGGTTGGCGGGCAGCATTTCTGCTCTAAGTCCTGTGCCAAGGGGCATCCCAACATGGAGCCATGTGATGGCGAGCGGAACGGCTGTAACTGCGGAATTGGAGAGTTGGAGCTGCTTTTTGCGGCTACCGATTAGTTCAGCAACCGCTTGATCGGATCGGAACCACCATCAACCAAATCGCAGCAATGAAGACGAGCGATCTCGTTCTCATGTGGTCTGTGGTGCTGAACCTCTGACGCCCCATGAGCAGAAGTAGCTACTGCTGTTTCGCCATCGTGGCGTCATGCCGAACAAGAACTGGCCCTGCCACTTTGCTCTTGGACCTTCCAGTCCGCACCGTGTTCGCGCTTGATTTGACGGCGCAGGTCAAAAACCCAGGCGTTCGCTTTGGCGTTGGTCTTGGGCACTTTGCATTCAATCCCTGCGCCATGCAGGGGAGCATTGGTAGTGCAAACACATGTGCAAAATTACACTATCTGGCTAGATCCGGATATATCAGAACAGGTGAATAAAAACTCATGCCAACAAAGAAGCCAGTTATAAACTTAGAAAATTCAGTGGAGCCAAGGAGACTCGAACTCCTGACCCCCTGCATGCCATGCAGCAATGCAGCAATGCATTCAGGCTAAATAGCAGTCACAGCGAAGCTTTTTGAAAAGACATAAAAACCACTTAGAGCAAGATTTAGAGCAAATTTGCGGGCTCTCTGGGGGTTTGCTCTAACTCCACCCGTACGGCTTCCACGTCAGATGGAGTTGACTCATTGCACATCCGTCCCCGAGCTATGAGGTCCATTGCTGTTCTTACAGCTGCGGTGTTTGCAACTGTTGTTAGTCCCGCCAACGCCGAGAAGTTGAAGCTCCGCTGCGAAAACCCTCAAGTCGAGTACGCCAGTTCGACTTTGTATATCGATGAAGTGAATGGTCGAATCACTCAAATTTGGGATGCCGACGGTTACAAGGACACCAGCCCGGCCACATTTAAAAACGGGGTCTGGAGATGGGTGGGCTGGAGAGCCCGAGAGTCCGACAGGGCTATCGACATCAGCCTTGATCGTCGAACGGGAGAAGTTTTCGCTGCAATCCAAGTGGGATCGGAGAGGCTCTTGCCAATCGGTCCGTTTTGTCGTTGACATAACGAGCCTTCTGTTTACGGCTGATGCCTGAGGAGACAGTGAGCAATGATCACGACTGTCCCGACCGGCATGGACACTTCCTCGTCTCCATCGGCTGTGTGTGATGCCTTTTCCAAGGCATTGCGCAGCGCTTCGAGTGATGCAGCCACCTGCCCTCGGCGATATGGCGCGCTTTCTTCCAGCTGATCCATCAGCAGCGTCATCTGGGTTCGCATCGCAACTTCATCGGCGGTGTCGGTCAGCAGCTCCCAGAGAGACGGACGAATTAAGCCGCTGGTGCCCCCACCAGCAGCAGTGTCGACGGGCGACCTCATGTCATCACCGCCCCCAGGCATGACGACAACTTCAGGTGGATCCACCACGTCCAAGACGGGTTCAGGTGCAGCGCAGCAGGCCGAACGACACCTTGCCTCGTGATCAGCCATCAGCTGATCCCCTGCTGCTGATCAGCTAGCCGTGCTGCGTCACGCTTCTGACTGCGCACGTATTCACTGTCTCGCCGCTGGCCGTGAACGCCATCAGGGAACTGGATCATTAGCTCTTCAGCAACCGCATCCACCAGCGCTGGCAGCTGTGCCCTCCACTGCTCTGCCACCGCATCAGTGGCCATGGTGTTGACCTCTGCTCTGGTGATCGGATCGGTCCAAGCGTCGGTTTTGCCCTCCAGCTCCTGAATGGCCACGTCGAGCTTCTGCTGACGGGTTTCACCTGCCACCAGCTGCGCCTCAACTGCGTTGCCCCGTTCCTCCATCGAGAACGTGGTGCTCGTCACTGAACCCGACAGCGCATCAATCGCGGTCGCTTGTGCTTCGAGCTGCTCACGATGCTGCGCTGCAGCCTGCTCACGCTCTCGCTGATGTTGCTCAGCCTCCTGACCAGCCTCTGCCCTGATCGCTGACAGGTTCATCACCTGCTGCGAGATCCCCGCCTCCTGCTCCAGTAACGCCTGGCTCTTGGCAACCTCAATCGCGTTGTTCTGCTGCTCAACCAGGCGCGTCAGCCCGACGATCAATGAATCCTTCTCAGCAGCGCCTTTCTCCAGCAGCAGCACCCGTTTCATCAACACCTCGTGCTGATCCAACAGGCCATTAGCAATCGTCGCGATGGTGTTTTGATCGCTGATGCCCTGCTCCTTCTCAGCCATCAACTCCTTAAATCGGCGCTGATCCGCTGGAGTGAGATCGAAGAACTCCTCGGGATAACGCTGACCATCAGCACCCTGAATAAACCGACCGCTAGGGGCAGCTGGTGCAGCAGCAGCTGGAGTGCCGAGCACCGCAGGTTCAGCAGGTGCCTCCTCCTGTCCCAACGCCCTTGCTCTAGCTCTCTCCACCGCTCCTGCAGGTGGTTGCCCTGACGATGCAGCAGCAGCACCGGCAGCAGCACCTTCAGCCGCCGCAATCTCCTTTCTCGTCTGCTTGTAAGCACGATCGAAGCTCCGTTGCTCCGCCTGCTTCACCTGCTCCTCAACCTGTGGACGCTGGGGCTTTGCTTGCAGTTCTTCCAACATCAGCTCATCACTCCCTGACGTTGCTGTTCACGAGCGGCTTGCTCTGCGTCCTGCGCTGCAATCATTCGCTTCGCCTGGCGCTCATCACCACCGGCCTGCAGAAGCGTGTTCTGAAAACGCTTCTCTTCAGCACCGCGCTCCAATGCCTTCATCTGTGCCTCAAGCCCCTTCTCTCACTGCTGCTGAAACTCAGCAACAAATTCAGGATCATGCGCCCACAGATCAGCCTGCGCCGCAGCACTTAGCTCCTCACCACCCTGCAGCTCCGCCATCGTCGCCACACTCAGCGATCCACCAGTAGCAACGCGCCACCTAGCAGCCTGCGCTGGATCTAATTCTGCAATCGCTGCCTGCAACATTCCCGCAGTAGATCCACTCTTCTCGAATGGATTAGTCGGGCTGATCTTGCTTGAATCAATGCCTGCCATCTTGCAAGCGCGATTCAACAATTGAATCTGCTTTGGTGTGAATTTCATGTGGGCTGCAATGTCCCATTTACAACCCCATTCTAAAAAGTCGGTTTTATCTATCTCTGCTCAACTGCGCTCAATCGTGCCAGATATTGAAGGCTGATTTGTGAGATTAGTCAGGCTATTGATGCAATGAAAAGCCTCTACAACCATTGGCTTTTGGTAAATATGTTGTTAGTCAGCAGTCGTGGTTATTAGTGTATATTATTAGCTTGTAGGGTTTATTGATTAATACGTTGTTTCAGGCTTTTACTAGTCGAATTCACGCCACCAGAAACTTCCTTTAGTTTCTTGTTCTTTGTTTTGCTATTTCAACTCAATGCCATGAGTAGATTATCAGCACTTATTTGAATGTCGTTACCAGCGGCAATCTTACGGTACTTCCAACGATTAATAGTATTGGATCTCTAAAACCCCTTGGTTGTTGCAACGCATTCAATAGATTTTATTTTACGGATATTATAGCTAATGTTCTTAGTTCAATTTCAGAATCGAGAATTGGCACAGCTTCCTTCTACGCAATTAGTCTCCAAGAATCGGGGTTTAGTTCCTTCCGCTACAGGCAACCAATTGTGTGTTTCCCTTCATACCGCAACCAATTGTGTTAAGCGAATTCACTGGATTAACTTTACCCCCAGACACTGCCTCGAGTTCTTCAGCTGAAAGTTCAGACATTTTGGATTGGAATGCTGAGAGAAGGTCATCAGCACTGATTTGAATGCCGGCGTCTGCAGCAATTCTCACAGCTTCCTCCGTAGAGGTAGCGGCCGTAATCGAGTTCCTGAGTTCAGGATTCGTCGTTATGGCATTCAAAAGATCCTCTAAAGCAGACATTGCATGATCTTGTGTTGGTTACTTAAGAATCATAGCAAAGGTCTGCTGCAGCGTCTTTGGCTAACAATTACTGCGCTCAATCGTGCCAGGCAATGAAGGCTGACTTGTGGGATTAGTCAGACTGTTGAAGTTATAAAAAGCCCCTACGGCAGCAGGGGGTTTGATGAGTAGGCTCAGAATCCATCACCAAATAACAGAATCATCCCAACCCACAGCAGTGAATTTAATCCCTTGTTAGACGACCTCGGTCCGTATAATCCCCCTCTACCAATTAGCAAATCCCCCTCTACCTTCACTTCTACATAGAAATCGATCAGGAAATTTGGTCCCTCAAAGTGGATTATGACCCATGACTCCCAGTCCACCAGCCACGCCTCCCAGCTCCTCTTCACTGAGTTCAGTCAACCCCGTGATCTTATCAGCAGTGAATTCGTGGCCGTGTTCTTTAGCGATGCTTACGACGTCTTCAGGAGTCTTCGCTGCCTTTAGTTTGTCTTGAATGGACTGGTCATCCTTGGCTTTGGCAAGGAAAGCCTTGAGCTGTTCTTCTGACATGGGTATCAAGTCCGTTGAATAATTAAAGCAATGGTCTGCTGCAGCGTCTTTGGCTAATACTTACTGGGCTCAATCGTGCCAGGTATCGAAGGCTAATTTGTTGGCTGTTTGGGTAATTGAAGAGATAAAAAGCACCTGCCGCTGCAGGAGCTTTTGAGGGATTAGCTTAAAGGGTGTTAAGTAGACTGCTATTCAGTTCGTTCAGCACAGCCAAGCGTAGGATTAGCGCCGCACGCCGGGTTGCAGCCAATGGTGTTTAGCGTATAAGCGCAGCGCCCACAATTGTAAGTTACCGTTTGTGGTTGTCCCCCAGCTAAAACCTCAAGCTCTGCATTAGACAGGTTTTGGCGATGAATGTTTAAGTCATCTGCGGTAATGCAGAAGCCTGCAGCCTTTGCAATAGCAACAATATCAACTCCTTCTGCTTTGAGCTGTTCCTGCAGTGAAGTATCGGCTTGAACTTTGGCAATGAATGCCTTCAGTTGTTATTCGGACATGAGTATCGGGAGTCTTTAATGGTTATAGCAACGGTCTACTGCAGTGTCTTTGGCTAATACTTACTTCGCTCAATCGTGCCAGGTATCGATTGCTATTTGGGTCTGATTGATGGACTTTTTGGGGATGATTGAACCAATAAAAACCCCTTGGGGCTTTCGCGGGTGTGTAGGCTATCCGCAGATGCCCCCACCTATTACCCTGGGCAGCCCCAGCTACAGGCGCCACATCTCCCAGTGTCGCAGCCTGCATAAGACAGGTAATCCCCTCCAGAATCCCCTCCAGCTGCGCCCTCCAATTCCTCGTCTGAAAGCTCTGTGACTTGAGCGTTCTTCAAGTCTTCAACAGAAATCTTAAACCCAGCCTCTTTCGCAATCGCAAGAACTGCGTCTGAATCAGCAGCTGCTTTGAGCTTCTCCTGCAGGCTGGTGTCGCCTTTGACCTTTTCTAAGAAGGCTTTGAGTTGCTCTTTTGATGTGCGTCTCAATCAAATTCCAGAGGAGTGGCATCAGGTGGCGGTGAGATTTAGACGAGCGAATGACATCCGTGATGGCGACATGGAGCGAAGTATTTGGCAGCTGCGTTGAGGGGATATGAATAGATGTAGGGCTAAAGAATGCTGAGGCTTTATTTGCTCTGCCTTGTATTTTTTGTGGATGGATTAGGCGACTGGGCGGGTGAAAGCGCTGACTGTTTTGTTGTCAGTGGTGCCAGGTATCGGATGCTATTTGGGTCTGATTGATGGTGGGTATGGGGTGATTGAAGAAATAAAAACCTATGCGGCGGCAGGGGCTTTGCAATGAGTAGGCTTTTAACAACTCGGGTCTGTCAGGCACAACTCGGGGTATGATCAAAGGCTCAGGCAGTCCACAACTCGGGTCTGGCGGAGGCATCGGTCGGTGCAGTACCTACAGGCCCCTCCAGCCGCGCCTTCTAACTCCTCCTCAGTCAGTCCAAAAATCTCTGATTGAGCGTTCTTCAAGTAAATCTCTGATTGAGCGTTCTTCAAGTCATCAGCAGAAACATTAAATCCAGCCTCTTTTGCAATCGCAAGAACTGCGTCTGAATCAGCAGCAGCTTTGAGTTTCTCCTGAAGGCTGGTGTCTGCTTTGACCTTTTCTAGGAACGCTTTGAGTTGTTCTTCGGACATGGATATCAGGTCTGTTCAGCATTTATAGCAATGGTCTGCTGCAGTGTCTTTAGCTAATACTTAAAGCACTCAATCGCGCCAGGTATTGAAGGCTGATTTACGGTGTTAGTCAGACTGTTGAAGTAATAAAAACCCCCTACGGCAGCAGGGGGTTTGAGTGTGTAAATTTTGAAGCCGAGGGGAAATCAGACTATTCAAATACCTCCAGAAATCAGCCAGTATTTATACAATGTTCAGTTTGATTCCAACAATGGCTTGCACCTCCCCCACACCCTCCAGCCACGCCTTCTAGTTCCTCTTCACTGAGATCAGTAATCTTATCAGCAGTGAATTCGAAGCCGTGATCTTTAGCAATACCCACAACGTCTTCAGGTGACTTTGCTGCTTTTAGTTTGTCTTGAATGGACTGGTCGTCCTTGGCTTTGGAGAGAAATGCCTTTAGTTGTTCTTCGGACATGAGTATCAGAATTGTTTCGCAATTATAGCAACGATGTTCAGAATTATGTATATCTGATAGTTACTGCCTTTAACTGTTGCGGGTCTAGAATGCAATTTTGCACTTATCACCTATCGAATGGACACAAGCACTTTTTCATTGTCGCAGCGACTGTCACAACGGAAATAATGCATAAATCACTAGGATTTAATCCTCCAGCAAATGACTCAAGTTCTTCATCAGAGAGTTCGGTGATTTTTATATCGTTAATTTTGCCGTCAAATTCATGACCATGATCTCTCGCAATACCGGACACTTCAACAGGTGACTTTGCTGTTTTTAGTTTCTCCTGAAGACTGGTGTCGCCTTCGACTTTGGCGAGGAAGTCTTTGAGTTCTTCTGGGGACATGGGTAGCAGGTCTGTTCAGCAGTCATAGCACTGATCTGAATCACCACATAGGCGGGCAACGCTTCCAGCCACCTGTCTCCCCCGTTTGGGTAGCCCTCTGCTTTGACCCCTCAACGAATCGGCATTGGCTTGTACGTCCGTACGCCTCCTACATATCGTCTCCGCTTCTCTTCATTGCCCCACATCAGCGGGTGCGCTCCACTTCGCTGTGATTGCCGATAGCTGTGCTGGCCTTGATTAGCAGCAGTCAATACATACCTCACAGCATCAGCAGAGTGATCAGGCGCAGCCTTCTCCATATCCTCAGGATTGCGATCATCACTGATGCAATAAGGCAACGTCGCCCAGAGGCTCTCGCATCGCTCTGAGATATACAAACCAGGCTCTTCACTGCCTGCCTGATACAGCAACAATTTCATCAGCTGCCACCCCACAGCCCTTGAACTCTTAGGGCTGCCTGTGACTTACCATCCGTACTTCTTAAATTCAGTGCTCAGTGTCACTGGATCGCTATGACCGCCGAAACCCAGCTGTGCAGTAACTGCTGAATCCATGATCACTCTGCGGGGCGGAATCACCCAATCAGTGAATCCATTGCGGATGTAGAGCTTTTTCACTCGCTCCACAAACTGCGGTGCAGTTAATGAGCGATCACCCCTAT
Organism: Synechococcus sp. BIOS-E4-1; assembly: GCF_014279995.1. Lineage (NCBI taxonomy): Bacteria > Bacillati > Cyanobacteriota > Cyanophyceae > Synechococcales > Synechococcaceae > Synechococcus > Synechococcus sp. BIOS-E4-1. Next base: position 945,285 of record NZ_CP047935.1, on the reverse strand, counting down.
TCCATTCCTTTGATCCGTCTGGCTGAATCGAACAGACGTATTCCTCATCCACGCAGACCCAACTACCTCTGGCGATATGACGCTCTCCGACCATTATTGGCTCTTGGATCTGACACATCAGCACGACGCATGCAGGGCTGGCCGTGCCCCAGTCACCACCAATCCAGCACCAATGTGCCTTGGTCTTTTCAGTAAACGATCCGCTCTTGTCGGGATACCAAGGAATCTGAAAATCACGGGGCAGCATTGACCTTTCAATGCTCAGGCAAGAGCCAAAGAAGCCAGCAGTGACCTGCCCCCATTCGCCCAGCACCTCAGCGGCAATCTTGGATTCATCGCCAAAGCAACTCGCCCTCAACTCCTTCTCGTATTGATCTGGGTTGGAGAGATAGGGGTTATCCCTGAGAGTGGACTTGATCCAGACCGCAGGCTGAGCACCAAAGAACTCACAAGTGAAGATCCTGTTCGGCATTGCCTTGGTAACGATGTAATCCCTGATCCACCAAGATCCAGGACCCAACGGGTTAGCGGTAGCGATGAACTTCGGCGGACATGTTGGATCTGTGCTCCTCATGCTTGATCTCACCCTCAGCACCACATGTGGATCCGCTTCCTGCCCCAGCTCGTCCCAGCCGCAGAAATTCAAGTCCTCACCCTGGATCTTGTTGAAGCCGTCGTTGCCGTCCATATGGATCAGCTGCAACGTCGCTCCATTGCTCGCTGTCCAACGCCTCTTGGCCTTCAGATACCTGCTGCCAGGCATCATCCGCATGATCTGCTCTATCAGCAGTGTCTCCAGCTTCTGTAAGCCAGCTAGATCAGCCCTGATCAATACGCCGTTGAACTTCTCTCCATACAGCAACATGTAATAAACAATGATCCACACAAGCAGGATCGACTTGCCACCACCTCGACCGCCTGCCAATACGAGCGTGTTGAGCTCATCAACGCTCTGCAGTAATCCAGCAACTTTTCTCTGCCATGGGCTTAGCTGTATCCCGTTATCCACCTTGAGCTCTCTCTTTGTTTAATGTTAATTGGGCGCTACTGTTCCACGTACACACGCTGATCGCATGAGTCGTGATCCTGAACGCCAGCCAGAACAATTACGTGAATTCAACTTCACCGTAAAGGGAGATGAGCCCTTATCAAGTAAACCTGCTTCCGTACGGCTGTATCAGAGTGATGATGATGAGCTCCGCCCGTTAGGCAAACAAATGGCTGAATTTATCCGTGATGCTGTCAGAGAAAAACTAGATCGACAGCGTGAAGGGCATGCCGCTCGTAAGAGGTAGGTAACACTGAGGCTTCCAAAATGGCAGCGGTGAGCTCAGGCGAAATCGGAGCTTTGCTCTAGGTCTTGCTCTATTTAGCTGCCCTGTATCCGTACGACTACAAGCTGGGACAGCTATATGACGCGACTGACCCCCTGCTTAACCAGCAGGAGTGATGTCGAGGGTCTCGTTCCACTGCTGAGCAGAGAGTTTGCCTTGTGCATCGCCCTGGCCCAGAAAATCCTTGATCAAGTTGACGTTGACCGCCTGAACGCTCGTATCGGGTGACAACTGATTCTGAAGCTGTCGAGCTCTCCGATCGGTGTGCGTGCTCCAGGCGCGCAGGAGGGCTGGATCAACACGGTGCTCCACCGTCTCTTCGATCTGAACACGGCCAACAGGGTCAGTGATCCGTCTTGTGGTCTTAAAGCCCTCGCCCGTCTGTTTCCGGATCTCCGCTCTGATTGCATCCTCAGCCAACTGCCATCGACCCTCGCTGACCGCCATCCGCTCTTCGATGCTCAGCTTGTTCACTGGATGAGCTTTGGCTGCCTGTTGGATCATCTGCGTCACCCTCGCTGATGTAACTCCAAGCTCGGCGGCGATTGTGTAATGCGGTAGCCCGCTTATGTGCATCTCCCAGGCCCTATTTCTCTTGGCTTCAGTCTCTTTTTGTATTGCTCTTGATGCTGGCATTGCTGATAAGAACTGATGTACTACTCAAAAATTTAAGACGTTGTAAGCCGTTGCGTGAATTCTATCCGCCTCAGTAGGGGGGAGGTATATACCTATGTATATGCGGGGATGCGGGAAAAAACGGCTGAGAACCATTGGCAGCGCTTAATGGTGACCAAAAAAGCAGAGGTAATCCCGACAAATCCTGCGTAATCCCTAGATATTCCCGATGATGGAGACAAGAGAAAGCTAGTAATAGCAATGCTTTATAAAGATATTTTCCTAATTCCTTTTTATATATACCCCTATACGTGTGTCTTGGTGAGCTCGGTAACAGTGCGCTTGCCTTTGGCTGTGAGATGCCAGCTAGAGCCTGTCTTTTTAAGGAAACCGTCTTGACGGAGCTTGGTGAGGTTGTTGCTGATAGTGGATTCATTACGCGTAGAGAGCAGGTTATGAATGGCGTAACTGGTGGTTGCGGTCCCCATCTGCTCAAGGTCAGAGACGGTGATCAGGATGTCGTCGCGGCAGTTACGGACCAGTTCACCCTCGACAATCTGAAAGCCATCGGGTGCAAGTCGATAAAGAAACTCTCTGGAGACGTATCCACGAAGCTTGTGAGCAATCCAGCGAACGCATTTGGCTCTGTCATCAGAGACAGGTTCAACGCGGAGCTCATGAACGGCGTAAGGAATCTGATTGATGTTCTGGTTGCCGCCTGCCCCGCTGATGCCCTTGCCCTTTGTATTGCCTGAGGGGTGATGGAGATAAAGACCGCTGCAGTGTTTAGCGATCAGGGCTTGAATCAATCGAACGATGGTGTCGACAGGTCCGATACCGAAATCAACGCCAGCAAGGCTCAGGACAGCTTTCCAGCTATCGATGATGACCAGTGCGTAGTTGTTCTCTTCAAGCTCGGTCTTGAGCTCTTGGAGACCTGCTGGCGTGACAGACCATGCACCGATGCCGTCGTGTTCATCAGCACCCCAATGAGTGCAGCCATTAATCCAGCGTGGATCGTTGGCAATGCCGAGATCTTCAGCGGCGTTCTGCCACATGTCGTAGGCACCTGTGCCGCCATCAGAGCCAATGAATAGGACCTTGCCTGTGATGTCTCCAGGGATTTCGAAATCAAGGAGCGGTTCACCTGTAATGGCAGACCATGCGATCCGTACGGCTGCAGTGGTCTTGCCGACACCACCAGCACCGAAGAGAACTGCATCACGTTTCCAGGGGAGAAAACCGTGAACGAGCATTTGTTGCTGTTCTCCTTCACGGGTCTGGTTTGGTGATCGACCGCGACGTTTCTTGTTATGGGATTGGCTGATGGCTAGTTTCCAGCGATTAGCCAGAGCGGCGTACATCCGTTCTTCAATGTCGTGTCGCTTCAAGCCACGCCATCCGAGCTCAGCGATCAGTGCCATTTCTTTGGCCCAGGTGTCTTGCGTCAGCAGGCGGAGATCGAGCAGTTCACCGACCTTGCGAGCAATGAGCTCTTCGAGGGGTTCATCGTCATCAACGTGGCTGCTCTGTTGTGAGGACTTGCCATTTCTGGCTGAGGTCTGATCAGCAGTTGAATCAGTGACGTTGAAATCATTCTTGGCGACCTCAAAGAACGTGCCGTCAGTGATGGCGCCGTTAGCTTCACGGGCTTTCTCGACTAAGTCCTCTTCAGCTGCCCAGGCAGGGGAGTGAACAGCCATGGCAGCACCTGCACGATCAGGGCCAAGGATGTGAGCCAACCCCCAGAGCAAACGGAGATATGCATTTCTGGTGTTGGAGCCAGGAGTGCGTGAAGGGATGCGATAGAGCTGATCTAGAGCTCGTTCAGCAGTGCGATCGCTAGCGGGTTGTGGTGATGGTTGCTCCAGCAGAGGCGTCGGATCAGCTGGCAGCGCATTGATGATGTCTTCACGGGTGTACCTGCCATCGCCGACGTGAATGGTTTCCACCAGAGCGATCGGTTGTTGATCAGGTCCCATGTAGAGGGATCCAGGCAGCCGCATCACGCGTGATGGGTCATTCACTGACTTATCGCTGCCGAGATAACCAGCGAGCCGCTTCATGTCGGACTGCCAGAGAGCTTTATTGGCGATCGGCGTATCAAGCAGCCAATAGAAGTGGAGGGAGCCACCACCAGTGCGATTGATGATCGATGGTTCTGGCAATCCTGAGTCGTTTACACGCTGGAGCTGATCGGCTTCTGCAGTGCCATCGAATTCCGCGAAGTAGGCGATGCATTCAGTGATGGATGCTTTGTCATCGCCACCGCGATTGATGACGAGATAAATGCCTAAGCCATCGTTCTGAGCTTTCAGGACACGATCACTGGATCTATCACCGTTAATCTTGCGAGCTCTTAGCTGCCTCTTGATTTCTGGTGGCGTGTGCTTATGGGGGAATGCACGGAAGCGAGCATCACCGTTCTTGCCGAGCAAGTCGAGAAATGTCTTAGCTGCGTTTAGATCAGGTTTGAGCTCAGACATCAGTAATCGGATCCAATACGTTCAGCGACCAGGACAAATCGATCCACTTGATATGAAGCCGTACGGCTGCATTCAGGACTTGAAAGGATTAACGACTCCACCTGATCTGCGATTGATTCGCGCAGCAGGTGCGTTATCGGGAGTTGCCTTGTACGATTTCTCATGAGTGGCCTAAGTGCTGGCTGCTGTTCTGCTGGTGGTCTGCGGGGTATGGCTGGGGAGCTATGACCGCAGGCTTCCTTTTGGATTAGTGAACGCCGAGAGGTTGCGTGGGGCTAATGCCACGACGTTCCAGATACTCATGAAGAGCGTGTCTGATCACGACCGAGAGATCTTGCTTGCTTGCTTTGGAGAAATCGCGCAGAGCGTGATCAGTCTCGATCTGCAACTTGAAGGTATTGCTGACGCGGACTAGTGGAGCAAATTGCTTTTCATGCTGCTTGTATTCAGCAGGAGAGATGCAGTTCATTTACAGCTGGGGAGCACGTGTTACTCATTCAAATTAGGGAGGTAAAAGTGAGTTAAAACCCCTCCGCAGGCGGAACGGAGAAATTGCCAAGTCTTGCCATAGCAAGCAATAACAAATTCTCAGACTTGTGATGAGAGAGTGCGCCTGCAATAAGCCCAGCTAATGATGCACGCGTACGGTTGCTGCGTGTTTACACGCTAGGAGTTGTGTATGCTGCTAAGGAAGGGCAAGCCCTTCACAGTCACCTTGCACCCCCATGGTCCGCAAATCGCCAAAGCTGCTCTCTCGTGATCAGGATGCACTCCTGAGGACAGAGTTGCTGCGACTAGCTGCTTAGCTCCAGCCCCTCACCGTCCGTGGTCTCTACTACCAGGCGGTGGTCTCCGCATTGCTGGATTACATCAGCAAGGACAGCATGGGCAGCACCGTTAATTACGACCTAGTCCAGCGTCGCGTTCTGGACCTGCGTAAATCAGCCGAGCTGCCTTGGAATTACATCGTTGATGAATCCCGCGCCAGTTATGGCGTCAGTCGTTGGAACAACCCTGCTGGCTTCGCTGAGACTGCACCATGGTTTTACAGGCTTGATTTCTGGCGTGAGCAGAATCAACGGCCACTGGTGTTAGTCGAGAAGGCGGGTCAGATTCCTGTCTATATGCAACATGCTCGCGGGCTTGGTGTTGATGTAGCGGCCTGCAAGGGATACGGCTCCGCCAGTTACTTGCGGTCGGTTGCTCTCAGCGTGAACGAGCACATCTGCGAAGGGCAAGCCATTCACCTGCTGGTCTGTGCTGACTTCGACCCCAGTGGTGATGATTGGCCACGAGCAGCACTGGAGGAGATTCAATCTCATGTGAGCAACCCTGATCTGATCACGATGCAGCGGGTGCTGGTGACCCGTGATGACCTTGATGACTTTGGCGCTCAGGTTGCGTTGCGTGGTGCCAACAAGAACGACAGCCGCACTAAGCGATTCTTAGAGCGTCATGGCTTCACGCCTGATCAAGAGGTCTGCGTGGAGATGGATGCAATGTCTCCTGCAGTGGCTCGTGATCGGATCGAGGCGGCAGTGATGGGGATGTTCAGCGGTGATCTCGAAGCTGAGGTGCAGCTGCAGCAGGAGCATCGCGATCGGATTGTGCAGGTGCTTGAAGGATTGGTGTGAAAAGGGGGGCAGCCCCCCCTGATCATTCATCAACCATCACCCTCCGCCGCAGCCGTACGGACGTCTTCAGCTGAGGTGTTGGCGCTGTGCTGATCAAGCATCCGCTTGGCAATCTGCAGGCACTTGAATGCCTCGCCCAGATAACGCTTTTGGTTTTCATCAGCGTCAGGGTGAGCATCGGGATGCAGCATTGATGCACGGTGCTTCCACACCTCTTTCAATGCACGCTCCCAGCTGTCGCGCTCTGGTGTCGGGAGATTGGCGCGTGAGGCAGCAGCGCAGAGCTCATCCAGCAGCTCAGGCCGTCGTTGCGACACACCAAACAGCATCACCACCAGTGCTTCGAGATGGTCCTGTGGCGGGTGATCGAGGCCCGTATACAGTCGCATTTGACGTCCGAGCTCATCAGTCCAGACGGGCAGCGGTGGTATCTGTGTTGGCTCGGGATAGTGATCCCTTGATGCTGTGGCTCGACCCTTTCCACCAGCTCCAGAACCACCAGTGGCTCTGAATTCAGGGATCATCACCACCAGGCGATCAGCTGTTGTGCAGGTGCCGCAGACAAGTTCTGCTGCAGCCCTGGCCCATGCCTTCTGACCGCAGCTGGGGCATTCGAAGCGGACTTTGTCGAGACCCTTGGCACGACCCCTGGCTGCATCCATCGCGAGCTCTTGCCACGGCATCGCCTCTAATTCAGAGGCATGCGTACGGAAGCATCGAGCAAACAAACCATCTGGGTCGATGGAGTGTGTTGCTGGCCCGCGCCACGTCACTCCAACCCTGATCGGTGAAAGCCCGAGATTGTTCATCACGTTGCGCCATTCAGGACCGTGGCCCCCCGTGGCAGCTTTGTGATTCACCACCTCACAGACGTACTGATGGCACTGCTCATGAACGAGCGTTGACAGCAGTTCGATCAATGGGCGATCGATCGCAGTGGTGGAGTTCAGGGTGATGCAGTCCAGCTGGCGGCCATCGGCATCAATGAACTTGTTAGGGCTATAGAACCCGTTGCAGCCCTTCTTGTTCTGCAGCCTGAGCATGGTGCTCGGCAGCTGGTTATTGAAGAGCTCACGGTTAAACAGATCAGCTGCTGCTTGCAGTCGTCTGGCAGTCGCTAACGCTGGTGATTCCTGAAAGGAAACACTGTGAGCGATCTTTCTGGCGAGGGTTGTCATGCATTGCCCTCCCGCTGGAGCTCACGGATCACCTGATCAGCTCTTGCTTCTTGACGGGCTTTCATCCCCCGTTCATGAAGCATTGATCGGATTGTTTCCACATCCCAGAGGACGGGACTGTTAGCCGTGTCGGTCTTGAAGCGATAGTGCTTGCCACCTTCAAGAAACCCGCCGTTGATGTCGCGTTTGCGCTTCAACGTGCAGGGGGCGATCCCTAATGAACGGGCCGCCTGTGTGGTTTCAAGCCACGATGAATCAGTCATTGATGCCCTCCAGACGGTTGTTTGATGGATTGAAGAAAGAGCTCTTGCTTCAGCTGCTGCTCCAGCTCGGGCAAGGTCTTTTCTTTCTTGAACTGCGCTAACTCCCACTCCAGATAGAGGCGGTGAGCGTTATCCAGCAGATGCTGCAGCTTTGGTCGGTAGAGCTTTTCCACGCATCCGGCAAAGCCATCAGCGCAGTGAACCTGACCGTCGTGAACATCAACTGCGCCGTAGCCAAGGCTTCCGCTCGGACGGACCTCGACGCGAATGAAATACCGCCCCGGCTCTGGATGGATCACCAAGCAGCCTTCTCTTCCAGTTAGATCGGGCGAGAAATTGGGATCTTCGAGCGGTTCATCACGACGATCACAAGGGAAGACGTACCAACACGGTGCGATGACGTTGGAGTAATCCCGTGGCCAACCCTTGGTGATGAGCTGAGCAATCAAGTTGCTGAGATCAGTCATTCAGCCTCCTGATCAAGGGATTCGAGGCGTTGCGTGTAATGCGCGGACAGTTGCCGACACTCCTTCACTTGCTCGCGGTAGTGCGATCCAAGGTTCTGGAACCAGTCCGCTCTCAATGCCTCCCAGATGCAGGCGTACGTGAGCTCATCTCTGCTCAATGTGCGTCTAGGCATTGTTCACCTCCCTATCTGCGTTGAAGGCTTCGACGTTCCACCTGCGAAGACGCTTGGCGTCCCTTAAGCACTGGCGCATAAATTGCGCGGCGCTGGGATCCTCCTCTTCTTCTTCCACGGCTGGAAGCATGCACGACAGAAATTCGATGTCGTTTCGACAGGCTCTATCCAACGAATGGAAGTGAGCCCACACCAAATAATCATTGGGATCAGTTGGCAGGAAATCGGACTCCTCCCGGTGGTTGATGACATCGGTGTAAGCCGTCATCAATCCGCTGGGGATTGGCTTGGGCAACGGTTTCAGCCCGATTTTGGAGATGCTCATTTCTGGCCCTCCTGCTGAGCAAGCCACAGCGCCCGTACGGGATGCAGTGATCCCATCAGCAACTCACGCACATACTCCGCCTGAGTCAGTGACGGGCGGACTCTTTTCTCCAGCTTGTGGGCGTACTGGAGACACGCGTGATCGGCTGGAGAAATCTCAGCTTCTACGTGTGTGAGCTTGCCCTGCACTCCTTGCTCACGGCGGCGGAGCTCGGTCTGGAATCCATTGCTCTGCTCACTGCGAGGCAGCAGATGAGCTTTCAGCCAGCCTTCTTTCTTGGCGTGCTGCAGGACTTTCACCTTGACGGTGTCGCCTTCTTGAATCAGCGGCAGATGGCTGAAATCGCCACTGTCAGCAGCGAAGAGCACAAGGCTCTTGCCGCCTTCTGATCGAGCGTTGAAGGACCGCAGATTGTCCTTGTGATCGTGAACCTTGAAGACCGTGACATCGGCTTCAAATGGAAACGAGAGCTCTACGGATGAAGGATGTTCACCCTGCGTAGGCGTATTAGGTCGGCTCTGAGAAAAGTTCTCCGAGGTTGACCGTTTTGTTTTCGACTGGCTGCCAAGCGACAGCTGTGACGTCGGGGTTTTTGAGTGGTCCCCAGATCCGCTCGAAGTAGGCGCTGATTTCTGGGGAGTTTTCTGCTGGTGTCGCGGATGCGCGGTAGGCATCACGGGCTTCCTGCTGCAATGCAGCGGAGGGTGTTCCCTCAGTTGCAATCAGTTGCTGCTGCAGGCGGTGGTAACAATTTCCAAGCTTGTGGCTTAGGAGCTCGCCGCTTCGAGGTTGCCCCTCGGTGTATTCGAAGATGACGCCCTGAGCGTTATATCGCCGAACCCTGCAATGAGCAGCTGCCTTTTCTGCATCACTTGAAAATCGAACAGGGCGCTGGCCCTTTGGCGTGCGAATTGGCTGTGCGAGCCATTCCTCCAAAGGTGGATCACGCCTCGGCCGATCAAGTGATGTCAGCAGCTGCAATTCAGACAACTGTTGTTCTGATGGAAGGTTTTCGACGGAATCGCGGGTCAGGGGCTCTGAGAAGCGCAATCTCGTTGCCAGAAGTATAAGCACGCTATGGCTTGCGGATGCAAGACCCCTCACACCATTGCTGGTGTCACACTATTTCTGCGCGTGGTGGAGCTTTCTGGCGCCCTGATTGATCACTAAGGGGTGCCGTACGGGTGATCTTCTTCACTGCATCACGCAGACCCTGTTGATCAGTCCAGCGTCCGTAATGGCGATGGTGAGTGTTAGGCGTATGGCCCAGCAACGCAGCTGCATCACGGACTGACAGGGGTGTGGCGTATCCCTTGTGAGCTCTCCATGCCCATCCATGCCGCAGGCTGTAGGGCGTCAGATCAGGAGTCGTTGCAACTAACGATTGCCAATACGGGTATCGATCCAACAGCTGTCTGAATGCATCTCCAACCTTCTTAAATTCGCCGCTGTCGATTGCCGTACGGACTGCACGCGGCAGCTTGAGCTGACCCAGCTGATATTGCGCCAATGCCCGAGCTCCGTCATCACGACCGTCGAGCTCCAGTGCAATCACCAATCGCGGCAGCTTCTGTTTTTTCATGCTGCTTTTATTGCATTTGACGTTGCTGCGCACCATCAGTTCGCCGTCTTCAACATCTAAAGCTGCAAGTTCTGCTGGTCTTAATCCAAAGCATCCGACCAGAGCCACCGCCATCCAGAGCTCATGCTTTTCATCAGCAATCAATGCATCAAGCAATGCCGCTAATTGCTCTGGCTTGATCGGGGGAGTCAGATTGTCGTCAGCTTCATCTGAAGTGCCGATCAGCACGTCTCGATCCTCCCCCTCCAGAGGTTTCCACCGAGCAGGCGCACCACACTTGTCGATCGCGTAATTCAGAAATGCAGCAACATCCCCGAGATGACGCTTGCGGCCTGAACCGCCTGGAGCACAACCATCAAAGAAGTTGCGGGCGTACGCCCGCATCAGAGATGAGCCATCTGTCGGGCGTGGGGATGCTTCGAAGAGAGAAACAGCATTTCTGACGCGCTTGCTGGTGTCGGCCATGGTCGTGCCACGGCGATCGCTGCGAGTCTCCAGAAATGCATCGGCAGCAGCACTCCAATCGATGGCACCTGCCACCACACCCTTGCCAGTCACCACACCAGCAACTTGCTGCGATCGGCGGTGCGCTTCACGCAGGCTGATGTCGTGTTCATTCATCCGTGCGGCCAGGACGCCAACGGCATTAGCGATCGCGGTGGCAGAGCTCGGAGCCCATTCAATTTCCAGCATCACGCTGGACTTCTTTCCGTCCTCATATCTACGGGTGAGCTTGGTGCCGCTGCTCTGCGGATAAAGCGTCCAGCCGGTGCCATGCTCCCGCTTGATCTGGCGTCGCAGATCGTGATCCCAGGTGCCTTGCTTACTGAACGTCTTTGGCATTTGCTCTAATGCCCTGCGCTATGCAGGGGGTCATTCATAGAGCAAAAGGTAGAGCAAAACTGCTCTATTTGGCAATGGCATGCCGTAGCAAGCCTGAGCAAAAAGAATGCCCACCAGCTCATAAGCCAGTAGGCGTCTTGGAAAATCCAGTGGAGCCAAGGAGACTCGAACTCCTGACCCCCTGCATGCCATGCAGGTGCTCTACCAGCTGAGCTATGGCCCCAATAACGCAGACAGGGATTGAAACCGGCCTTTGTCGTTAAGCAGCTTACAACGACGGCGGGCCCCGCTAACCATCAATCACATCTGTCGCCATACGGCAGCGAGTTTGCCCTGAACCTGCACCTGATCGGCTGGCAACTCGATCGGCTCGTAGGCAGGATTCGCTGCTTCCAACCGCACCATGAGGCCATCGCAGTGAAAATGCTTCAGCGTGGTTCCACTGCCAGGAACCAACGCACTCACGATCGTGCCTTGACGCAGACGAGCCGCATCAACGACCGGTTCCATCAGAACCACATCACCGTCGGCGATATGGGCATCCACCATGGAGTCACCATTCACCGTGAGCGCGAACAGACCACGGGTTTCAAGAACAGGAGCAAGATCCAATCGATCTTGGATGTCGTCAAAAGTCTCAACCAGGCCACCAGCCGCAACAGCACCGAGCACCGGAATTCCGGAGGCAATCCCTCCAAGCAGCTGAAGGGTGCGAGCCTGACCTTCCTGCCAAGTGATCCAGCCTTTCTGCTGTAGGTGCCGTAAACGACTCTGAACAGGAGCAGGTGAACGCAGACCCATGGCCTGCATCATCTGACGAATGGACGGACTGTGATGATGGCAACCGATGTAGTCAGCAAGCCACTCATAAAGCTCTTGCTGAGCAGTCGTTAGCGGCTCGGGAGTTCCAGCAGACACCGGCAATTCATTTGTTCGTCAATACATGTGTACCGGTCATCACCCAAGATGGCAAGGGCTCAGTCGGGCGCTGGCAAAGCGCAGATCCAACGAACCTTGTCCGAAGTGTCCTCACGCCCCACGTAATCAAGCCATTGCCCCTGAGCACTGCTGCGCTGCAGCCTTTGCTGATTACAGAGTGCACGCATGCGCAGTTCACGCACCTTCCAAACATCCTGACCCTGACGGCGCATCAACAGCGCAGCATCAAATTCCACACCGCTTGATGTCCGGGCAGGATTACTGAGATATTCCCCGGCTTTCAGGCTTGGCGAATCCATCGCCTCCATGAACAACCAGGTGCGCTCAGACAACTTGCCCGAGGCCTGAAGAGACTGCCGAGTCTGCGACCAGAACGGCGGTTCCGGAGACGGTGACCAACTTTCCGCATACGCAGCAGCACTGCCAATGGTGAAGGTCAGCGCGAGAGCGCCGAATCGAACCAGGTTGCTCACTGCTCAGTCTGCACCTACTGCTCAGTCTGCTCCTGTGGACGCTCGGAACGTTCTTTGATCAGTTTCGCCAATATCTCCAATTTGGCATTTTCAGACTCCGAAGCTCTCGACGCCATCCAGGTACTGGCAACTTTCATTTGCGTGACCTGTTGCAGCAAGGAAAGTGCTGTTTGCCTGAGGGTTTCGATGTCATCGCATTCGCGGATGAGCCGTCCCCATCGTTCTGTTTCAAACGACTGTTCAAGCCCTTGCTGAAGAGGATCGATGCTCAAGATCCAGCCTCCCAAGTCAGCATGGGATCGGGGTCACCATCACAGATGGCACGCGCACGAACGTAGAAAGCACTTTCAGTGTCGCCGGCAGCTTCAAGCGAGTCGAGAACCTTTTGCCAGTTGTGTCGTTCCTGCTGATCCATTGGTCATATCTGGAATGCGGTGACCCTAAAGGTCTTTCAAAAAAAACAGGGTCTGATCAGCCACTGTTTTCCACTCAGCATCGGCGGTGATCACGTGACCACTGCCCTCCAACCAATGCACTTGCACATGCTCGGAGCCGGTTCGATGCAGGAGTAACTCCACGCCTCGGCGCGTGATCACCTTGTCGCGCGTGCTGGCCATCACCAACAAGGGTTGATGCAGATTGCCGAGATGCCTGCGAGTGGAGGCGATGAGAGCCAGCACACGCACGCAGCAACGGACTCGGCCAACGTGGATACTTCCAGAGACGCTCAGCTGTTGCGGGATCCACGAAATCGTCGGCAGGACGAGGCACCGAAGGCAGAAGCAGGGACAACAGCGGGGCAATCAGCGCTCGAGGATCGCCACTCACAATCGGTGGTGAGTAAGCAATCACTGCTTCAACGCCCGGACGCCGTATGCCGGCCTGAATCGCAAGGATCGAACCCAACGACAAGCCGGCGACCACCACGCGCTTGCCGTGATCGAGAAGCCGGTCAACGACGCCATCGACCTGCTCCAACCACTGGCTGGGCTGCACAGGCATCAGATCCTCAAGGCAAGTTCCATGGCCGGCAAGCAGGGGCGCTTCCACACCAAAACCCTGCTCATGCAGCGCCTCAGCCAGCAGAGAAAGTTCCGCCGGTGCTCCGGTGTAGCCGTGCAGCAACACAACAGTGATTGGCCCACCCAGCATCGAGAACGGTTCAGGAGAAGCGGCCATCACCTCAGCGAACAATGCGGTGCTGGGATTCTGGCGAAGCCATGAGCCTCCATCAGCGGGGAAGACAACGTTGCGACTGAGGTCCAAGCCGCCATGACAGGAGCCACCACTCTTGCTATGTCCAACAAAGGGTTTTCAGCTGCAGATGCCATCCATGCAACGACTCACCAAGCTCGCATTAATCCTGCTGATCTTCAGCGCCATTGGATGCGGGAAGGAAGCCGTCACCGGCAACGCTGCGACAGAAAAAGGCGCCACAGAAAAGGCCGTCAGCACCCAGGCAGTCACTGAAAAGAACGTCGCAGAAAACCCTGTCACCAGCAAAGCGATCGATTCAGACGATGCGCGGTCAGAAAACAAGCAAGCATCCCAGCCCGTGCATGGCCAGGCCTCCTGGTATGGCCCTGGTCACTATGGAAACAAGACAGCAAGCGGTGAAATTCTCAAAAAAGGAACGATGACTGCCGCGCACAGCAGCCTGCCGATGGGAACCAAAGTGAGAGTGACACGTCTGTATAACAACAAAAGCGTGACTGTGGTGATCAATGACCGCAAACCGTTCAAACAAGGCACCGTGATTGATCTTGCCCATGGCTCAGCCACAGCCCTCGACGTTGACGACGACGGCAAGACATCCGTTGAGATCGAAGTGCTTGATTGAAAGGAAGCAGAAGCCAAGAAAGCAAGCTCAATCGATCCATGGATATCGGAGTGGTAACTCAGATCGCTCAAGCATCAAACACCAGGACAACCTGCGCAAAAACAAACTGTCGAAGCTAAGGTTTAAAAAACTGGAGCTTGCGATGGCAAATTCTGGACTCGATTACTTACTACAGTTCAGCAAAATACAAACAGGTGAAATCATTGGCAACATCGAAGCAAAAGACTTTTCAGTCATTAAAGACGGGTCTCAGATGGGCCATTTGATTATCGACTGCCGTTGCACGAAGTACAATAAACGGTTCAACATTGCGGCAAGCAGCCTGAACTGGAAGATCACAAAATTCCTGAAGGGATCATTACAGTCACTTGATTATTCAACTGTTCAGCACCGCCGCAAAGAGTGATACCAGCTCCAGGTTCGTTCATGACGGATCGCAACACCTGGCAGGAATCAATCCAGAAGAGCAATCACCAAACCGCTTCACAATGGGTCCAGCCAATGTGCTGAAGCTCTTTGTATAACGAGATGGCGTCTTCGTAGCGCATATTTCTGCGTGACTTCAACATTGCAGGCTGGTCTCGAGACAACCTCCGGCCGTGGTCAACGAGAACCCGCACATCCTTATGCCCACTCTGTGGCTCCCTGTGAAAGCGCACTGCCCAGTATTTTTGTGGATCCTTTAGCCAACCGTCCGTCATCAGTTGATTATTCAGCGGAAACGGGTTTTAACGAGTACGAAGGGCGACCGCTTGAATTTATAACTGCAGGAATGACTTCCAGCGGCTCTTTACAAATTCTTCCAAAACACCATATGTGGGAGAAAACGAGTGCTTACGGCTCGACAATTCCAGCAATAGCGTCTTCTCACAGCAACCATAAGCCAAAGATGCCACCGCAACTGCCGGAAAACACGCCCGAATAGGACCATTTCACGACGAACTGACACCCGGTTTATGGCAGCACCGGCGTGATCGGTCGGCTTGAGAAGACATGGACCTACCACCACGGCCAAGCTGCAAGGCAAGGGCCTGATCGGCGGCAGCAGGATCAATGGCGAAGCAGCACAAAACCAGCAAGCTCAATGCATCAACTGTTCACCTACGGGAGAGCGATGAATAATATCGACACGGCAAAGACCGAGCGAGGAGACAGCGCGGGCTGAGCAACCGAGGAAAGGAAGTGGCCTTGCAGCGGTGAAGCTCAAGAAGCACCTGTCACCCCCCAATGCCATTAAGTCAACCCGAAGCGGTACATCTTTGGCCAAACCAGCAAAAATCCAGCCAACCAGAGTGGGCATAACGATCAGAACTAATAAAAAGAGACAAGTAACAGCAACAAACTGATTCTAAGACCGCAAGAATACAGACACAGACATCAACTCATTAATCACTTGCCCATGAAACCAATCCTGACCATCAGCGCCGATCAAAACAACCATTCATCCCTTCACAGACGACAGCACACACCTGATTTTTTTCAGGAGTACAACACTTGAACAGACACTGACTCCAACATTAGCCCGAGCAGAGAATCAACAGCGATAGCATGAATCAAAACCTCGCCCATGCCATTAAACATACTCAATGGATTCGCCAGAGAAGGATTGGCAAGGAAGAGTTGCTCCAACTAGTTGCCCCAACTTCTGACCACCTGTTGAACCAATTCCCTGATTCGTAGAATTAAAGCCAATGAAACATTCCATCAAGTTTGGACGCTGTCATTGAGTCCTATTTGCATTGATTGACTGCGCAATGCCAGCATTGTCGGCAGACGCGGAATAGAGAATCGGTACTGAAAGGCTGTGGAGAGTAATTCCCTCAGAGGCATCCAACATCTCTCCACCGACAGGAGACCTCATCACCCAGATCAAGGGCAACTGCAATCCTGCTCACAGGGGTGATGGCCACTTCAATCAGACCGAAGTCCAAGCTCCGCAAGCCCCTAGGCACATGCAATGAAGGTCCACATCAGAACATGACGCTAAGCAAGGGTGTGATGCCTCTCGCGGCTGGGCAAGTCAGCATGCCTCCAACCGCTAACAGTCGGTGGATGAGAGCAAGATTGGAGAACTCCGCAAGATGCGCGTTCGTTTACCGATGTTGGTGAGCACCCATCTCGCTGCGATCAATCACAGAACACTTCGCCCATCCATCGGAGAAGTCGTCATGCAACAAGGCACTCTTGCGGAACGCGTCTTGGTGGTCCGGGCAGGAGAACTAAGCGTTCAGCGAACGGAAGCCGGAGGCCAACCGCGGCTCATCGCCACGGTTGGTCCCGGCGAAATGGCTGGAGAGATGGCCTTGATGGGCGACCAAACTCACAGCGCCACGGTCACGGTGAGCCGTGGGCCTGCTGAGCTATTGGAGGTAAAAGCAGATGACCTGCTGCAAGCGGCGGTCTACGACAGCGACCTGATCATTGAACTCCTCGCTCTGAGCAGTCACCGCTGCAGGGAAACCAGCCGCCATCTTGCCCTGATCCTTGAATCCCTTGATGCACTGAACACACAAGATCATTCAACCTTGAAGCGGTGCTGTGAAGAGCTTGACAAGGACTACGGACAATCCCTTTCAGGCAGTGCAGATCTTCTGCAACAACTGGCAGAAAAGATTCAAGCAGTGCAACCTGAAGTGGTGAGACACACCTCAGATTCCTACCCAGACAATACTTAACGGCTGAGTCGAAAACTGATCGCAAATGGATCAGTGAGAGCTAGCAGGCAGTGGCCAGCAGCAAGAGCCATCCAGAAACCTTCGACTATCAACTTTCCATTGCTCTGGACATTAAGCAATCCAACACCAGCTGCTTTGAATTCAATACTCCAGTGATGGCGTTGAAAGTCGTGAGTCCTTAAAAAGAACTTCAAGCGTGTAGTGCAATACATTTCATCGCGGATTGGAGAATATCGATTTGGCTTAGAGGTTTTCACTGAGGATGAACTTGCAAATTGTCGAAAGCTGCATCATCCCGATTGGTGCTCAACTCTGCTCTTCACCATGAACCATGGCCATGGCCATGGCCATGGCCATGGTCATGGTCATGGTCATGGTCATGGTCATGGTCATGGTCATCAACAGACCTAGCTGAAATCAGTTGAGGCATCACGGCTGACCACCATCTCTTGCTTCACAGTGATTCCAGCAATGAAGATGAGATCGACCGTGCATCACTCACTATGGAATGGATTATCCGCCCTATCCGTGCCGTCTTCTTCGCTGATGAGCAGGCGTTCAACTGGATTCAGAAAAAACTGGGGCTATCGAACTATCAGATGGCAGCACTTGTTTGGCTCAAAGGCCTGATCCTTGGCTTACTGCTTGGATGGTGGTTGCTCTAAGTCGCTACGGATCCTGAACTGGCTTGACTAACAGTCGTAAATCAGCTCCGACTGCTGTTCACGCCTGGTTCCGTCGCTTTCCTTCATTTGAGACTCGTCGTAGTCAATGGCCCTCAAGGAACAAGCCGGTGCTCGATAGGGCTGACGTTTGCCGTCGGTCATTTCTGTGCCGATTGACTGGGCCGAAGCCATGCAGATCACAGTCAAAGATGTGTCGCGACACTCGGTTAATACCCACGAACGGCGGGCATGTCAGCTCTCATTTGTGCTTTCCATCACGCGAGAGCATGAATCGACAGGAGAGACTCGGACAGTCGTGATCACCACTCAGCTACAGCACAAGAAGAGTCGCCTTGAAATCTGATCCTTGACGAGCACTGGCACCTGCCAGCACTCTCAGACGCCTGAGCGATCTCAGCGGCAAGGGCTGAAAGGGCTGAAAGGGCTGAAAGGGCTGAAAGGGCTGAAAGGGCTGAAAGGGCTGAAAGGGCTGAAACATTGGCAAAGCCGGACAATCGCCAAACAGGCGTCAACCGATCGTTACGTTCGTTAATATTTGAAAAACAACAGGTAGTTCCATGACTTCTTCATCCTCCAACACCCCTGATCCACAAAAGGTTTTCAGCGAAAAGCTCAACGGGCGAGCTGCCATGCTTGGCCTCATGATTGGCCTGGCCGTTGAAGCCGTAACAGGCAAAGGAATCATTCAACAGGTCTGGGGTTTCAACGAATCAACCAAAGGAATCGATTTCTCTGGTCTTCTCAGCTTCTTCAGCTGACTGGTTCAGCAACGCAGGCCTCAACACGGCTTCGATTGGCCAATTCCATCGGGCACGACAACTCCAAACCAAACTTACCCTGAGGCTGGAGCAACCAGCCTCTTTTTTATTTATTCTGGCTCGCTGAAACCAATTTTAGTGCATAGCGTGCGAGAAGTTGGCGGTTCTAATTCGGCAAGTCTTCATGAAGATGCCTTGGGTTTTACTTCGATCAAGGTAAAAATTGAATTCTGCTAATCCAACACAATCAAATGATCGAAACCGTCGTCTGCACACTCGACATCAGCAACTCTTTTACGGAGTTTGCCGACAGATTCGATCACGAGGAAGCAGCTGGGCGAGAGGCAAAAGGCATCAAAGTGCTTTATCGCGGTGTCTGCAGGGAAAATCCTTCCAAAGTTGTGATCATCGTCCAAGCCGAGACGGGTGTGATTTCAAGACATATGCAAGAAAACACTTCGCGGTTCATGCGTAACGGTGCGCTGATGGACACAGCTGTCGCCACTGCGTATCAGGAAGGCTGCTAGCCATAGAAGACACGAACTAAAAGAGACGGATTGGCTCATTCGTTACCAGCACTCTTCACAAAGCCATTGCCTGCAGAAACCAATACCCCTCTGGCAACGATTTCTTCCGTGACAAAGAACGCTAAACATTTAATAAGCTGGCTTATTGTTGATTTATGAAGCGTTGCGCAAGATTGAACATCAATTCAGCGCAAATGCTTCTTTTGGTGCTATTAATTTTAACAAGGGGTCTATTTTCTAATGGCTTTTGCTGCCTCCCGAAATCACCAAGGCTTTTATCCAATAAACTGAGAGGACTGCAAATTAATTCCATGGAAAACAAAGTTACCGATAACACTGTTCAAGCATTAGACAACGAGGCCGCAAACGACGTAAATCCAACAGTTCTGATTGGAATTTTTATTGCTGTAAGCACCTTTTTCATTCTTGCATCGACAATAGGATCTGTCGTAGAGAGTTTTTCATAACGGCGAAGAGAGAAAACAAGGATCTTTATAAAAACCAGTATCTATCGACGAATCATGATCAGCCCGCTCAAGAGCGGCAGTTTTCATGTGTCATTGATCCACACACCTCACCAGTGCCTGCATATAGCACTGGTTGAAAAGCTTGCTCAAAGTTTCTTACCAAGTGATCGAGTCAAATCATCCTAAATATTAAACAAAAGAGTCGACTGCCATTACTTGGATCAAGTTCTAACACGTGAATCTATATCGCAGCAAGCAGAGTTAAGAAGAAAGTATCACGCACATGGTTGATTTTCAAAGTTTTAAAACCAGTGTCCAACTCCGACAAGCACTGAGTTTACTCATACAGTCTAAGTTGATTCTGTGCGACCTGCAGACCGTTGCTATGACCACTGAACACAGCACAGGATCCTAATGACTGAAGAACAAGCCAACAAGGACAGCAAAAAGCTGTCAAAGGAAGAACTCAGAGGCATCGTTAAGCTGTCTGATGAAGAACTGAAAGGGATCAGTGGCGGTGGTGCCGCAAGAATGATGCAAGTCAAAGAGTCGATTATGAAAAAATAATCAACGAATGCCTCCAAATAAAATCGATAACTTCACCATCGCGCAATCACTAATGTCCCTAGAACAACTCAGGGCCTTCCTCGCCAAAGCCAAAGGCAATTCCAATCTTCAAGAGAAGCTCAAAGCCGCTCAATCACCTCATGAAGTAATAAACATCGCTAAAGAACATGGTCATGAATTCACTGCTGATAAAATAAGCCTGCTGAGCGAAAAAGAGCTTGAACACGTAGCTGGTGGCGTGGCGGGCTGCATTAATTGTCACGACTCAAATCAATGGGTTGCGAGCAGGGGCGAACTCATGCCGTAATTGCTATGGATCCAAATACTCTGACTTTATCGCGTAAGCCACTTCAAATAATCGCGATTTTATCTTAATTCGACCAGTCCAAAAAGGCCACAAATCAGCTTCTGAAACACGAAACAAATTTGCGAATCATTTACAATCAAGGGGCAAGCATTAAACACTCAATATAACGATAACGAATCAACGGATTCAAGTTCAGGATTTAGCTTTCTAAAATGACCGAAGAATTTTGCATCATTGCCTAAAGTCCACCAAGCAAGGCCGCTAACAAAGCTTGTTGCGCATGCAAGCGATTTTCTGCCTGATCGAAGATCCGACTGGCGGAGCCCTCCATCACCCCCGCACTGATCTCTTCACCGCGATGGGCAGGAAGGCAGTGCAACACGATGGCGCGCGAGTCGGCTTTGGCCAACAGTTCTTCATTCACGCAGAACCCCTGGAAGGCCTTTTCCCGCTCCAGCTGCTCCTGTTCCTGCCCCATCGAGGCCCAGACATCTGTGTAGAGCGCCTGCGCACCCGCAACAGCAGCTGATGGATCACTGCTGACGCTGATCTCAGCACCGCCAATCGCAAGGGAGCGGGCCTGGTCAAGCACGGCTGGTAGTGGCTCAAATCCATCAGGACAGGCGATGCGCACGTTGACGCCCAACAAAGCGCCACAGAGCATCAAGGAGTGCGCCACGTTGTTGCCATCGCCTACGTAGGTCAGCGTCTGACCTTGGAGCTCACCGAAGGCTTCCTGCATGGTGAGAAAGTCGGCCAGAGCCTGGCAGGGATGCTCCAGATCGGTGAGAGCATTGATCACCGGAATCGAGGCCCAGTAGGCGTAATCGGCAAGCTCCTGCTGGGCGAAGGTACGAACTGCCAGCACATCACAGAAGCGACTCAACACTCTGGCGGTGTCCTCCAGGGGCTCCCCTCGTCCCAACTGGGTGACCTGGGGGTTGAGGTCCACGGTCTGTCCGCCCAGCCTGGCCATCGCCACCTGGAAGCTGACGCGGGTGCGTGTGGAGGCTTTGGTGAAAATCAGGCCCAGCACGCGGTTGCCGAGATCAATCCGGCGGTCACCACTCTTGAGCTGGCAAGCCAACTCAAGCAGTGCCGCTGTCTGCTCAGCTGTTGTATCCGCCGAAGAGAGGAAATCTTTGCCGCTCAGTGCCGAGAGGACGGCAGCAACGCTGGTGGTGGCGGACGTCATGGACTGAGTTCAAAGGAGTGTTATCGGGGACAAACAGTGAATCCGTCAAGCCTCAGGCAGCAATTGCCTCAGGCATGACGCTGGCATCGAGCATCTCTTTGAGCTCATCGCCTTCAATCACTTCCTTCTCCAGAATCTTCTGAGAGATGGTTTCCAGCAGAGCCATGTTTTGACGCAGGATCGTGAGGGCCTGGTCATGGGCAGTGTCGACAAGAGCACGCACCTCCTTGTCGATGGCCTGAGCCGTGGCATCACTGACGGTGCGGCGAGGGTTGTTGCCGCCGCCGAGGAAGCGACCTCCGCCCTGTTTGTCGTAGGCCAGTGGTCCGAGGGTCTCACTCATGCCGTAGGTCCCCACCATCTGCTCAGCAATATCCGTGGCTCGCTGCAGATCGTTGGATGCACCAGTGGTGACCTTGCCGAACACCACTTCCTCCGCAGATCGTCCACCCAACAGCGTTGCGATCTGACCCTGCAGTTCTTCCCTGGAGTTGAGGAACCGCTCCTCGGTGGGGAGCTGCAAGGTGTAGCCGAGCGCGCTCATGCCCCGGGGCACAATCGAGATCTTGGCCACCTTGCTGCCACCAGGCATCAGGTGACCGACGATGGCGTGGCCCACTTCGTGATAAGCCACCACCTTCTTTTCGTCTTCCTGGAGTACACGGCTTTTCTTCTCCAGACCAGCGACAACCCGCTCGATCGCTTCACCGAGATCTTGTTGCTCAACTTTGGTGCGCTTGGCACGGGCCGCCAGCAGTGCTGCCTCATTCACGAGGTTGGCCAGGTCAGCACCTGCGAACCCGCTGGTGGCCTGAGCGATGCGGTCGAGGTCGACTCCTTCTGCCAACTTCACCTTTTTGGCGTAAATCTCCAAAATCGTCTTACGACCAGAGAGATCAGGGCGATCCACAAGCACCTGGCGATCAAAGCGACCGGGACGCAGCAGGGCCGCATCCAGCACTTCTGGCTGGTTGGTGGCTGCGAGCACAATCACTGGCTTGTCTTTGGAAGCAAAACCATCCATCTCGGTGAGCAGCTGGTTGAGGGTCTGCTCACGCTCATCGTTGCCGCCCACAACACCCATCGAGCCCGAACGACTCTTGCCGATGGCATCCAATTCATCGATGAAGATGATGCAAGGAGCATTCTTCTTGGCCTGCTCAAACAGATCGCGAACGCGCGCAGCGCCAGCGCCAACGAACAGCTCCACGAATTCCGATCCGCTGATGATGAAGAAGGGCACGCCCGCCTCTCCAGCGACGGCTTTGGAGAGGAGCGTTTTACCGGTGCCGGGAGGGCCCACCAGCAACACACCTTTGGGAATGCGGGCACCGATTTCGGTATAGCGATCAGACGACTTGAGGAAATCAACGATTTCGGCCAGCTCATCCTTGGCCTCGTCAACGCCGGCTACATCCGCAAAAGTGACACGCGACTGCTCATCGGGCACGTAGACCTTGGCCTTGCTCTTGGTGAAGTTCAAAGCCCCCTGGGCTCCGCCAGCTCCCATGGAGCGGCGCGCAAAGAACTGGAGCACCAGGATGAAAATCAGCGGGGGAACGACCCAGCTGAGAATGGTGGTGAAAATATTGGGCTTCTTCGGTGGTGCAGCAGCGAACTCAACGCCCTTGGTCTCCAGGCGCTGAGGTAAATCCATATCAAAGATCGGTGTGGTGGCAAGCACCGATGGCGCTCCCTCTTCGGCTTCGGAGAGCTCGTAACGAATCTGATCCTGGGTGATGTAGGCGCGCTTAACGGCACCGTCATTCACCTGATCAATAAACAGGGAGTAAGGCACACGCGGAACCTGCTGCATGCCTTGGTTAGGTATGAAGCTGCTGATCAGCAGCAACACACCAAATCCGATTAGCACCAGGTTGAGGATTCCAAAGCGGCGGTTGGGGCGGTTGTCGTCCTCGCGGATCGGCATAAATCACGTCCTGTGCTGGTGAAAGGTTAGAGCCGGGATTCCAAGCCTGGTCAGAGCGCGATGGCGGAGAACCGAACGACACATCATGTTCTTGATGCTCGCCAGCACTGGCAAACCTGGCCATTCTCAAACTGAGCGTGGCGAACACGATGCAATTGGAATCAGGGCTCACCCCTTGGAAGGACAAGATCTACGAGCTGCTGTTGGGGCTCTGCCTGCTGGTGATGGCGAGCTTTGCCTTCCCTCGCATCAGCTGGTTGGGCAACTTTGGTTATGCCTTGATCGCCCTGCTGCTCACCCAGCTTGTGATGCTGCGCAGGACAAAGCTGAGCTTGCACGACCGGATGTATCAGGTTCTGGGGATTGTTGCCCTTCTGACCCAGCTTTTGTGGTTGTGCACGCCCGTGAAGTGGTATTTCAGCGCCGTCCCTCTGGTTCTGAGCTGGAGCCTGCTGGTGGGCTGGAGCCTGGTGCGCCTGGTGACGCGACTTGCCAGCGAACATCGCGTGAACTCCAAGGTGCTGATGGGAGCCGCCGCTGGCTACCTCCTGCTTGGGCTGACCTCCGGCTTGGTGATGATCGGCATCGAAACAATCCAGCCTGGCAGCTTTGAACCAGTCCCCCTGCCAGGGGTCGAAGTAGTGGGCAACTCCAATGTGCTGGAGTTCACTCCCTTGTTTGCACAGATCAACTATTTCGCGTTCATCTGCCTCACCACCGTGGGCTTCGGTGACATCACGCCGGTGCATCCGATGGCACGCATGCTGTCGGTGAGCACTGGCGTGGCCGGTCAGTTGTATCTGGCGGTGGTGATGGGGATCCTGATCGGCCGTTTCAGTTCGAGGCTGAAAAAGGGCTGACCAGCCCCTGCATCAACAGGTCCTGACCAAGGCTCAGGCATGGCTCACAGTTCAAGCTCAACACCTGATCCATCGCCGTTAAGCCCAGGTCACCGAGTGGCGTTCGAGCCAGCGCCCCTCCCAGGAGCTTCGGCGCAATCACAGCAGCGATCTCCTGAACACAACCCTGCTGCAAAGCCGCTGAGGCCAGACCCGGGCCGCATTCCCACAGCACCCGATTACAACCACGGCGAGCAAGTTCCCGCAATAGGTGTTCAGGCTCACAGGGATCGAGCTTCTGAAGTTCAACCCCCTTGGCCTGCAAGGCAGCCAGATTGTTGGCCTGGGTGTCCATTTCCCTGTCTTCAGGGGCTGCATGGGCCACCAGGGTGGGAGCTGTGGCCTGCTGCCAAAGCTGAGCTGACAAGGGCAGGTCAAGGCTGCGGCTGAGCACGACTCTCAGCGGTTCTGGCGAGCGATGACCACGGCTGGTGAGCAGCGGATCGTCGGCCCGAACGGTGCCACCACCCACGATCACTGCATCACAACGAGCCCTGAGTTGATGCACCCAGGCACGCGCAGACGGACCACTGATCCACTGGCTGGCGCCATTCGGCAGCGCCGTGCGCCCATCCAGGCTCATCGCCCACTTGAGCACCCCCCAGGGACGACCAGTGCGCACGCGATGCACAAAGGCCCGGTTCTGATAGGCGGCCTCTGACGCCAGGATTCCGCTGATCACCTCCAAACCGGCATCGCGCAGACGCTGCAAACCACCACCGGCAACGCGCGGATCAGGATCAGTCAGGGCGACCACGACCCGCTCGATACCAGCAGCAAGAATCGCTTCGGTGCAGGGAGGTGTCCTGCCCTGATGGCAGCAGGGCTCCAGGGTGACCACGATCGTGCCGCCACGTGCGGCTTTGCCAGCTTGCTTGAGGGCCCCAGGTTCGGCATGGGGCAGTCCCGCTCGGGCGTGGAAACCCTCTCCCACCAAGCAGCCCTCTGAATCGAGCACAACCGCTCCAACCAACGGGTTGGGACTGGTGCGTCCTTCCGCCAGGGCAGCCAGCTGGAGCGCACGGCGCATCCAGGGAATCCAGCGCTGCTCCGGTGTGGCCAGACCCGCCATCAGCTCAGCGGCTCGGTCTGCACATCACGCCATTCAGCCACCACGTAGGGAGGCACGGGCATTTCATTGAAAACACCGGGCAGGAAGAGGCGCAACGGACGCTTGTTGGAGAGATCATTGAGCAGCGGATCGAGGGCAAATTCAGCTGCAGCTTCACGGCCATCCGTAGCCAGCAATGCATTCTCGAGGGTGATGTCTTCGAGCTGCCATTCCTTCACACCAGCCTGCACCAAGAGGGAAGTGGGGTGCTCAAGACGCATCTTGCCGGGGTAGCCAACGATGCGCAGAACCACCGGATTCCCCGGCTCGCCAACGCGATAGGCCACCGCCTGCCAGCTCTGGTAATCGAGATCGCGCAAGCTCTCCAGGCTGCGCAGCATCGGCGCGCCATTTTCATCCTGATGCTCATGCACCTGGGCGCTTGCCGCTGCTGGGGTGAGCAGCAGCAACACAACAGCAACCAGCAATGTGCAGAACAAACGACGCAGCGCGAGCATGAACAGAGCGTGGAAGGTGTGACCATGATTAGTCATGAATCACTGAAAGCGGCGTCCTTGCTGAATCCACGTCTCGACTCCTGCAGCACTGGACTGCGTGAAGTCGATGAGATGACACCAGCTGGGAACCATGATGCCGAGCTGAGATTCGGCCCAGGCCAGTTGGGCTACGACGTGAAGCGCATCCCGAATCCCCCGCAACCGCTTACAGCGATCAAACGCCATCTGCAGGCGAACCAATGGCTGAGCTCTGTCGAAGGCCGACCCTTCTGGATGCTGTTGGCAGCGCGGGAGACCCAGGGCCCGGTGCTGGATGCTTCAGCCGAATAGCTGCTGAAGCTGAACCCCGGTGAAGGCATCAAGTTGCATCTGGGCACCTGGCACGCAGGGCCGCTGTTTGAAGCAGCGTCGGCATCGTTTTTCAACCTTGAGCTTGCTGACACCAACCAGCGCGATGAAGAAACACAGCCGCTCAGTCGCTCAGTGAATGTGGAGCTGGATTGAGAACAGCCATGAAAACCGCTCTCAGAAAAAGCCTGCTCACGCTATTGATCAAAATCGAGCCACACATTTTTTCGCCTCTGGCTGCATCATCAAATTGACCAGTGCAGGGCCTCCCTGGCCGGAAGCATTGGCAATTTGAGAGATTGCCGACAACGTTTTGCCGTCGTAACGGCTGTTGTAACTGCTCACCATGCAGTTGCAATAACCCCGCTGATTAGAAACGCCTTCGGTCTTACCAGAGACACATCCTTTCAGAAAGCCATCATTGAATTGACGCGTTAGTTGAGCACTAGAGGGCTGCCTCTGTGATGACTGCGCTACCGCTACCTGTGGGATCAAGATGGTTGCCAAAAGACAAGAAGCCAGAGAAGTGAATCGCATGAGAAGCCCCAGAATTGCAGCCACTATAAAGAAAAATTGCCCAAGCACAATCTTTCAAAAATTATGTTTATTGACATTTAGAGACTGGCATTGCCGCTTTTTTTCATTCCAAGCTTCTCCATGATCGCATCAAATTGACGCTTCAGCTTGCCGAACCGCTTGTCGCTCTCATCGAGCTTCTGTTCGAGGGCCTCGATCTGCTCCTGGCTCTGAGAATCACGCTCCGTAAGCTTTTCGATCACCAGATTTTGACGCTGATCTTCAGCAATAGACTGGCGCTTCTCCTCTTCGAGCTGTTCAATACGCTGCCGCAATAACGCCACCAACTCACGGGTTGATTCGGATCCTGGAGCATTCATGCTTTCACGATCATTTTGCTGCTCCAGCAAAGCCTCAAGCTTGGCTTTCAAGGCATCAATCTGCTGATCACGAGACTGAAGATCATCCTTGAGCTTCACGAAGCTGGCATTCATCTCAGTGCGGTATTCAGAGATCTCAGAAGAGCTCAGCTTGCTTGACTCTTTCTTTTTACCCAAGGGGAAGGAGAAACCCAAACGGCCGGCCACGGAA
This sequence comes from Synechococcus sp. BIOS-E4-1, assembly GCF_014279995.1. Taxonomy (NCBI): domain Bacteria; kingdom Bacillati; phylum Cyanobacteriota; class Cyanophyceae; order Synechococcales; family Synechococcaceae; genus Synechococcus; species Synechococcus sp. BIOS-E4-1. Next base: position 918,098 of record NZ_CP047935.1, on the reverse strand, counting down.
GGTGTTGTTCCGTACTCGTAATCCACTGAAGGGGTGTAAGACAGTGCACCGTTGAGGTGCAAGCGATCCCCCACTCTCACTGCACAACCTGCAGAAATGGCGTATTGGGAACCAAAGGCACCCGTGCCCACACCGCAACGCGCCGGTTCATCTTCCTGCAAAGTCACTTCCGGAATCGCCGACATCGCAGAGGCAATCGCACCACTGGATTGAACGGCCTGTCCAAGCCCTCTTGCTGCAGACTCCAGCTTGGGAATGTGCTTATTCACAGCATCATCCAATTGATCGAACGACACCGAGGTGCGCTTGAGCGTTCCGTCTTCATTCGCCGCGATCAGCTCAGTGCCATTACCGGCAAGATTGGGTGCGGTGACATCTGTCTTAGAGGTGCCCAAAACGATCTGGTTGGTGCGCGTGGTGGACGCACCAGCACCAACGGCAGTTGAATCATCGTGCGTCGCGGTCGCCTTGGCACCGACCGCTAAAGCATTGACTCCATCGGCATAGGCATAGGCGCCTAGTGCCGTGGTGTTGGTGCCGAGCGCAGTTGCCTTGGTGCCGACGGCGACAAGGTCTGTGTTGAAACCTTCAGCGCGAGCGCCTGCACCAATGGCCAGTGCTTGGCGGCCATTGGCAATGGCATCGGCACCGATGGCATAGGAGTTGGTGCCATTGGCAAAAGCAGAGCTGCCGATGGCCAGAGTGTTGTTGTTCGTGGCGATGGCGTTAGAGCCATACGCCAAGGCCCCTTCGCCGGTCGCCGACGCATTCTGACCCGTTGCGATTGCCCCCTCACCAGTGGCACTCGCTGAACTGCCAACGGCCATCGCTTCCGAGGAGGCACTGGCATCTGATCCCACTGCAAGTGCATTCGTGCCCGAGGCGCGGGCTGCAAATCCTGATGCAATGGCACCTCGTCCAGAAGCAGAAGAACGCTGGCCTGTGGCAAGAGCTCCTTCACCACTCGCCGTGGCAGAACCACCGATGGCTGTTGATTCCGCCGAAGCGATGGAATCAGCACCAACGGCTATGGCATTGCTACCCGTCGCTCTTGCGAAATAACCGGAAGCCAACGCACCTCTGCCCGAGGCGTTAGAGCGCCTGCCTACTGCTGTCGCACCCTGTCCGTCGGCAATCGATCCAGAACCAAGCGCTGTTGCCTCAGTCGTCGCAGACGCTGCAAATCCATACGCTGCAGAATTGTGTCCAATCGCGGTGGCGCTGTTACCCGTCGCTGTTGCATCCTTACCAGAAGCAAAAGCATTGGTGCCGACTGCCACAGAGCCGTCACCAGTCGCCAAGGCGCCTGCACCCTTCGCGATGGAGCGATGTCCAGAGGCAACGGAGTCGGCACCGACAGCCACAGAGCTCTCTCCAGTCGCCGAGGCACCTGCACCCTTGGCGATGGAACCATCTCCAGAGGCAACAGCACCAGAACCAAACGCAGTGGCATTCACACCTGTGGCCTGGGCACTGTTGCCCACGGCGATCACGTCAGTGCCATTGGCAACCGCACCGGTGCCAAGAGCTGTGGCATTGGAGCCATCAGTATCCGTCTTATAACCAATCGCAATACCACCCGTGGCATTCGAATTCGCTTGATACCCCGTTGAAATAGCAGCAAGGCCTTGTGCCTCTGCATTTGCGCCTAAAACAAGAGAGCCATTACCAACCGCAGAGGAATTCACTCCCAAGGCCGATGAGCCTTTTCCGGTTGCACTGGTTTGAGATCCCACCGCAGTTGCGGCATCAGTGCCTACTGGAGATGCAACTACTGGTGCAGAAACAGTGCCAAATCCAGCAGAAGACAAAGAACTCGATGAGGTAGAGGTGCTTGGCACACTGGCTGTTGCGTTGGCACCGATGGCTGTGCTGTAACTACCGGAAGCTGAAGCATTGGGGCCGTAGCAAGCAGAGGTGGAGTCCCCGCCGACACAGAACACAGTGTCATCGGGCAGGATCCCTGCGGTGGCAACCATCAAGGTGCCATCCTCATTGGCTGCAAGCAGATTGACAGAACCATCATTGAACTGTCCAATCGTGACTGTCTCGCCGGTTGTTCCACTTCTGCCGAGCTGAATCTGATTAGCCCGAGTGGTCACCGCACCAGATCCGATCGCTGTGGAGTCATCAAAACTGGCATTAGCTTTAAATCCAAAGGCAGCGCTATTCGCACCTTTCGTGATCACCTCATAGCCAACTGCCGTTGACTGCAAGCCTGAAGCATTTGCTGATTTACCAAACGCGGAGCTGTCTTCTGCAGAGGCGAGCGCTTCATAGCCAACAGCTGTTGACTCTTTCCCTGAAGCATTTGCTGCTTTACCAAACGCGGAGCTGTCTTCACAAGAAGCGATGGCTTGATAGCCAACAGCAGTTGACTCCTTGCCTGATGCTTTTGAACCCTTACCAAAAGCAGAGCTTTGATTTCCAGAAGCAGAGGTATTGACACCAACAGAGGTGGATTGCTCTCCCGTGGCCTGAGCTCTTGAACCGAAAGCGGAACTCTCTTGCTTGGTAGCAAGTGATGAATAACCAACTGCGATGGCTTGCGAGGCCGACGCATTGGAGTCCAGACCCATCGCCGTAGACGATGCCCCCGACGCCCGGGAATTGAAGCCAATGGCCAAAGCGCCGGTCTTTGACGCGTTGGATGTCCCACCAACCGACGTTGCTCGATCAGCGGAGGCAGAGGAACTCACGCCAATGGCTGTCGATTGACTTGCCGTCGCCCGAGCCTGCGAGCCAAAAGCGGAACTCTCCTGCTGCGTGGCCTGAGACGAATAGCCCACCGACGTTGCAGCTGAAGCTGAAGCTGAAGCATTGGCTCCAAACGAGGTTCCGTAATCGGCCGTTGCTTGTGCGCCAAGACCAACCGCTGTTGATGATTTTCCAGTAGAGCGGGTGTCGACACCGATGGCCAATGCACTGATGCCAGAAGCTGCAGAATTGAGACCAGTGGCGATGGCGTTGTTACCTGTCGCTGCAGCAGCAAAGCCTTGAGCAATGGCGTAATTGGCGATTGCACTTGCATTGAATCCAATGCTTTGCGAATAATTTCCTGAGGAATTGGCTTGGTAACCAATCGCAATCGCTGCTTTCTGAAGACTCGATGCCTGATTACCGATGGAAATGGAGCTATTTGCCGTGGAATTTGCTTCACGCCCAATGGCCACTGCAGACAGGCCTGTAGCTGCGCTTAAAGCACCAATCGATGTCGCATAATTCGAATTGGCTTTTGATTGGTAACCATAAGCACTAGTGAACCTGGACGTGGCATTAGCCAATGCACCCGTTGCTGTTGCATCAGTAGCAGCGGCCAAAGAGCTACGACCAATGGCCACGGCATTTTTGGCCGTTGCCGTTGCCAGGTAACCAATCGCAGTGGCACCTGATTCAAGGAAGTTGCTCGCCGCAGAAGCATTGGCTTTAGCACCAATCGCCGTTGTAAACCGACCAGTGGCATTGGCTCCATTGCCATAGCAAACAGCGTCATTTCCGTTAGCGATGCAATCAAGTGATTCAAGAACGCCCTCGCCGATTTCCTTACGCGATACCGTGCCAGTGGCGTTGGCAACCACAAGTGCGTCTCGTTGCTGTGAGCTATTGGCCAGTGATCCAACGGTCAGCGTGGTTTGCAGATTGGCTGCTTGACTCACATTCAACGTGCCGCCAATCACCTGGTTCTTCGTAATCGTTGAATTACCTGAAACCGTCTGATTGCCTGAAACTGTTTGATTACCTGAAATAGTCTGATCACCAGCAACTGACTGATTACCAGTAATGGACAATGAATTATTGATCGTTGTCGCTCCATTCAGTGTTGTTGTTCCAGTTACACCCAACGTTCCGACAATCACCTGGTTCTTTTTGATCGTCGAATCACCTGTGATCGTTTGATTGCCTGAAACGGTCTGATCGCCACCGACTGACTGGTCACCGGTAACCGTTAATGAATTATTGATCGTTGTTACTCCATTCAGCGTCGTTGCTCCCTGCACATCCAACGTGTTCTGGAAATTCGCAGCTCCTGTTGCCGTGACAGTGTTGAAGCTACTGGACCCAGTTACTGCGAGGCTGTTATTGATCGTTGTTGCTCCATTCAGCGTCGTTGTTCCCTGCACATCCAGCGTGCTCTGGAAGTTCGTCGATCCTGTTGCAGTGACAGTATTGAAGCTGCTTGAACCAGTGACAACAAGGCTGTTATTGATCGTTGTTGCTCCGTTCAGAGTTGTTGCACCAGCGACTGACAAAGCACCACCAATCGTCTGATTGTTGGCAACTGTTAAGGATCCATCGCTAACGCCAATGCCGACAGCACGCTTCAATGTGCCATCTTCATTGGCGAACACCATTTCGCTTCCATCACCTCGGATGTTGGCAATCGTTATTTCTGCAGAATTGGAACCGAGTGCAACCTGACCGGATCGAGTCGTTTGAACGTTCTGGCCCAAGGCAGCTGAGCCTGAATAGTTGGCAAATGCTCCACTTCCTAAAGCCAGTGTGTCGTTCTTGGCTGCTCTGGATTGATAGCCAAAGGCGAACGATCGATCTCCCAATGCCTGAGCCTCTTCACCAATCGCGAGTGAGCTGACTCCAGCGGCATTGGCAAGCCCACCCACAGCAATGGAATTATCTCCACTGGCAGTGGAATAGGCGCCAAGGGCGGTGGCTCGATCAGCTGCTGTTGCATTCGATCCAACCGCAGTTGCTCCCAAACCATTCGCTGTTGAATTAACGCCAAAACTCGACGTGTAATCACCAGTTGCACTGGCGTTGTGACCAAAACAAGTTGCATCAACACCTTCAACAGTGCAGTTGAAGTTAGGAAGAATCACATTTACATTGGGGGGAATTATTGTGGCAGGTGCCGCAATAATTCGCCCTTGTGAATCCACAGTTAAGTACTGCGTTCCTCCATCCTGTTCAGAATCTCCTGGCTTATTGGCGAGGCCAGGCAGGAAATAATCTGTGGTTCCATTTCCTTTTAATCCAAGAGTGATGGACGTTGTAGAACCACCCGGTTTCTTCGTAGCAACTGAACCAACACCAATTGCAATGCCATTAGCTTGATCTGAGCGTGCGCCTGAACCGATCGCCATTGAGTTCTCTTTGGATGCAATGGTGTTAAGGCCTAAAGCAGTCGAGTTAGTACCAGAGGCTGTTGCACAGGGCCCCATGGCCGTAGCCCGCTCGCCTGTCGCCTGCGCCTCGTAACCAAATGCAGAACTATCGTCTGCAGTCGCTTTCGCTTCATAACCAACAGCTGTTGACTCCTTTCCTGAAGCATTCGCTGATTTACCAAACGCGGAACTGTCTTCTGCAGACGCGACGGCTTGATAGCCAACAGCTGTTGACTCCTTTCCAGAAGCATTCGCTGATTTACCAAAAGCGGAACTCTCGTCACCGGAAGCACGGGCATTGATGCCTACAGCAGTTGATAAGTTGCCCGAAGCATTGGCTTGCGACCCAAAAGCCGTTGAACTGCTTGAAGAAGCTTTTGCGCTGTAACCCACAGCAAGCGAATAGTTTCCGCCAGCCATCGCGGAACGGCCAAGAGCAGTCGATTCCTCTCCACTCGCATTAGCCTGCCGACCCAGGGCGGTTGAATAGTTCCCACTTGATTGAGTGCGATAACCCAAACTGGTGGAGTAATCACCCGAGGCTTGTGAAAAATATCCCAACGCAGTTGCATGACATGCTGACGCATTGGATGCACTACCGATGGCGGTGGACTGATATCCAGCAGCATTCGCTGATCGGCCAAACGCCGAAGCATTGAATCCAGCAGCGGTAGCAGACACTCCCACTGCCACGGCATTCGTGACACTGGCCGTTGCACAACGACCAATCGCCAAAGCGTTACCGGAGAGCGCGTTGGCCCGATAACCCAAGGAAATAGCAAACTCGCTCGCAGAATTGGATTGATAGCCATAGGCCTGTGAATAATCTCCTGCAGATCTAGCTGCATTACCGATAGCCGTAGATGAAAGACCAATAGCATTGGCTTGATAGCCAAATGCTTGGGCAGATCCACCGGAAGCAATGGCGCAATGACCTAAGGCTTGTGCATAAGTGTCCAACGCTTGAGCATTAGTGCCCAAGGCTAGAGACCACTTTCCTGAAGACTTGGCGTCGTACCCTAGAGCCTGGGAATAATCCCCTTCAGCAGTAGCCTTACGGCCAAGCGCTAAGGCACTATTACCTGCTGCATTGGCTTGATATCCAGAAGCCACAGACGATTCGCCAGCAGCAGTGGATTGATAGCCCATTGCTGTTGAATTTTGCCCTGAAGCAATCGAGCAAGCACCTGTGGCTTGTGCATATTTCCCGGAGGCATTCGATCGATAACCGGATGCCAGTGAGTAATTACCGGAAGCATTAGAGTAATAACCTAATGCCGTTGAAGCGGAGCCATTTGCATTGGCAAAACGACCAAAAGCAGATGCATTATCACCACTTGCATTAGCCGCTGCTCCAACGGCTGTAGCGCCAAATTCACGACTACCTTGATCAGTTGCTGCGATTGCAAATGCACCTAAGGCCGTACTGTTTTTTCCAGTGGCGTTGGCATTTGGCCCATAACAAACAGCATTCGAACCATCAGACTCACAATCAAGAGAATCAAGACCTGTCTCGCTGATATTGGAGCGAGACAGAGTGCCATCTCCGTTCGCCACAACAATGGCTTTTCCCGTACCACTGAGATTTGCAACAGTGACCTGAGTGTTAGCCTCACCAAACATCAATTGATCGTTGCGCGTGGTTGTGGCGCTGGTGCCAATCGCGATTGAATTTTGATAAGAAGCGTTGGCATCACTACCGATCGCAAATGCATTATCAGCATTGGCAAAAGATTGTGTTCCGATTGCGATGGCATTGAGCTGGTTTGCCGTTGAATTAGTACCAAAAGCTGTTGAATTTGAACCACCAAGAACCCTGGCTCCCACACCGAAGGCCATGCTGCAGGGAGCACTCACATTGGCATTAACACCGAATGTTGATGATTTTTTTGCAGATTGGGTTGCTACAGCTCCATCGCCAAAAGCAAATGAATCATTTCCGAAGGCATAAGCATTACGCCCAAAAGCGAACGCACGATCTCCCAGGGCTAATGAATTGACACCGCCTGCGAATGAATCATGACCAATCGCATTAGCCCTACGGCCGAAAGCCTGGGCATTCAATCCAATTGCGGAAGCATGTGTTCCAATTGCGGCAGATTCAGCGCCAACAGCATTTGCATTTTTTCCAATGGCGACGGATCGAGCGCCAACAGCATCGGCATTTTTTCCAATGGCCATGGATTCATTACCTATCGCATATGCATCTTTTCCAATGGCTAATGCAGCACGCCCGAGAACTTGGGAGTCAGCGCCAATCGCCAGCGCACCCAAACCTTCAGCTTTGGAACATGCACCAATAGCGATTGAGTTCATGTCGAGTGCAATGGCGTAATAGCCAATTCCAATCGCATTGGGGCCTAGGGCAGTGCTCAGAGCACCAAGCGCTAATGTTCGATTTTCACCAGCTATAGAAGTAGCGCCTACTGCGATGGCATCGTTTCCTGTGGTAGAAGCATTCCGTCCAATCGCTGCAGAGTTATTCCCAGCACTTACAGCAAAATATCCAACTGCCAAAGAGTTGGCCTCTTTTGCATTCGCAGAAGAACCTAAAGCCAAGGAATTACCGCCAGCAGCTTTTGCGCTATCACCCAAAGCAATAGCGTTCGTTTCTATCGCTTTGGCATCGGCACCGATGGCCATTGCATCCGCCTTATTAGCGACTGCGGATTTACCGATAGCGATTGCATCAGTTGCCGTAGCATTAACTTGATAACCAATCGCAATAGCATCCTCCTGTGATGCAATGCTTTCTGTGCCAATAACAACGGCATTCGCACCAGATGCTGTGGAATTCGTTCCAAAAACAATCGATGCTTTATCAGAGGATTTAGCTCCTGAGCCAAAGGCCATAGCTGCCGGTGCATTCGCGATGGCATTGGTTCCATAGGAGCTCGAATAGTCTCCAGTTGCCTTTGCTAAGGTCCCCATGGCAGTGGTGTTCTGGCTATCAGCTAATGAATTAGAGCCGAATGCCATAGAGTTCTTACCTATGGCTGAAGCATTGGTTCCGTAGGCACTTGAATTAACCTGCGTGGCTCTGGATAAAGTTCCAACAGCAGTTGCATTTGCAGCACTGGTTTCAGCGGAATCGCCAATCGCAATGGAATTCTCAGCTGTTGAAGATGCGCTAAACCCAATTGCCATCGAGCAAATCTCTGTGGCCTTGGAGTACACACCAACAGCAATCGATCGGTTTCCTGCTGCATTAGAACAGGCCCCCAAGGCCACTGAACCGAAGCCTTCGGTTAATGAACCTCGACCGATAGCGACGGATGTCGAACCGCTCGCATTAGACCGTGAGCCAACCGCCGTCGAATTGACCCCATTACTGAAGGCCTCACGGCCTAATGCAGTGGAATTCCCTTTGGCGGCAACCGCCTTCACCCCTAAAGCGGTGGTGTTTGGTGCTGAGGCCTGTGAGCGTGTACCAACCGCGATCGAATCATCACCACTGACAACAGATTCACTACCAATCGCAACACTATTTTTGCCAGACACCGAAGCATTAGTACCAATTGCTGCTGAATTAACTTCTGTGGCTCTAGAAAATGCACCAAAGGCCATGGAGCATTGACCCGTCGCGGCGGCTCCTGTTCCGTAAGAACTTGAAGAGGTTTGATTAGCGACAGCCAATGTTCCAACAGCAGTGGCGTTAGCAGCAGATGTGTTTGCTAAATCGCCTATAGCAATTGAATTTTCTGCTGTTGCCTTTGCTTCGGTGCCGATAGCGAGTGTATTAATTTGACTGGCTAAGGAAGATTGACCTATCGCAATGGCATCCAATCCAGATGCATTAGCGGATGTACCAACTGCAGTAGAGTTGGTTGCCAAGGCATTAGCTGTGTAGCCCAGTGCGATTGCATTAATGGCTGTGGCATTGGCTTTCCATCCAACCGCCAACGCACAATTTTGATTGGCTTTGCTACCTGTTCCAATAGCGGTTGAACGAAAACCAGTTGCGTGCGCCAGATGGCCAATCGATGTTGCTCCTTGCTGAGTTGCCTTGGAACGTTTGCCAATACTTGTTGTATCGCCAGCAGAGGCAGTTGCGTTATATCCAAATGCTGCACTGTTTGTGCCACTAGCAATTGCGCCATCTCCAGAAGCTGTTGAATTCTCACCACTGGCCTTCGAGTCTGTTCCAACAGCTGTTGAGTTACCTCCGCTAGCAACTGAGCATTTTCCAATAGCAATGGCATCTAATCCAGAAGCCGTAGCGAGATGACCAACGGCGATCGCATCTTCTGCAGTGGCATTAGCTTCTGTGCCAAAGGTTGATGAATTAGTTCCAGACGCTATTGAATTCACTCCATAGGCAATGGCACCGGTTTCACTGGCGTTGGCTCCTGCGCCAAAAGCCATCGATGCCAAGCCACTGGCATTCGCCAATGTTCCAAAAGAGCTGGAATAGTTCGCTTCTGCCTGAGCAGATGTACCAACTGCAGTGGAGTTGGTTCCCAATGCATTAGCTGTATGGCCAAGTGCGATTGCATTGCTAGCCGTGGCGTTAGCATTCCAACCCACAGCCATTGCGCAATCTGCATTAGCAGTACTCCCTGATCCGATTGCAATGGTTCTGCCACTCTCAGCATTCGCTAGATGACCAATCGCGATTGATCCTTGCCGTTGAGCACGAGAGGAATGTCCAATACTGGTCGACGATGCTCCAGATGCATTAGCTCTTGAGCCAATAGCAGTTGCATCAATTGCACTGGTGTTAGAAAGTAAGCCAAAGGCGATTGAGCCAGCAGACAGCGCTCGTGCTTCAGTACCAACAGCAATCGAATTATTGCCTATTGCTGATTGATTAGTCGAATCATAATAACCAGTAGAAGCCCTATATCCAATACTGATAGTATTTTCTGTTTGGCGATTTTCTGATTGATAGATTGGATCTCCAGTCTGTGTGTTAGTACCAATTTGAACCTGAATTCCCTTCTGAATTCCCGAAGATGCACTATCGCCGATGGCAATACTGGCTGATCCATTGGCAATTGATGCACGGCCATAAGCTGATGAGTTTTGCCCGCAAGCTTTAGCTCCTGAGCCTGTCGCAATAGATCCATTCGCGAGAGCACAACTGCTGCTTCCTAGTGCGATTGTTTCTGAAGCAACCGCATTCGCCAAAGCTCCGATGGCATAACTATTGGCGGCGGCAGCCTTCGCACCCTTACCCGTCGCAATGGAATTAATCCCAGTTGCTTTTGCCTGCCTACCAAAAGCAATTGAGGCTGTCTTTGATGCTTGAGAACCTGCTCCAACAGAGAGTGATTCCGTTCCAGTGGAGCTCGCTGCTGCACCGATGGCAATGGAGTTTGTAGATTTCGCATTAGTAGAAAGGCCGATTGCAACAGAGTTATCTGCTGAGGCATTAGACGTGGCACCAAAAGCAAGACTGGATTTACCCGCAGAGTTGCTGTTTTTGCCAAATGCCACAGATTGCTCACCCTTAGCAAGAGAGTCGTCCCCGCCAGCGATTGCATAACTACCAGCAGCGTTTGCACAGGATCCAATCGCTATTGAACTGATATTTGTGGATCTGGAAGAGACCCCTATGGCGATTGAGCAACTACCAGATGATCTAGAACTTTTACCAATCGCGGTTGATCCACCACCGGAGGCAATGGATAATGTTCCTGTGGCAATTGAGTTACTCCCATTCGCCAAGGAGTTAGTTCCAGACGCCTGGGAATTGTTACCCGAAGCTGAGGCATTGGTCCCCTTGGCAATCGTGAAACGACCACTCGCTTTTGCATCACGTCCTAGAGCTAAAGCAGAGGTGTTGGTCGCACTGGAATTAGCGCCTAAAGCAGTCGTATATTCTTGATTTGCTTTCGCATAAGCTCCCAATGCTGTAGCTCCCATCGCGGAAGCCGAAGAACTTTGACCATAAGCAGATGCATTGGTGCCTGAAGCCTTAGATTCATTACCAAGACAGATCGACGAAGCTTCTGATACATCACAATTAGTGCCACTATATGCAATGGTTACAGGATCAAGTATCTCAGCACTTTGCTGAACCTGTAGTAATCCGTCCTGGTCAACTGTTAGGTAGCGAGTTCCGCCAGATTGAAGATTTGACAAGCCTGGCAAAAAGTAATCTGTTCCTGCTCCAGTTTGGGAATTTCGAGCTTGGCCAAGCGTTAGTGATGTTTTGCTTTGCTCTGCAACTTTGACCTTAGCTTCTGCTCCTATGCCAAAGACAGCGGCTTGGTCATAGACCGACAAGCTTGATTGGCCAACAGCAATGGCATTAACTCCTTGAGCTTTTGCACCACCACCAATTGCTATCGAATTGACTTGGACTGCGTTTGTGCCTGCTCCAATCGCAATGGAATTGACTCCTCGCGATTTTGATCCAGTACCAACCGCTGTGGAACCTGTTCCTTCAGCTCTTGCCCCTTGACCGGAAGCAATACTTTGAGCCCCAAGGGCTTGACTGCCAACGCCAATAGCGAGTGAATGAGAGCCGTTCGCAAACGCGCTGGACCCAATCGCCGTGCTGTTTAGTTTTGCAGCATTCGATGCATAGCCAATCGCAGTCGCGGAGTCGCCATCTTTCCCTGATTGACTTAAAGCTCCAAAACTCGAAGATTGATTTCCAAATGCATCAGAGTCGTAACCAAGACAAACAGAAGAATCAGAGTCTGCATTACATAGCAAGGAAATAAAATAACTATTAGGCACAGACGCCCTGGAAAGAGTTCCATCTTTATTGGCGATAATCAGGCCATGAGTTTTACCTGAGAGTTGGCCACTAGACTGCCCCGTTTTTAATTTTGGAATTGTCAACTCAGCAGAGTCTCTGAACTTGACCTGATCTGGACGATCAGTTACGACCCCCATTCCTAGAGCGACTGCTCCACGATGTTTCGCCGTAGAGCTGCCACCAAGGGCGACTGAACGTTCTCCCAATGCGCTAGCGGCAGCTCCTAACGCCAATGCTGAGATGTTTGAGGCATTGGCATCAAAGCCAAGTGATGTGGCTTTTTCCGCAGATGCCGTGGAAAAAGATCCAATCGCTGTCGCTCCAAGATCAAATGAACTATTTCCTGTTGCTGCTGATGCCCCCGCACCAATCGCCGTGGCATTGATGCCTGTGGCGTTAGCACCGGGTCCATAACAGACAGCATTATTGCCTTCCCCTTCACACGTCAAAGAATCAAGTACACCTGCCCCAACCTCCTTTCTTGCAACCTTTCCATCAGCATCGGCGACAACAATGGCATCAGCTGCTTGGTCTGATTTGGCCAGCGAACCAACAACGAGAGTGCTCTGCAGATTTGCAGCGCCTGTGACATTGATCGAACCCCCAACAGTTTGATTACCAGTGATCGCTGAGTTGCCAGCAACAGACTCATCACCGGTCACGCTGAGAGTGCCATCAACGGTGGTGTTTTTCAGCGTGGTTGCGCCCGTTACCGCAAGGCTGTTGTTGATGGTTGAGGCGCCGTTCAGCGTTACAGCACCTGTGACATTGATCGAACCCCCAACAGTTTGATTACCAGTGATCGCTGAGTTGCCAGCAACAGACTCATCACCGGTCACGCTGAGAGTGCCAGCAACGGTGGTGTTTTTGAGGGTTGTCTCCCCCTCAACATTCAGCGTGCTCTGAAGATTGGCGGCTCCAGATGTCGTCAGCGTCTTGAGAGATGTATCGCCGCCTGCCGACAAATTGTTGGCAACAGTCAGAGAGTTATTAGTGGCTACAAGGCCCTCTGCTCGCTTGAGCGTGCCGTCTTCATTGGCAAGGATTAATTCATTACCTGTTCCAGAAAGACTTGCCGCTGTGACATCGGTTGAGCTTGCGCCCAACATCATCTGATTGGCGCGAGAGGCAGTCGCCCCAGCGCCAATTGCGGTGGCATTCACTCCCTGGGCATTCGCGCCAGAGCCAATGGCCATCGAGCACAAGCGATTCGCATCTGCTCCTCTGCCGATCGCAAAAGCACCGACACCAGTGGCAGTGGCAGTAAGACTGCCGCTGCCATAGTCACCTGGAATTGCAGTGATCTGTGCCTTCGCGAGCTGCGGCTCCAGGGCTTCGCCAACGAGCACGCCGATAGCACCGAGCTGGCCAAGCACCGCCCAACTGGCAAACAGGGTCTGCGCCGATCGGCTCCAGCGTCTACTACGGCTGCTTCGTCGTTTGGGAGTGCCGCGCCGGAATCCAGCAACTTTCAGCAGCATTCCAAGGAAAAGGATGTCCTTCGAAGCAGCCACTGAGCAAAGTTCGGTTAATTATGAGAATTTGCTGAGTTCGTCGTTGAAGCGCTCAGGGTTGTAACAGCTTTTAGGCGAAAATTGCCCGTATGGGATCTTTTCAGCATCGAGAAGGCGCTGATAGGCAATGGACCTCGAGATACAGCGACGGCATCACACTCGCGGAGCGAACCATTCGCTGATTCAACTATCACTTGAGCGAAAAATCGCAATAACCTTGACGCCAAAGTGTTCGAATCGACGCACGCACGCATCGGCATCAATCTCTATGGCGATGCCGAAGACAGATCAGCACACATTTGCTTCATAAACAACGCCTGGTTAAAGAATTCCCTTTAAAGTCGCTTCCCTATAGGGCTCAGCTGAACTCCAATGGCAGTGAATTCGATAACTGCTTCCAGCACGCTTCTGGTGGGAGAAGCTCGTTGGATGCTGCTGCCCATACCCAAGGTGGCCTCCACTCTGCTCAAGCGACTGGCTGTGATTGCAGCAGGACGGGAACCTTATGAGGGGGCTTCTTTTGGTGAAACCAAACCGGCTTTAGCAATCCATCAGCCGCAGATTCATGGGCTGCCATCGCTTCGCCAGCTGTCAGTCATCGATCAAGAGCTTTGGTTTAACGACGCCCATGCGCTGCGCCTCGCGGTCACCCGTCATCCAGGTGAACGCTTGTTGTCGTTCTGGCACGACAAACTTCATCTGGCCGATCCTGCCTATGCGCCACTGAACAGCTCGGTGCAAGCGGCTCGTCGCAAAGATGAATCAGAACCCTGCCGCTTCTCAGACTTCCTCAGTTATCTCAATGATCACTGGGAACTGCTGCAGAGCGACGGCCACTTGATGCCGCAGCATCGCTATATAGACCAAATCGATCTGTTCAATCTGCGCCTCGATCGAAATCAACTGGTCAAAGAGTTGCCAGTACAACTGAAATCCTTGCTGCCGGGAGAGCGTTTGCAGCGGCTGGATCAGGAATTGAAGTACTACGACACCAATTGCCGGCAACGGCTCAGCAAACGCTGGGAAGAGGCTTACAGCAAAGAAGGTATTGCACTTCTGCAAACAATCTATGGCCAAGATCTAGACATTTTTGAATACTGCTTGCCCAGCCGGCGAACCGACAAGGTGAAGCCTCTGGCGGCTGTGGATCACGACGCTCTCGTGGATCCCCTTCAGCAACTGCGCGAGCGGCATCAACAAATTGCAGGTCTGCAACAACAACTGCTGGAGACGCAGCAGCAACTGGCCAAAGCCCAACAGGATCTGGCCCAACCTCCCTTACCTCCAATCTCGAATCCACAGGGACATTGGCCAGACCACAACACTCCCGAAGCAGGGCTAGCTCATCTCTACGAGGCGATCAGCCAGAACCGTTCCCAGGAAGTCGTCGAACAAGCAGCCTCACTTCATGGGCACCCACATGCCGGAGAAGTGGCTTATCTCGAAGGGATTGGCCATGCATCGCTGGGCAGACACGAACAAGCTCTGCGTTGCTTTGAGAGAGCACAAAGCAACGGTTTCCTCACGCCCTATGTGCTCTTCAACGGCGGAAACGCCTGTCGATCACTCGGCAACACCGGTGAAGGTCTGCGCCTTTACCGAGAAGCCCTTGAAATTCATCCTGGCTTCAGTGAGTGTCGCCACAATCTGGCGCTCTGCTTTGTTGAAGCCGGCCAACCAGCAGAGGCCGAACGCGAACTGCGCCTGCTGCTGCGCGATCAACCCAGTTATTTCTCTGCGGCGTTCTGCCTCGCCAATTTGCTGCGGGATCACAAACGTGATCCTGAGGCCATTGAAGCCTTCCGTCTTTGCCTCCAGCATTCTCCGAGCTATGCCGATGCCTGGAACAATCTCGGACTAGCCCAGGGCAACTCCGGCGACATCGACGCGGCGATCTCCAGTTACCGGCAAGCTCTCTCCATCAATGCACAGTTCAAACCATCCCGCCAGAACCTGGCACAGGCGCTGATTCAGAAGAAACAGCATGAACAAGCCCTCACAGAATTTGAACGCTTCTGCCAGTGCCCCGATATCTCACCCTTGGAAGCAGTGGTGGGGATTCAAGGGCGCATTGCCTGCCTGATGGAACTTGATCGCTATGGCGACGGTCTGCACGTGGCTGACGGCTGCAGTGATGATCGGAGGGTTCAGCTGATGACGCGACTGCATGTGCTGCCAGTTCTTTATGCAACCGATCAAGAGGTCACTGCAGTTCGCAAACGCTGGAAAAAAGATGCCAAAGAGCTCTACAAACTGTTGAAAGACATCACTCAGGAGGATCCAGCTTGGGAGCAGCTCTACGCCCATACCTGGTCGCTCACCAACTTCTATCTCGCTTACCAGATGGAAGACGATCGACCTCTACAGAGGATCTACGCCGGCATTCTCGATCGCATCCTGCGCCCGAAACTTGGCGCATTCATGCAACCTTTGCCCCAACGCGATCCAGCTGACACCACCCCATTACGCGTGGGTGTGATCTCTCCTCATCTGATCAACCACAACGGATCGATCTGGGCCCTGGGCTGGCTGGAAGGCATTGCCGCCAATCCCGGTTACGAGATCTTCAGCTACAACATCTCCGACAGTGAAGACAGTGGCAGTGAACGCTTCGCCGCTCTTGGCACCTACCGCCATCTACCGCTGCGTGCGGAGAATCCCGAGCCCATGCTCCAGCAGATCATCGACGACCAGCTCGATCTACTGATTTACACCGATATCGGCATGCATCCAGCCAGCAAAGCCACTTCCGTGCTGCAGCTGGCTCCAGTTCAGGCACAGGGCTGGGGGCACCCGATCACCAGTGGATCCAAAACGATTCATTACTACCTCTCGGGTGAGGGGATGGAACCCGAAGGCAATGAGGATCACTACAGCGAAACGCTGTATCGCTTGCCGAAAACCGGTCTGAACTACGAAAAGCCCGCCGCCATTCACGACGGCCAGTTGCTGTACGACAAGTTCGATCTTCCCCGCGACAGGCCAATCCTCAATTCACTGCAGAGCACTTTCAAATACCTGCCGCGCAACGACTGGACCTTCGCCGAGATTGCCCAGCGCCACCCCGAAGCCTTCATTGTGTTGGTGGGTCATATGGGCAACGGCAGCATCGCCGAACGCTTGCATGAACGCATGAGGCCACACTTTGAACACCGTGGTCTAACCATCGAAAACCATCTGCGCATCCTGCCCCGCCTCGATTACGGCGACTTCATGGGGCTGTTCGCAATCAGTCATCACACCATCGACACGATTGATTGGAACGGTGGCAACAGCTCAATGCAGTCCTTCTCGCTGGATTGCCCTGTGGTCACCCTGCCAACAGCCTTCATGCGCGGACGTCATACGGTGTCGATGCTCGATGTACTCGAGCTACCCGAGTTGATTGCGAGCAACGTCGACGACTACGTTGCCATCTCCTGCCGGTTGCTGGAAGACGAGAGCTTCTACCAACAAATGCGAACATTGATTAGCGAACGCAAGGAGCGTCTTTTCCAAGACACGAGTGTTGCGCAAGCTTTCCAGGTTGCAGTGGAAACCATCTGTCGCAAACGACCTGATGTTGGCCAGCAGCCATCCGCCGTTCACTCACTTCCCTTGAACACGATCAACCCAAGCGTCAGCCCTGACGACACCGATCAAGCAATGGCGGCATGAACCAGACAGTGCAAGCCCATGGGCTGATGCCTGGTCTGCGAATCACAAACTATTCACAATGGTGTTCCCTCCAGAAGCATCTGCAAACTGGTGGAACACTCACACCACTCCTGCCCCTAGGCAACGACGCGGCCATCGTCTGGGTCCCCAAAAACGGCTGCAGCACGATCAAACGTGTATGGCTGCAACTGCAGGGATGCCATGAACAGCAGTTGCTCAGTGATCCCCACGGTTCAGCACTCCATCACACCTACTGGCTGACTCCAGAAGAATTGAAAATCGCCGCGCAACACCGTGCCCTGATCGCAATCTGGCGAGACCCAATTGACCGATTTGTGTCGGCATGCAGAAGCCACCTCATAGAACTGACACGTGCAAAAATCGACCAAAAATTACACGCAAACACTGTGGATGAGGCCTCCTGTCGAGAGGCCCTGGAATATCAACGAAATCTCTTTCTCCAGCATGGAATCGCCAGCTTCGCTGATGACGCCGACCCTATCTACGCCATGAACGATGTCGCACTGCAACTGCAGCATTGGATCCCCTGCCATATCGACTGGAGTCATCACACAATTCCTCAGGTGGCCTATCTGGGCGGCGATCCCGGCTGTTATCACTCCTTGCATGGGATGGAGAACATCAATGAACTGATTGAGCACTGGCAAACAGTCAGCGGAATGGAGATTGATGCATCATCTCAACATGTTTCCAGAGATCTTGAAGATGAGAATCCCTGGCGGCGTTTGAAGCGTCAACATCTCACACCTGAGGCTCTCAGAGCCCTGCATCAGTTTTATTCCGCCGACTGGGCATTTCTTGAGCTCGCTCAAACAGTTTTAAAGACAGAGAAATCCGATCAGCAGGCAGCGTGAAAAAAGTTTTACCAGAGCTACTACTCGATCGATCAGAGGCTGAACGGCAGTGCTGGGCACGCTGGGTTTTGGGGAGTCACAGTGATCAGTTCCTGCCAGAAATGGCAGCAGCTGTGGAGCAACTCAATCAGCAAGAGCCCATCGAATTAGGCGATCCTGTGATTGCACCAGGTGCCTACAACAACGATCTAGTCGTCATCACCTGCAAGCAAGGTCAACACGGTGTGATAGTGGATCAGCCTCTAGCCTGCCGCGTTGTGCTGTTCGACTGGACAGGCCAAGGCATTGCCCAATCGGATAATCCACAAAACTGGCAAGTCATCAGTGAGAAGACAGAGTGCAAAGGTGAGCTAATGGAGTCCGCATGGCATCAGCTCGACATGCCCCCAGAGGATCACTATGTTGCATTTTTAGATGATGATCTGTGCCTGCGAACAAGCGATATCAATACAGTGATGGCATTATCTAGAATGCATCATCTCTCAGCAGCGCAGCCTTCCTTAAGCCTGAACAGTCCTACAAGTCAGGAATATCCCTGGCTACGTCAGCGTGCGTGTACCTCACTCCATCGCTTACCGATTGTGGAGCTCCAAGCACCTTTCATCCGCAAAGATCTTTTGGATCTGTCGATGCCATTTCTGGCATCGACTAAATCAGCCTATGGATATGACCGCTTTGCACTACCTCTATGTGCAGCAGAAATGCAAGCATGGCGTTTCGGAGCGATTGACCTCGCGGCAATGAGCCATCTCAGGCCCTTAGGATCTGTGAACCTAAAATTCAGCAACGGCCTAACCAGTAAAGAGGAAGAATATTTAGTACGACTTAGACTGATGACTGCCATGGGCTTTACTGTTGACGAAGAAATACACCAACAGCTTGAACATGCAGTGAGTATGAAAAAATGACAGTACTCATTGTTGGAGCTGGTTTTGCTGGAGCAACCATTGGCAGAGTCCTTGCCGAGGCAGGAATCAGATCTGTAATCATTGAAAAACGTTCTCATATTGGAGGAAATGCTTTCGACGAATTGAATGAACAGAATGAGCGAGTCCACCGCTACGGCCCTCATCTTTTACATGGAAATATTAATTCCGAAGCGGTAAATTTTTTAAGTCGTTTTTGTAGCTGGGTCCCCTACGAGCATCGTGTTCGCGCCTTATTACAGGGCGGAGAAACCACTCCACTACCCATCAACCGCACAACACTGGAGGACATATTCAATCTTGAACTTTCGAACAATGATGAGACTCAAAAATTTCTCGACTCTTTGCGCGCTCATGGAATAACACCAACAAATTCCGATCAACTTTTCCAAGCCAATGTCGGCGATCAACTTGCTGATCTTTTCTTTCGCCCTTACACAAAAAAAATGTGGGGCGTCGACGCCAAAGAACTTGCAGTAAGCGTCGGCGCTCGACTGCCAGTTAGAACCAACCGCGATGATCGGTATTTCACGGATACCTTTCAAGCATTACCAAGTAATGGCTATACATCGTTATTTGAACATCTATTGGATCATCCATTAATCGAGGTGCATTTAAATCGTACTTTCTCCAAAGACATGGAGTCCGGTTATGATCACTGTTTTCTTGCGGTGCCGATTGATCAATACTTTGACTACTGCTATGGACACTTACCTTACAGGTCAATCTTATTTCATCAAACCACTTCCAACAGCAAGCAATCAGCGACACAAGTGAATTTCACTGATTCCGGTCCATACACTCGAATGACGCAATGGTGCCTACTCCCCAACTCTCCTGGCAAAGGGCCTGGACCATATCAAATCACCTTAGAAGAGCCCTGCAGCATGAAGAATAATCCAGGCGAGTACTACTACCCAGTCAAAACAAAAGCTTCAGAAGAACTTTTTAAGCGCTACGAGAAGATCGCAAAAAGCAAGCCTCACATTACTTTTTGCGGGCGTACTGGGCTATTCCGATACATCGATATGATACCAGCTGTGTCGATGCATCTTTCAATAGCACGCAATTACTTGAGCAAGTTGAACGAACAAACAGCCTATGCAATCTAATAAATTCATAGTTTCGATTAGCCAATCAAATCACCTCACTGAATAATATCATCCAGCTCAAAACTTACTGTTTTTCTATTAACGCTCGGAGCCTGGAATCACCTCCCAGTCTGTCTGAGTTGCCCACAGCCCCCAGATCGCCATGGCTCGCAGATAGTGGCAGGCTCGGAAAGTATTCACGGCCGTAATCGCTTCCGGCGTGCGGAACTGCAGCCCACCTGAATACACCTGCTTCACCACCGCTGAGCAAATCGCTTCTGCTGTTTGCCCTTCGCCCATCAGCTGAAAATAGCTGGCGATGCCGAAGTTGATGCCGGTCCACACCTCAAGCGGATGAGTGCCGTTGGGATCCAGTGGCGTGCCATCACGACGCAGGCCATTGGCCACACCCAAGGTTCCGCCTTCGAACTTGTCAAAACAGGCTTCCTTCACCGCCTTGAGCGTGCTGCGGCTGTTGGCTTCACTCACCACGGGCTCCAGTCCGAGCAAACGGGCATAGAAATCACCGCAGAGCTGATCCGCCATCACAACCGGCGTGCCACTTTCTGCATCGATGTCGTAAAACTCGCCGTTCCAGAGCAGCTTGTCGAAATTGCTGCGCGATTGCTCCAACCAGCCGCCGAACTCATGCTGCTCAGCGGAGGTCTCCAGTCCGGTTTTGAGCTGCAGCGTCTGGGCGATGGCCAATGCGGCCTCCAGAGCAGCGATCCAGAGCGCACCGCAGTAAGCGCTCACACCTTTCAGGGGCCAGTCGTCGAAGGTCTGATCCGGCGCTCCGCCGTTATCCGGAAGGCCGTCGTCATTCACATCAAAGGTTTTCAGGTAGCGCAGCGCTTCAACAGCAGCTGGCCAGCACTCCGCCAGAAAACCCAGATCTTCGCCGCTGGGGGCCAGCTTGTAGGTGCGCCACACCTGCAACACAAAATCACTGCCGAGATCCTTCCAGAGATTGCAGTCTTGATAGGCGGTGTAGTTGGTGGCATCCCAGGGCTGCTCGTTGGGCGCACCGAGATCATGCGGGGTTGCACCCTTCACCTTGCGATCAGCTTCCACCCGGCCCTTGCCCTGGGTGAAATACCAACCGATCGGCCTTTGGGTGGCATCCGCCGCAGGGATGGCCCGCGCGAAGCTGCGCAACACCGACTTATCCAGCTCCGGCCAAAGCTGCAGCAAGGCAAAGGATCCGTACAGGCGTACATCCAGACTTTCGTACCAGGCGTAGTCGACACACTCGAGTACGCCGAAACGACCGTGGGGATCCTCAGGTGATGCCGCACTCCAGAGGCTGCCACCACTGCAGAGGTCGTAGAGCTCATTGAACAACGCCATGCGCAACGGCTCCGGCAGCTGATTGCGCTGCAGCACCGGCTGCTGCCAGGCGTCGATCTGATCCCTCCACTGCTTCCAGTCGCGCAGTGCTTCGGCGGCAATCGCCGCGGCCTGGTTGCCACCAGATCCAAAGAAATCGGTGTAACGACGCAGGGCTTTACTGCCGGTAGCAAAGGCCGTGATCGGTAGATCCCAGCTGATCACCACAGGGATCTCGATGCTCTCCCCGGGATCCAGATGACAACGCACCGCCAGGGCTGCGCTGAGCGGATCATCGCTGCCACTGTGCCGATCATTGTTGCTGTTGGGGATCGAGCCGTCATCGCTGAAGCTGTTCCACAGCTCACTGCCATCACCCGCAGGGTTCCAGCGGCTGCAGCGTTGAATGATCACGCCTGGTTGCTCAGCTGTTGCAATGCACCATTGCCCTTCGCCTTCAGCGATCGGTGCGGAGACATTGCTCTCAAGCAGCACTCCCCGCAGCTTGCCTTCATCCACATAACGGTTGCGTTGCCCCTCGGTTCGGCCGATCGCCGGGGCGTAGTTGTGCTCCGGGCTGCCGTCATCGCGGAAATGCACTTCAGCAGAGGCGTCGGTGTTGGTGAACCAACCACTGGTGTTGCGCCAGCTCAGCAACAGCGAGAGATCAAGAGGATTCTTGGTGGGGTTGCTCAGAGTCCACACAAACACCGCGACCGGATAACTGGTGCGCTGGTAATCGCCAGGGAGAATCGGGCTGAAGGCCTCACAATGCACATCGGCGGCGTAAACGCCGTCGTAGTTCATCCAGCTGAGCGGATAGCGGGCCGCGTAGGTTCCGGTGCTGCACTCCTGCGTGCTGGCGGGATACCAATCCCATGACTGAAGGAAATCGGACGCTTCAGGTCGGGAGGCATCCGCCTGCGGCTTCACCGCCAGGGCATGGGCGCGTTTGTTAGTGCCGTTGTCTTCAAACAAAGCGAACTGACAGTCGGGCAGCACGCCGAACCAGTGCTCACCGCCATCGAGATGCCAGAGGTTGAAATTGCCATCGGGAGCACGGCCGATGCAGCCAGCCCCAAAGCCACCCAGGGGCATGCCGTGATTGGGGCCGTCATCAAGGTTGCTGGCATAACGAACCGTATAGGGCTTATCCCAGTTCAATCCGAAGGGCCTGCTCCAGCTGGCTTGTGGTGCACTCCAGGATTTAGGACGGGACCTGCGGCGCAGCAGCGAACGCAAAGCAGTCAGTCCAAGCGGAGCCATGGAAAGGCGGAAAGTCGCCCCAGCCTGCCAGACCTGAACGGTCTGTGCTCAATGCCAGAAGGAACATCCCGGAATGGCAATGGTGAATGCGGTTGGATCAACGCACTTCCCAGCCGTTGCCACCCAGCATCCTTCTCAGCAGATGGCACTGTTCTAATGGTTCTGCCCAGATGGCTCAGATCTTCCTGGAGGGCTGAACCTGCTCGGCATCCAACAGGGCATCCAACGTCACTGCCGTGCGCACCAGTGATTGATAGTGCTGCAACACCCGCCGGTTGCGATCCAACCAGCGTGCTGCTTCCGCTGGGCCTTCACCAGCGCCTGAGCTGGCGAATCCGGAGGGGCCGTCGGCATCCATCAGCTCAAAGTCGTCCTGGCGAGCGATCAGGGCAAGCAGAAGCTCATGCAGGCGCTGACGGCGCTCGGCCTGTGCATCATTCCCAGTCACGACCACACCGGTTGCGTTCATAATCCTCCCTCAAATCTCTGTAATTGCGGGTCTGACGCGAAAGCAATTCACTCGCTTGCTCGGCCTGTGCCTTGTTTTCTCCGGTCTGTTGCGAGGCCGCGATCAACATCCGATTGCGAGCCATTGAGGCACCGAGTGTGTTCATCAGCCTCTTGATCAGACTGCAGTCCTCCAGGGCATGAACAGAACCGGCACACGACAGTGACAGCACCAACGCAACAACGACGGGGCGGAGCACAACAGAAGGAAGAATCATTAGCGCCAAGGTACCTCTGAACAGCCAAGCTGATCCCGATCAGGCAGAACCACGGTCTGGTGAGCCATTCATGGTCATGGTGTCGAAATGGAGGATTGCAATCCTCCGCGACCCCCTACACCCATGCACAGCTTCGTTCGCTGCAGGGTGCTGACGGGCCTGACGGTCTTGCTCGGCAGCCTCAGCGCATCCGCAGCGGTGGCCCAGGAGCTTTACACCCTGGAAACCACCTGCAGAAGCGCAGGTCAAACCTACTCCTGCAATGTCGTGGCATCCAATGTCGACGACACCACTGAATACGTTCACCAATTTGGATCCAAGACCGTGAGTTATCGCGTGATCGACGATCCATACGTGCGTATTGAAGGCCGAGCCAGCGACACGACACCTTGGAAATCGGTGAAGAACGCCACAATCGATTTCAGAACTGAGGAGCTCTGTTTCAACAACGACGCCTTCTGTGTCAAAAATCCCAAATATCTCGCCGACGTGCTGGTCGGCAGCGGTGATGCCATGCAGGGCCGCACCAAGGTGGGAATGGTCTTCGCTGCCAATGGCCGCGTGGATGTGGCTTGTTTCGACAACGGCTGTGATCGGCTGAAGGAGGCCATCAGACAATGACAATCAACACTCGCCGATCCTCCAGGCGTCGTCTCGCCGGCCTGCTGGGTCTGGTTCTGGCACTGCAACCAGCAGCTGGACTAGCAGCCATCGGCACTGATTCAGCAGCCACCACAGGTACAAGTGAGAACATCCAGCTGGCCCAGCGCCGCGGCGGTGGCGGCGGCTCTCGCGGTGGCTCACGCGGCGGATCACGGGGAGGCTCTCGAAGCAGCTCCAGAAGCAGTTCACGCGGCTCACGCAGCAGTTCACGCAGCAGCTCCAGAAGTGGTGGCCGCACTGGATTCAGCAACTACAGCGGCAGTCGCTCAGGCAGCAGATCAGGCAGCCGTTCGAGCAGTCGTCAGGGCACCAGACAAACCACGCGGAGCAATCGCCAAGGTCAGGCACGCACCAACAGCGCGAACCGCCAGGGCAATCGCCAGAACACCAGGAGCAACCGCCAGGGCCAGGCACGCACTAACAGCACCAATCGCCAAAGCAACAGGCAGAACACCAGGAGCAACCGCCAGAGCCAGGTGCGCAACAACAGCTCCAACCGCCAGAACAATCGCAACGACCGCTTCAACACACGTCAGAACAATCGCAACGATCGGTTCAACACACGATCAGACAATCGGCGCAAGGCGATCAACAACTGGGATCGCTACGGCAACGGTTGGTACAGCGGCAACAACTGGTACAACAACCGCCCCTGGAACAGCGGTTGGTACGGCGGTTCCTACTACAACAACTGGGGCTGGTACCCAGGCCGGGCAGCGGCCTGGGGCGTGGCAAGCATGGCCACCTTCGGTGTGATTAACAGCCTGGTCAACACAGCCCAGAGCAACGAAGTGAGTTACATCGTTGTACCCGACTCGGAGTACTCCCTCTACTACCCCAGCGTCACCGCCACGGGCGACACCGTGACGTTCGAGGCCGATGACGGCGACTCCACAGCGAGGTTCTATGCCGATTGCCGGCAAGGAACCATCAACGGTGGAACGCCTAACAACGGCAACGAAGCCCAGCTGCTCAATGCCGCCTGCCAGGTGGCCTTTGGCAAGTAAGGGCTAGTCGGTGGTTGAAGCGTTTGCAGGTGCCATCAGCTCCTGCAGACGCTTCTCCGCCTTGGGCTCCAATAGAACCTGAGAAGGGTTGTAGGTCCGCGCACGTTCGACCCTGGCTTGAACAGCATCACAAGCCTGATCCCAGCCCTCGATGGAAAGCTCGCGGTAGATCCTTTCAACAGTGTTCATCGGCGAGTCCACCAATTCGTCGTAATTCACCTCCACCAGCTGACCAGCGGGAATCTGTGGACGGGCGGCTTCAAAGGCTTCCAGCAATAAACGATGAGCCATCGCCGTTTCCTCGACCTGCCGCTGCTGATCCGGTGCCGGCTGCAGACCGACCAGATCGGCAAGTTTCTGCTTCACCAACGTCAAAGACCGGACTGCATCCACAGGCTCTCGTTTCATCAACACAAAACGTGCTTTCGGGAACAAATCCAACAAAAAGGTCACCCGCGCAGTGTGGGTTGGATTTTTAATCAATAAATATCGCTTTCCCTCCCCATCATGGGCCCAGGTAAGACGAACAAAGTGCAACAGCTTTCGCTGAAAGTCTCGGGTGGTTGAGAGGACACAGCGATGAAAATGCCTCAGGTAATCCTGAGGAAATGCCACTCCAGCCATGTTGGTGTCAAGAGTGAGACGAGCCAGTCCGATTTCGTCCTCCTGAGGATCCAGAGCACTCCAGGGCACAGCATCGATCGGACGTGTTGCCGTCATCAGGCGATTGAGAACAGTGATGATCCACGGCTTCAGCAGCAGAGACACCTGCGGAGCCACCGTGAGAGCGTTCCTGGCAGTGGCTGCACCAGGATCTGCAGCCATCAGCTGATGGAGATAAGTGGTACCGCTGCGCCAGTGACCGATCACGATGACCGGATCATCAGGTAAATCAAGACGCTTCAGGGCACGGCCCCAAAACACAGACTGCAACCAGGCGAACGGCTGCAACAACAATCCGCCCAAGCCGAGCTGCAGCCCTACAAACAATCGACTTGGCGCAGGTCGGGTCATTGCCAGAGCTGCAGCCAACGTGCGGGGCGTGATACAGCCCCCGGCTACTTGTCGATCAACGCCGCGACGCATCGGTCATACACGTACGTTCACTAATTTCAGCTTAACCATTGAAAAAGGTATAAATTGTCATCTGCTTTTGCAGATCCGTGTTCACAAGCGTTGCCAGCACTGGAGGCAAGAGCCAACAGCCTGGAGGCTCTCAGCCTCAGCAGAGCATGGATTTGCCCTTTCACTCTGCCAGCGAGCTCAAACAGCTGTTCAAGCTAATTGGAAAAAGCTTTGACGCGGTTCAACTCAGCCAAGGTCGGCTGCAGGGGCGCTTCAGACTCGCCAACCTAGGCAGCATTGTTTTGATCGAGCTGCAAACCAATCAGCACTTGCTGCTGAATGGAGAGAGAGGCCCTGACTGCATGAGCTTCTGCCTCGAAGCCACAGGCTTGGTCGAAGAATGTCGACTTTTCAATATTCCGCTCGCACGATATTCACTCAATGGCTTTCGCCAAGGGCAAATTGAATCGCATTTTCAACTTTCAGCTAATACCACAATTTACCTGGCAATTCTATCAACCAGTCGCTTCAACGCATTCTTAAGCCATCGCGACTCCGAAGATATTATCGAACAATTGGAAACAAACAATGGATTACAAATTGACCCCATACTGCATGCTAATTTCCGCAAAAAGTTTCAATATTACCTTGATCATCAGCCACTCACGCCTCAGCAGCGCAGACAAACAACAAATCATCTATACAATTCATTTTTAGAAGCAATTTCCAACAGAACAAATTCTAATTTTCTATCCTATGCGCCGTCACCAAGACAACGGCTAGTCAGAGAATTTGTTTCCTGGGGCTTCAGGAACACAGCTCAAGATTACAATCTTGACCAGATCAGCGAATCTCTCTTCGCATCAAGGCGTACATTAATCCAAGGCACTAAAGAATCACTCGGCATGGGTCCGATGGAGATGATGAAACGGGTGCGACTGGAGCAAGTGAACTGGATTCTGCGTTCACCAGATGCACGCGCAGATCAAAAATTTCGAACGATCTCAGAGATTGCCCAGCACTACGGTTTTCAAAGTCGAGGTCATTTCGCCAAGGCGTATCAGCAAGTTTTTGCCGAAAGCCCAAGTGAAACCTGGCTTAAATCCACGAGCCGGTAGCAATTGTTTCAGATCCCGTTTGTGCACACCTGGCAACGCAGTTAGCGGCAGCACTAGGCAGAGCGGCTAACAACGAAGGGATGGTATGGACACCACCGCCCTCTCATTCATGACAACAAGCCAACAAGTCGACGGGTCGATCCTGCCCTTCCCCGCCAAACCCTCGGGAAGCAAGGCTGGCACGACGATGCAGGACTCGACGTACAGCCCACTCCCCGATCCCAGGTACCTTCCAGACGATGCACCCAACATTCTTGTGGTGCTGATCGATGACGCCGGTCCAGCAATGCCGGAATGCCTCGGCGGTGAAATCCACACGCCCACGCTTCAGGCGGTCAAAGACGGTGGCGTTGGCTTCAATCGCTTCCACACCACAGCGATGTGTTCTCCGACACGCTCTTCGTTAATGACCGGTCGCAACCACACCTTCGTGGGTAACGGCCAGATCTGTGAATTAGCCAACGACTGGGATGGTTACTCAGGCCGGATTCCTGAAAGCTGCGCTCTGCAGGCCGACGTTCTGCGCAACTATGGCTACGCCACCGGAGCATGGGGCAAGTGGCACAACACACCTTCGACGGAAACCACGGCTGCAGGTCCTTTCGAAAACTGGCCGACCGGACTCGGCTTTGAATACTTCTACGGCTTCCTCGCCGGCGAATGCTCCCAGTACGAGCCCCATCTGGTGCGCAACACCACAGTCGTATTGCCTCCGAAACAAGAGGGCAAGGAATACCACGTCAGTGAAGATCTGGCCGATGACGCCATCACCTGGCTGCAGACCCACAAAGCTCTTCGCCCGGACGCACCCTTCTACATGTACTGGGCATCCGGCGCCCTGCATGGTCCTCACCATGTGAACAAGGAGTGGGCTGATAAGTACAAGGGCAAGTTCGACGAGGGTTGGGATGCCTATCGCGAGAAGGCTTTCAAAAATGCCAAAGCCAAAGGCTGGATTCCCGAGAACGCCCAGCTCACGCCACGCCACCCCCGCTTAGCAGCTTGGGACTCCATCCCCGATCATCAGAAACCCTTCCAGTCGCGTTTGATGGAAGTGCTGGCTGGCTTTGCCGAACACACAGATCATCAGGTTGGTCGCATCCTTTCCGAGATTGAACGACTCGGATATGAGGAGAACACCCTGGTTGTCTACATCTGGGGAGACAACGGATCCTCCGGTGAAGGTCAGGATGGCACCATCTCAGAGCTGCTTGCTCAGAATTCCGTGGCCACGGAGATCGATGAGCACATCAAGGTGCTCGACGACCTGGGAGGTCTCGATGCCCTTGGCTCCGATCTGGTCGACAACATGTACCACGCTGGCTGGGCCTGGGCGGGCAGCACGCCTTATCAAGGCATGAAATTGATGGGGTCTTACTTCGGTGGCACCCGTAACCCCATGATGGTCAAGTGGCCCAAGGGCATCAAGCCGGATCCCAAGCCTCGTGCTCAGTTCCACCACTGCAACGATCTGGTGCCAACGATCTACGAGCTGGTGGGAATCACGCCACCCAAAATGGTGAACGGTGTTACGCAGGATCCCATTCACGGCACCAGCTTTGCCTACGCCTTCAATGCACCAGATGCACCGGGTGAACTGAAGACCCAGTTCTTCGACATCTTTGGATCACGGTCCA
Source organism: Synechococcus sp. BIOS-E4-1 (assembly GCF_014279995.1). Classification (NCBI taxonomy): domain Bacteria; kingdom Bacillati; phylum Cyanobacteriota; class Cyanophyceae; order Synechococcales; family Synechococcaceae; genus Synechococcus; species Synechococcus sp. BIOS-E4-1. The sequence goes on along the minus strand of NZ_CP047935.1, from coordinate 889,393 downwards.
TCTATCACGAAGGCTGGATGGCTGGCGCCGTTGGTCCTCGCCTGCCCTGGGTGAAAGGCGTCGACCCCGACATCCTCACCTGGTCGCCGAACACTGACGAGTGGGAGCTGTACAACCTCGAGGAGGACTGGAGCCAGGCCAATAACCTCGCCGATCAGCATCCCGAGAAGCTGCAGGCGATGAAGAATCAGTTCCTGGTGGAATCGGCCAAATACAAGAATCTTCCCATCGGCGGAGGACTCTGGACCGTCATCTTCCACCCGGAACTGAAGGTTGCACCCGATGCCAAGTCCTGGGAACTTCCAGGCAACATCACCAGAATTCCAGAGCCCTGCGCACCTCGGCTTGGTTGTCTCAACAACAAGGTCGTCCTCGATCTTGAGATTGTAGAAAACGCCAGTGGTGTGCTCTACGAATTCGGTGCCAATTCAGGTGGTCTCACCCTGTACATGGATCAGGGAGTGCTCATCTATGAGTACAACCTGTTCATCATTGAACGCACCAAGCTGCGCTCCAGCCAGCCGCTGCCAACCGGTCGCCACAAACTGGAGATCATCACCCAGCACACCGACGACAATCCAAGGGGCGCCATTTCCATCAAGGCATCCCTCAATGGCACACAGGTGATCGACGGCATCGTGCCCCGAGTGGCTGCGTTGCTGTTCACCGCCAACGATTGTCTTGATGTGGGCCAGTCACTGGGCTCGGCGGTTTCCATGGACTACCGCAAGCGTGCTCCGTTCAAGTTCAACGGCACCATCCATCAGATGAACGTGGACTACACCGACTAAGACAGCCAGTCACGATCGATCCAACTGATCAACAATGGCAGGGAGCAGACTTCATCACGGAGTCTGCTCTTTTTCTTTGAGCTCAAGGCTCAAAAAGTAATTCAAAAATGTACGCACCAGTGCCACTGCACCCAGCTGAATCAAAGCCGATGCTTCGCGACTGATGGTGGTCTGCACCACATCGGCGCCAAGCTGAAACTCCAGAGCCAGAGCTACCCATCCACCGAAGGTCAGGCGCGCTGCGGTCAGCGGTCCCCGCTGCATGAGATGCGGTGGAATCGCCCGCAGACGCAACGGCCCACCGCGACTGAATACCGCAATCAAGCCAACCGCAACAGAAAGCACCGAAAGGCACTCAAGAATCAAGCGCAATGCTTCGGCTGAATGCGCCAGCAGATGTTCAGCCCACTCCATCAATGATTGCTCGCAGTTTGCGGTGATTGTGAATGGCAAAGACAACGATCACCAGTTGGTGAATAGCAAAACGCTGCAATCCAGCACAATCGGGAGCAGTTCAGGATGACGTCAATCACGGCGATTTCTACCCTGTCGACAGCGGTCAGCCCTTCCCACACGGATGAGCAATACCAATACTGAGCTGGCCAAAACCCGAAATCGCGCCGCGGCTGAGCGCACAACACTGGCCTGGATCCGAACAGCTCTGGCTCTGATCAGTTTTGGATTCGGTCTCGACAAAATCATCAGTGCCATCCGCGATGCAGGAGGCGAAACCAACTCCGGCAACGACGTCGGCGTGCAGCTGATGTCGATGGGATTCATCGGGGTTGGCATTTTCACGTTGCTGATTGCCATGAGGCAACACAAACGTGAACTGGTGCGCTTGCGCAATGACCCGTACCTCTACCGGGACGAGCCATCACTTTCGATTGCCACAGCAACAGCTGTACTGGTGATCGGAGTGATTGCATTTCTCTTACTGCTGTCCGGCTTTATCTGATCCCATGGCCTCTCCCGCATCACTGTCAAATCTCTCTCTCTTGCCATGTCACTGCTGATCTCTCTGGCCCTGTTTTTCATCATGGTGTCTCTGGGCCTGAATCTGCCCAGCCTGCAGTTCGACTTGCTGAAACACAGGCCAGCACTGATCGCGCGCGTGTTGTTGGCAACATGCGTGGTCCTGCCACTGGCGGCTTTGCTGCTGCTGCGGACCCCACTTGGACAAGGGCTGTCTCCTGCCATTACAACAGCGGTGATGCTGATGACAATCTGTCCCAGCGCGCCAATGATCGCTCTGAAGAGCAGGAAGCTGGCGGAAAACCCTCAACTGGCCACAAGATTGCAGTTCTGGTCAGCCTGTGCCGCCATTATCACTGTGCCGCTGTGGGTCACTCAGCTGCCATTGGAAGCGGGGGAGACCATCTGGAGCGTCTCCGCCAAGGACGTCGCCTTCCAGGTCTTCACCGTGCAACTTATTCCGCTGCTTGTGGGCGTGTCATTGCGGCGCTGGTGTACGGAATGGTCTGAACGCTGGAATCCGGTGATTCAAAAAGGCGCGAGCATCCTCTTGCTGGTGCTGCTAGCCCTGATCCTGATCGTGGCATTGCCGAAGGTGACGCCGATCTTGATCGGCAACCTCAGAGGAGCCTTGCTGATGTTCATCCTCACCTGGGTCGGGATCGGACTGGGATATGTCGTTGCAGGCGACGACAACGACGAACGCAGCACACTTCCTTTGGTGGTTTCTATGCGTAATCCAGGTCTTGCCCTGCTCATCATTCAAGGCATGGCTCCTAACGCGATTGACCTCAAAGCGGCCGTGGTGGGGTACGTCGTCGTGACGGCAGTTGGTACAGCACCGTTCATGAAATGGCGCCAGGCCAATGCAAGCCAGGAACAGATCACAAGAGACGCTTAGAGCGAATCCATGAAAACCCCATCAGATCCGAAGCTGCTGCTGAAACAGAACCCTCGCAAGGGAGCCGATATGGCTGCATTGCTGCTCGGCGCCGGGATTGGCTACGCCATCAATCTGAGTCTGCCGCTGCTCGCAGATGTCACGATCAGCTGCATCTTCTTGATCCTGCTGAGCAGGCTGCGCAATCGCCTGAAAACACCAGCGCAGTGGTGGGGCAGCATCGGGCTTTGCTCCGGCAGCTTCCTAGGCACAGCATCCTCGATGGTGTATGTGATGCAGCGGGCCGGCGAAGTTGGATCTGCCTACTCACCCTGGGAGCGACTGGCTCTGATCGTCATTCTGGGCATCACAGGTGTTCTGGCCGGTCGCCATGTCGGCATCGACCCTGATGCTGTTGAGGGCCGCTCGATCGGAGACCTGCTCAGGTCCCTCAGTGGAACGTTCACAGGAGTCTTCGGAGTTCTGGTCGCCATTGCGTTCGTGTTCAACGGACTGGAAGAAGCAAGAACTCTCTCCAGTCGTCTCACCACAACACTCACCATCATCATTCTCGGCCTGGTTGGGCCTGGCTGGATCAGCCATCGCTTGAAAAATCACCAACGCAATCAACCGCATTGATCCCACCACAAGCCATCAAGACCATGATGCTGCCGGGATCTTTGAGACATACTTGATGAAGAACTGGATGCTGTTAAAAGCCCTTCGATACAGATCCAACGTCGTTCTATACCCCTGCACAGCGAAACCACGAAGTGCCCAGGGAACCAATCGCTGAAACATCCGATCAGCAAAAGGAAGCAGCTGACCAGCAACACTTGGCTTGACCAGAGCAGACGGCTACCAAATGAGGGATGGCACTGACACCACAGCCCTCTCATTCATGACAACAAGCCAACAAGTCGACGGGTCGATCCTGCCTTTCCCCGCCAAACCGTCGGGAAGCAAAGCTAGTACAACGATGCAGGACTCGACGTACAGCCCGCTCCCCGATCCAAGATATCTTCCAGATGATGCACCCAACATTCTTGTGGTGCTGATCGACGACGCCGGTCCAGCGCTACCGGATTGTCTGGGAGGGGATATTCACACACCCAACCTGCAGGCGGTCAAAGACGACGGCGTTGGCTTCAATCGCTTCCACACCACAGCGATGTGTTCTCCGACACGTGCTTCGCTGCTTTGCGGTCGCAACCACACCTTTGTGGGCAATGGCCAGATCTGTGAATTCGCCAACGACTGGGACGGTTACTCAGGCCGGATTCCCGAAAGCTGCGCCCTGCAGGCCGACGTTCTGCGCAACTATGGCTACGCCACCGCTGCATGGGGCAAATGGCACAACACTCCAGCCACAGAGACCTCTGCCGCCGGTCCCTTTGAAAACTGGCCGACCGGACTCGGCTTTGAATACTTCTATGGATTCCTGGCGGGAGAAGCCTCCCAATACGAGCCCCATCTGGTGCGCAACACCACGGTGGTGATGCCACCGAAATCACCGGAGGAGGGATATCACATCAGTGAAGACCTGGCCGATGATGCTATCAACTGGCTGCAGACCCATAACGCTCTGCGTCCCGAGAAGCCCTTCTACATGTACTGGGCATCCGGCGCCCTGCATGGTCCTCACCATGTGAACAATGAATGGGCTGATAAGTACAAGGGCAAATTCGACGATGGCTGGGATGCCTATCGCGAACGCGCCTTCAAGAACGCCAAGGCCAAGGGCTGGATTCCCGAGAACGCCCAGCTCACACCCCGCCACCCCCGCCTGGCGGGGTGGGACTCCATCCCCGATCACCAGAAGCCTTTCCAGTCGCGTTTGATGGAAGTACTGGCTGGCTTTGCCGAACACACAGATCATCAGGTTGGTCGCATCCTTTCCGAGATTGAACGGCTCGGATACGAAGAAAACACACTGGTTGTCTACATCTGGGGCGACAACGGCTCCTCCGGAGAAGGCCAGGAAGGAACCATCTCAGAGCTTCTTGCTCAAAATGGCATTGCCACGGAGGTCGATGAGCACATCAAGGTGCTCGATGACCTGGGCGGACTCAATGCCATTGGCTCTGCGCTGGTCGACAACATGTACCACGCAGGCTGGGCCTGGGCGGGCAGCACGCCCTATCAAGGTCTGAAGCTGATGGGGTCTTACCTGGGCGGCACCCGCAATCCCATGATGATCAAGTGGCCCAAGGGCATCAAGCCGGATCCCAAACCTCGTGCCCAGTTCCACCATGTCTGCGATCTGGTGCCAACGATCTACGAGCTGGTGGGAATCACGCCACCCAAGATGGTGAATGGCGTCACGCAGGATCCCATGCACGGCACCAGCTTTGCCTACGCCCTCAATGCTCCTGATGCACCGGGTCAACTGACAACCCAGTTCTTCGACATCTTTGGATCACGGTCCATTTATCACGAAGGATGGATGGCAAGCGCCGTTGGACCTCGCCTGCCCTGGGTGAAGGGCTTTGACCCCGACATCTTCACCTGGTCACCCGACACCGACGAGTGGGAGCTATACAACATCGAGGAGGACTGGAGCCAGGCCAATAACCTCGCCGATCAGCATCCCGAGAAACTGCAGGCGCTCAAGAATCAGTTCCTGGTGGAATCGGCCAAATACAAGAACCTGCCAGTCGGCGGCGGCCTCTGGACCCTCGTGTTCCATCCGGAATTGAAGGTTGCACCCGATGCGACATCCTGGAAGTTCCCAGGCACGATCACCAGAATTCCAGAACCCTGCGCACCACGACTCGGCTCCCTCGACAACAGGGTCGCCCTCGACATCGAAATTCCTGAGAATGCCAGTGGTGTGCTTTACAAACTCGGTGCCAATTCAGGTGGTCTCACCTTGTATATGGATCAAGGGGTGCTCATCTATGAGTACAACCTGTTCATCATTGAACGCACCAAGCTGCGTTCTGCTCAGCCGCTGCCAGCTGGTCGCCACACACTGGAAATCATCACCCAGCACACCGACGACAATCCGAGGGGTCCGCTGTCAATCAAGTGCTCCCTTAATGGCACGCAAGTGATCGATGGCATGGTGCCGAGACCAGCAGCTCTGATTTTGACGGCGAATGACTGCCTTGACGTTGGTCAGGCTCTCGGCTCTCCGGTTTCCATGGACTATCGAGAGCGTGCACCGTTCAAGTTCAACGGCACGATCCACACCATGAAGGTGGACTATCTCAAATAAGTAAGGTCCGGTCTACATGATCAAAACAAAAAATCTCAAGACAACCTGATCGAGAACTCATTGGCTCGATTTCATCAACCGGAGCAGATCTCTTCAAGAGGTCTGCCCTTCTTTATGAGTCCCAGACTCATAAAGAAGGATTCAAACTCATGCAGGCTTCTATCCTCACTGTTCACCAAATCAAACAGAGAGGGATTCAGTAGTCTCGACAGCTCCAACCCTATGCTGGGCCGTCATCGGAGATCTTCTCCTCTCCATGAGGAGTTGCATCTAGGCTTCAACAAGGCAACGCTGCAAATCACAATTCATCCACTCGCAACGCATAAAAAATGGTGATGTTGCTCCCCTGAGCAACATCACCATCCAACAGCTGATGATCGACTCAATCAGCTCTTCTTGGCATCAGTCTCCTTGGGATAGATCTCAAGGGTGACCTTGTCAATCTGTCCGCCATAGGCGCTGTAACGCTGGGGACCAATATTCTTGACCGTGACAGCCGAGCCGCGGTCAAGACCAACATCAGCACCTTCATCAATGGAGAATCGAGAAGCGATGGTCTGATCAAGGCGACCAAGAGCAACAACTTTATCGTTGATCTTCATCCGCACATCGGCACCTTTGCCAACACCACCACCGTCGTAGTCGATCTCAAAGCGAAGTTCAGACTGACCAACTGGCAATGGCTCATTACTAGTGAAGGTGTAAAGCTTACCCATGTAGTTGTAGGTGTAAGCAGGCACGTTGTTCTCCACATAGAGAGACCAGCCGCCAAAGCGACCGCCCTGGGAGAAGATCACGCCACTCTCCTTCTGGCCAGGCTTCACATCCAACTGAGCCGTAATGCTGCTGGAGGTGTTCTTCACATTGAGGATCGAATCCTCGACCATGTTCCAGGCATAGGGATACAAATCCATCGACGTCCGATCACCCAGAAGTGTCGGACGACCAGCAACAGAGGGCACAAGACGCTCGAGCAGACGATCGTCTAGCGGCAACACCTGATTTGCGATGGCCTCTTCCATGAACTTCTTCTTCATGGCAATCAGGCGTTCAGGCTCCTGATCGGCGAGATCATTCGAGAGACTGAAATCCTTGGTGGTGTCATAAAGCTGCCAACCAGAATCGTCTGCAACCGGATTCATTCTTTCCGGCGCCATCCATGGATACATCACTGTTGTCCGCGCCATCCAGCCGTTGTGATAGATGCCTCGATTACCAATAATCTCAAAATACTGCGTATCATGCTTTTCTTTGGCATCTGGAGCATCAAAGGTATACATCAGACTGGTTCCTTGCATGGGAATCTGAGTAACGCCATTCATTGTCTTAGGCATCGGCAGATTGGCCGCCTCAAGGATTGTTGGGGCCACATCATTCACATGCGAGAACTGTGTGCGTAGACCACCACCCTGTTGGATGCGTTTCGGCCAATGAATCACCGTGCCGTTACGTGTTCCACCGAAATCACCTGCGACTTGCTTGGAGAGAGCAAAGGGTGAATTGAAGGCGATCGCCCAGCCCATGTGATACATGGGATAGGTGGTAGGACCACCCCATTCCTCAAGCTTGGCCTCCTGTTCATCAGGCGTTTCTGCAACGCCATTGAGGTAGTGGTTCCAATTCCACTGACCAGTTCTATCCCCTTCGGGACTGGCGCCATTATCACCAGTGATGTAAATCACCAAGGTGTTATCAAGCTCGCCAAGATCATCGATCGCCTGGACCAAACGGCCAGCTTCATAATCTGAATACTCCGTGAAAGCAGCAAAAACTTCAGCCTGACGTGCATAGATTTTCTGCTGTTGTGGCGTGAGGCTGTCCCATTTGGGAATGCTGTCTGGCGCCTTGGCCATCTGAGTGCCTTCAGGAACAATCCCTGCCTTGATCTGATTCTGAAGATTGCGCTCGCGCAGAACATCCCAGCCTTCGTCGAACTTGCCTTTGTATTTGGCAATCCATTCCTTGCTCACATGGTGAGGGGAGTGAGAACCGGCGGATGAGTAATAGATGAAAAATGGTTTATCCGGTTTGATCGATTTCTGCTGCCGCATCCAACCGATCGCCTGATCGGTCATGTCTGCAGTGAAGTGATACCCCTCTTTCTTCGGTGCATCCACAACGGTGACACCATCGTGGATCGTTGGATCCCACATGTTGTCTTCCGCCCCAACAAAGCCGTAGAACTTCTCGAATCCCTGCCGCGTTGGCCAACGGGTCTGGGGGCCGGCTGCCGTGGTCTCCCGACCCGGCGTTTCATGCCACTTGCCGAAGGCACCGGTGTTGTAGCCGTTCAATCGGAGAATCTCAGCAACCGGCTGGGCATAATCCGGCACCACAGTGGAATTACCCGCGTAACCGGTTGCGATCTCTGGGATCGAACCCATATTCACCTTGTGGTGATTGCGTCCGGATTTCAAAGCCGCCCTGGTCGGCGCACAGAGAGCTGTGGTGTGGAATTTGTTGTAGCGCAGGCCATTATCAGCCAGCTTTTCCGCCGTCGGCATGTTCACCGCACCGCCAAAGGCGGAGGGTGCGGCAAAACCCACATCATCGAGAAGGATGATCACCACATTGGGGGCATCCTTTGGTGCCGTCACCTCAAACTGTGGAGGCAATGGAACCTCAGAAGGGAGAGCCTTGGTGACCTTTTCAGGCTTTGGCTCGGCAATCGGCAAATTGGTCCGATCCAGGTTTCCACCCAAGGCCTGCTTCTGATCCGTACAGGAGGTGGAAAGGCTTGAGAGCAATAGCAATCCACTACCCACAGCTAGGTGGCGAATCAGCTTGGACACTTTTACTTGATCAAGCATTCTGAAAAATCGAATAAAGAAGTGAACAGGCGTACAGGCCAATAAATGACTCGCATTCAACTCAGCGGGCTCTGTGAGGAGCCTCTACAGAGGCGTGATTCACAACAAGAACATGGCAACAACCTCAACACCCTCTGTTAGCTGCGGGTATGGGATCGAGAATCAGCAGCAGCACAGATCTGCACAATTGGGACCAACAGACCGAGCGAAATCGCTGATGCCGCAGACCTTCAGCCATCTGCGTCTGGCAGAACGATGCTTGCTTAGCTTTCCTGCAGATCATTGGCTGAGGAAGACGCCTTGCCTTTTCGCTCCACGCTCTACCGCCTGGCCAGTGCGATTGAACTGGTCACGGGAGTCACTCTCCTGTCGCTGCCAGCGATAGTGATGCAACAGCTGTTCAGTTCGCCAGCAAGCGACGCTGGCGAACAACTGACACGTTTGTACGGCCTGGCACTGATCGGACTGGGCGTTGCCTGCTGGGGATCCCCCTGTCCAATATCAGCAAGACGCGGACTGCTGGTTTACAACTGCAGCGCCGCAGTGCTTCTCATCATCCTAGGCTCACAGGCGCTCTCGGGTGGAGCAGCGGTCTGGGCCGGTGCCCTTATTCACGTGGTTCTGGGCGTACTGATGATTCGCGACCAGCTGGTCAATTCCTCAGGCTGAATCGGTTGCACATCGGAAACCCATATGACAAGTGGCCGTATCGGTGGTCTGCCCCATCAATGCCGCCGGCCTAAAGCGATGGCAATAGTTCTCGGCACAGAGAAAGGATCCACCTTTGATGATTCGCCTCTCCTGTTCACCCTTGGGCACTGGGAACAGTGTGGAAGTCCATTCCCATACATTGCCGCACATGTCGACAAGTCCGTAGCCGTTGGGGGGGAATGAGCCCACAGGGGACGTCCAGAACCATCCATCCGTCTGTTCATTCGTCCAGGGGAACGAACCCTGCCAGACATTGGCCAGCCACTGACCATCCGGCATCATCTCTTCACCCCAGGAGTAGTTCTGCTGCAACAGACCACCTCTGGCAGCAACCTCCCACTCTTCAGCGGTGGGCAACCGTTTACCGGCCCACTGGGCATAGGCCAGCACATCGTCGTAGGCGAGATGCACCACAGGGTGGTCCATCAGGTCGTCAATACCTGTGTCAGGGCCCTGGGGATGGCGCCAATCGGCTCCTTCAATCAAGGCCCACCACGACATCGGTTGATTGCGATCCACCGATGCTGGGGGCGGAATGAACACTGCCGATTCCGGATTCTGCTGATCCGGCGGAAGATTCGGATACAGCACCGGATCGGGTGGCTTTTCCGAGACGGTGACGTAGCCGGTCTCCGACACGAAACGCGCAAACTCGGCGTTGGTCACAGGAGCTGCATCGATCAAGAATGAACGGATCTCGATTGAACGAACTGGGGCCTCTTCTGGATAAAAAGAATCAGATCCAATCGCATATTCACCTGCAGGAATCGTAATCATCTGATCGCGCTGGTCAGTCATGTCAGTCAATCAATGAAATCAGGATATTGAGGCGAAGAACAGAGAGCAGCAAAGATCACAATTTGTGAGCAGACTTGAATCCTATTCAAAAAAGCATCTTGTTTGAGTCGGACTGACTCCAAAAAGATACCTAGTGCTAAAACAATCAAATGTTCAGAATAATTCAACCACCAGTTGGGAATAGGAATTGCGCCTGAAGCCGAAATGTCCAGTCTCCGGCAAGAGTTTCACCAGCAATCTTAGGCTTGACAAGATTATAATAAGCACTGAGCGAAGTATTAATAGGCTGAGTTCCAAGCTTAAAAACACGTCCAACGCCAGCACCAACAGGAACCATCCAGCCTTTGTTATCTTCATTCATCCAATTGGCGGTAATAATTGGTGAACTTGTGAGATACCAGCCCTTCGGCAAGTTGTAATTCAGAAAAGGCTGAATCAACATCTTATTGACATCGTTTTTACCTCCTCCCGCAAATGACCAAACATTATTGATCAAACCGCCCGCAACAACTTTCCCTTTGCTGTAGACCAAGACACCTGTAGGACCTGCACTCCAACGCCCCGATGCCAACCTGGAGTCGGTCGCCGAGGGGATAATCAGCGTTGGCCCCACCCCGACAGTGAAATTACCTTTCAGAGTCGGCACAAAAAAGACCGAAGGATTGATATCACCCATGGCCTGGATATTGGTTCCACGTGCCCAGGGCTGAGAGATGAAAGGAACAATCGTTCGAGTCACCAATGTCAGACCATCGCTCACCTTGAAGGGAACGACGGGCTGCACATTCACAACATTCTGAGTCTGATTGTGCTTGGCACGCGGATCAAGCACATTGGGAGCCCATTGGCTATTAGGGGTGCTGTTCCATTGAATGGGCAGGCTGATCAAACTGGCAATCGGATTCTGTGCCGCCTTGGCCAATGAGGCATCCTCAGCAGAAGCGGATTCCCCAGGAGTCACCGTGACCGGCTGATTATCCGTGCCGGGTTCTTGTGAGTCGGATGGGGCCTGTGCGACTTCAAGCTCACCCAACACCAGCGGGGTGAAATCAAATTCAACCGCCTCATCCATCAGGAACCGAGGCTGTTCCTGAGCTGCAGCAGCTGAAGGGACCAGAAGGGCCGCGAAGCTCAACAACCCGATGAAGCGAAGACTTCGACGAAAAAGAGGTCCCATCAACATTAATGAAAAACACGCGTTCTTTAATACCAATCAGCAATTAGGCCAAGGCTGACGCAAAAAACTTCGCACGATTGGGATCAGATCCAGCTGCACGACTTCAATCCCGCTCCTACGGTTCTCCCAATCTCCATTTTCCTTGTGGTCCGCTATCTGCCCCTCGCACTCCTCACACCACTGAGCGCCCTTTGCGTCGAGGCCGTGGCACAACCTCAGAATGATTCTCACGAGATTCATTCCAGCGACTCCAATGTCGCCTCGCTGATTGAAAGCAGCCATCAAGCCAAAGATGGCAGCGAAAGTGATTCAACCAATCAAGCTGATAGACAACCTCTGAACAATGAGATCAGCGAAGGGAATGATTCCTCCACTACGGGCGTGATGGAACCCTTGGTCTTGAGCCAAGCCAACGACAGTGCTTCGGCAAGCGAAAAGGAAGAAGACGAAGAAGACAGCTGGCGCGTTTATCTCGACCTTTACGCTTTCTTACCTCCGATAACACGCAGCACATCAACAATTGACGGTAACACAACAAAAGTAGACCTTCCCCTATCGGATGTAATCAAGTCAATCGATGAGGCATTGACTTTAAAAGCACAATTTGAATACGGGCGATTAGGTGTTTTAGCTGCGATCAATTATGCAACCATATCTTCATCCACCTCAAGATCATCCTTTTTAGAAACGCAAAACCCGTTACGAAACAAACTAGGCATTGCTTCACCACTTCGAAAACGCACTATCCGCGTTCAAGGCGATTTAGACGTTGATGTTGATGCCAGTCAAACAATTTTTGATCTTGCGATGCGATACCGAGCTGGTGCAATTCAAAAACCGCGCATGAAAAAAGGCAGCACAAGCTTCCTCGGCTTAGTGGGTGCAAGATTCATTGATGCAAATCTATCGACAGACTTCAATATCAAAGGCAAGTCAGACGTAACTGTCGAAGGAGTTAAAGTTAATCGATCAAACTCCAGAGAACTTGAGAAATCTTCAAATGTGAGCTGGGGCAACACTTGGGTACAGCCAATGCTGGGAATGTTCGGCACTTACGCAATCAACGAAGATTGGCAGGCTTTCGCTTATCTCGATGCAGGCGGATTTGGACTCAGTGGCAGTGAGGATCTAAGTGGAACAGCTCAGGTAGGAATTGCTTATGCACTTGGAAATTCTGCGCAAATTTCGCTTTCCTATAAATACTTTGGAATTGCTTATTTCGAAGGAGGTAGAGAAAATAATGGCTACAGCTCCTATCAGAGCGGAGTTAACCTAGGCCTGCGCTGGCTGTTTGATTAATCAGCGTTACTGAAGAGATTGGAGGCTTCAGGGGTTGAGGCTTGCCGCCACAGCCACTGCGGTTTTGGATCCGCTGGAAATGGCGCCTTCAATGAAGCCGCGCCATCCCTCGCCATGATCACCAGAGGCAAAGAACAGATTGTTGTCTGGCTTTGGTAGTTCATCAGCGAAGCGGACAAAGGTGCAGGGGCGGTACGTGCACCAACTCCCCTGGGAGAGAGCATCGCCTCCCCAGTCATGTCCGAAGGTCGACAGCAACCGAATGCCGGGCACAAACTCCTCAAGAACCAGTTGCCAATCCGCAACAGATCGTTCCAGTGCATCCGGCTCCAAACTGAAACCGACCAACACAGAACGCTGATCACCGCGCTGATAGGTGAAGCTGCCGATCAGCGCAGAGTCAGTCGACCTGGCCAGAGTCATCACTGCACCAGGGTCTCCCTCAACCTCAAAAAACACTTTGGCTCCACCACCCACATGCTTGAGTTTTGAGGCCTCCACTTTCACCGGTTTCAGGGGAGGATCAAACGCCACGCTGTGAAGCACATTCAGCGGCACGGTGACCACTGCTCGCTTGGCACTCACCTGCTCACCAGCTGCTGTCGTCACCGTCACGCCGTTGGCCGTTTGCTGAATGGATGTCACGCTGGTGTCCAGCATCACATCAAAGCCACCATCACTGGCCATCGCTTGCACCAGAGCGCCGGTGCCGCGCTTGAGTTTGTAGCGGGCTGCTGAGTCATTGAACAGGGAATAATTCCACCCCGTGAGCGACCAACAGCGCATCATCTCCAGATAGGAGGCATTCTGCGGCTGATTCATCGACAAAATCTCGAGAAAGCCACCAATGCTGGTGCGCTGTAAAGGCGTGAGATCCAGAGAAGCGAGACGATCGGCCACACTCAGGGCATCACGTTGCTCAATCGCGGGCCAGTTGTAATGGGAGTCGTAGGGACGTTCCCAGACCAGTTGAGCTTCAGCGAAGAACTGCTCAAAACCTGAGACAAACTCACCGAGTTGGTCCTCACGCAACTCCTGAACCTGACCATCCACCTTGATCGCCACCCGCTCGGCAACGCACCCTGGAGTCTCCTGAATCTCGAGGCCGTAGCGTTCCTTTTCCGCCCATACAAAGGGTTGGGTCCAGTGAATCCAGGTGCCACCCAGCTCCACATGGAATCCATTGCGATCGGTGCTCCAGGTGCGACCACCTAAGCGATCGCGCGCCTCGAGCACCAGCACCTTGAATCCACGCTTCTGCAGGTCCCGGGCAGCGGTGACGCCGGCAAAGCCACCACCGATCACAACAACATCAACGGTCTTCATGTTCACGATTCAAAAAATCAGTCAATGGTCTGCCTGAATGATTTCGGACGGAAGTCACCCGCTGGAAAACAATCAGCCCACGTGTGAAGTCGAAACATGGTCAGACCTTTTCGATATCCCCGAGTTTCCAGGTGCGGTCAAACCACTCCTGCCCGGGTCCGTAGAGACGGAAGATGCCGAACCATCCCTTGCCTGGAACAGTCTTCACCCAGTTAGCCTCCATTCCAGTAGGTGCTTGCGGGCCGAAGTAGAGATCAATGCTGCCATCCGCATTCTTCACCATGTCAGCGTTGCGCTTGTTGTTCTTGCTGGGATAGGGCATTTCGCCGGTCTGCAGCATCGAACGGGTCTGCGGGTCGTAAACCACAAACGACCAGAATTTCTGAGCCGGAGGGTTGGCCGGAATATTCAGTTTGTAGGTGTTGGAACCATTGAGATAAGCGCCGCTGCCGTCCCTTGAACTGAAGGCGTACTGGGAGCCCACACCCGGAATTTCCAGGGCCATGGCCGGTGTATTCACCGTGGCCAGATAGAAGAACAACGTGCGGCCATCCATATCGCGGCCACCGTTACCCTTATCCACCAAATACTCGTGACTGCCACCAGGGAAGCCGGTTTGCCAGTAACCGGCCTTGCCGGGGTAGATGTAATTCTTGGGATCCTTCGGTCCGAACAGAATCGAACGCGCTGTGGCATTACCAATGGCGACCGCCTCGGTGAGCAGGGCCTTCTGCTCCGGGGAAGGGTTGAAAGGCTTGCCTTTCTCAATCCCGATCGACGATGCCATGCCGAGCAGTTCAGGCGAGAACAGGTCGGAAGGCTCGCGTTGAATCACCTCATCAAGCTCCTCATAGAACTTGAAATTGTTGGCATGAATGGTGTTCGTTTCCCAATCCGTGAGGTTTTTGAAGTTATTGGCTGGAGGATTGGCTCGCTCTGAATAGGGATAGACCTTCAAACCACCCTTGAAAGCATTTCTGGCGGTGTCTGTCTTGCCCTGATCATCCAGAAAACCTCGCAGGATCAACCAGTTGATCTTGCTGGGAGTGTTGGCAACGAAATAGCCCTCGGTGTTGGCAGGAGCTGTCTGCCCTGGACCAACAATCAGGTATTTTCCGCCCTTGCCTTTATCGGGGCCGGGACCGCCCATATCCACTACAAAGCGGAAGAAGGCATCGTTCACTGTGCCGGGGCCGGTACCAGCGGGCACCTCAACCACGATGGGACCCTTGGAGAGATCAAGGAAGGCAGTGGCGTAAACCGTGTCGGTATTGCCGGTTAGCCAGAGTGATTTGGAACTCATCAGCTCTTCAAACAAACCGATATCCCGGTTCACCTGCATGCCGTAGCCATCACGGTGCCCCACGTAGAGCATTTCGAGCGATGCCGCCGGCATGAAGTTCAGGAAGGTCTGCACACCACGACCAAGATCCACCTGACGGCGGGCCTTGGCCATGGTGTCGTCGTCGGGGAAACCATCGAAATAGTTGAACGTACCGATCCGTGTCTGCACCCTGTCAGGCGTCAATACATCCTCAGGAATGGTGGTGTTGTAGCCCTTGGGGACGACATCAGCGGCCTGCAAGGCTGAACCGCTGCAGGCAAGCAACAATGCGGAAAGAAGAGCGGAAGGGAAACGAGTTAGAGGAGTCATGGTTGAGAATGAATCGTGGTGTTGATGGGTTCAGGTCTCAACCGAGAGGCTGAATGTCGTTGAGCTGCCAGGTCTTGTCGAACCAAGGCTCCAGCGGTCCGTAAAAACGGAAAATTCCAAACCATCCCTTACCGGGAATGGTCTGAATCCAGTTGGCTTCCTTACCCTGCGGCGCAGTCGGACCGAAGTAGAGATCAATGCTGCCATTGGCGTTGACCACCATGTCTTTGTTGCGCTTGCTGTTTTTGCTGGGCAGCATCTGGGGCGTTTGCAATTCAGAGCGCGTCTGGGGGTCGTAAACCACCATCGACCAGAAATCCTTGGCCGGCACGTTGGCATCCACCGTGAACTTGTAGTTCTTACTGCCATCGAGATAGACGCCATCGGCATCAGTCGCCACCACCCCGTACTGGGATCCAGCACCGACCATCTTCAGGACCATGGCAGGGGTATTGACGGTGTAACCCCAGAAAAAGTTGCTTCTGGCATCAAGGTTTCTGCCGCCCTTGCCGCCATCGATGAGCCATTCATGGCTTCCGCCGGCAAAAGGACTGAACCACTGCTTGTCCTCATAGAAGTAGACGTCGCGATTACGAGGCTTACCCATATCGGA
Source organism: Synechococcus sp. BIOS-E4-1 (assembly GCF_014279995.1). Taxonomy (NCBI): domain Bacteria; kingdom Bacillati; phylum Cyanobacteriota; class Cyanophyceae; order Synechococcales; family Synechococcaceae; genus Synechococcus; species Synechococcus sp. BIOS-E4-1. The sequence continues at coordinate 873,139 of NZ_CP047935.1, read as the reverse complement.
GCGCACATAGGCGACTCCCACCTGCACAGCTTCCTCGAGAATCCTGCGATCCTCAGCACTGGGATTGAAGGGTTTGCCTTTTTCAAGTCCGATCGCCGAAGCCAGCCCGAGCAGTTCTGGGTCAAACAGATCGACCGGTTCACGCTGAATCACCGTGTTCAGCTCCTCAAAGAAGTGGAAATTATTGGCATGGACCGTGTTGAAGACGAGATCGCCTCCTTGCACAAAAGTCATCGCCGGAGGGTTGTCTTTCAGTGAGAGCGGATAAAGACGTACGCCATTTTCATAGTTGGCAACCGCCTGATCAGGCTTGCCTTGATCATCGAGAAAAGCACGCATGATCAACCAGTTGGAGTAGCTGGGTGAACGAAACACGAAATAGCCCTCGGTGTTCGCGGGCTCTGCGTCGTCGGGACCAAGGATCAGATACTTGCCTCCTTTGCCCCGATCTGGGCCGGGAGCACCTGTATCGGCCACAAATCGGAAATAGGCATCATTGATCGTGCCAGGGCCGAGGCCGGCTGGGATTTCAATCACCATCGGCCCCGTGTCCTTCAGATTGAAGAAGGCGGAGCCATACACCGTGTCGGTATTTCCGGTCAGAAACAGTGGATTGGAATTCAGCGGGGCCATCAACATGACCTTCGTGTAGTCGTCGACCCCCTGCTGCGCATGACCGACACGCATCATCTCGATGCTGGCAGCCGGCATCAACGTGAGAAACGTCTCATAGGCGCGGATGAATTTGAGGTAATCAAAACTGGCGTCTACCGTGGCGGCATCCGGCATGCCGTCGAAAAAGCGAAACGTGCCTGCACTGGTATCGACCTGATCAGGCGTGAACAGCTCAGCGGGAATTGGCGTGGTGTAACCCCTTGGGACAGGACCTGAAGCGTTGACAGCGCTCTGTGCAAGGACTGGCGTGCTCAGACTGGCAGCAAACGCTGAAGCGAGAAAAACAGCGGAAGACCTGGTGCGGAATCTGCTCGCGAACCCTTTCATTGACTGCCGAATTAGCGTTCTTTTTTTGTTTAAAGAAAATCAGGTGATGCGACTGCGCAGCAAAAAGAAATTCGCCCAAACGGGATCAGGGGGAATTCTGGCTGCATACCATCCGGCAAAAACCACAAGCGAAAACGCGTGCGAACATCATCCACACGCGCTCAGCCAAATGGTTTTTTTTCGCCAGCAACAAGGACCTTACTCAGACAAAACTGCGTCGATCCAACAGAAAAGTCATAACACAAAGCCCTTGGGCGGCATTCATTTTGCCGATTCGAATTGAGGAGAAGTCCACGAACCATCAAAGTAAGCTTTCGTTGGTGAGTAGATGCGAATCGCGGCATTCCATCCCGGATAAATATCAAGATAATTGTCTTGATTTTTATCACCACCGAGATGAATCACATACTCTCCTTGCTCATTCTGCTTGGCAAAAGCACTGTTGATATTATAGTTTTCACCAATGGAAAAACCTTCCCTATCATAGATAGTCACTGACCAGAACGCCCGCGGATCAATCGGAACGTTTTTCAGAGTCAGCGTCTGAGGCTCTGTCGAGTCAACGACCTTCGGGAATGGATAAACAGCGCCTTCCTTAGGGAGGCCGCCCCAGCCGATGGCAACCCCGAAGTTGCGCATTTCAGGACTGATCTGCCCTTTTTTGCCAAAAGCCATTTCCGATGTGATCCCCTCTGGCTGCCGTCGCGCGTTGTAGTCAGCGCGCAAGGCCAGAATTTGCTTCATGTCGTACTTGTGACCCACAACAAATGAGCCCTTCTCGCTCTGCTCAAGCTTGATCTGCTCCTGAACAGCAGCTGCCTGCTTGAGATCTTCGGGATCCTGCATGTTCACCTGAGTCCGCACAAAAGCGAACACATAACGACTACCCATGGAATCCTTGGTGAGGTTGTAGCGCCCCGGCTTGTCACTGATCAACGGGATCCAGTGTTCGTCATCCACGACCTCGAGAATCTGATAGCGATCGGTGTCGGGCAACACCACAGTGGCCGGACTGTTGAGATCCAGCACAGCGAAGGAATAGAGCGTATCGAAATTGGGCCGCAGAATCGAACGTTCTTTTGGATCCTGGGCCGTCTTTTGGTGGAAGAACACACCAACGCCATCACTGCAGGTGCCTTTGGCGATCTTGCGCACATAATCGGCAAGGATCACTTCGGTTTCCGCAAAGGCATAGTTGGCTTTCGTGACCGGAGTCACCACCGTGGCGGTCTGTTCAACAGCAGCTTCAGGACAGCTTTGGCCGCTCGACGCCAACCTGACGCTGCCCGCTTGGCCGTTGAGCCCCGTCAAGGCAGCGCATCCCATAGCTGAAGCAAAAAGAAGCGAGGCTCCGCGGCGTAAAGACTTGCTCACAGACAGTCGTTGTATGAACTAAGGACCTACTAGCAATGCTGTTGATCGCCGGCAATAGAAGGCCTGACGACACGAGTGGGCATCATCAGCATTGCTAGCGCCCTGACGATTGAAACCAAAAACCTGACTTACAACCGGCCCACTTTCAATCCAGGGAAAATTCTTTTACCAGGCTCAGAAGATCACGCATATCTCCCTCTGACAATCGGCAGACATTTTCAACCCATTTTTCCATCATTTCTTGAATTTCTTCGCCCTGAAAATCGTCACTAAACGTGGAGTGAGCTTGCTTCAACATCACTCCAATATCCTTATGAGGCAACCACCAGTGAACACTGGAAATCCGATCGACTCGACTCGATGTCATTCGAGACCAATCGCAAAAGCTTACTGTAAGAATTCAGGGCATTGGCTTAAAGTTGAATGCATCGATGGCAAGTAGTGATTGATGCGGACGCTTGGGGCACAATTAACCACTGCAGCCATGCTCAAGATGGCAAGCATCAAATCATCAACTTAACACTGATCAAATGATTGCTGATCAAGCGTTATGGGCAGCAGATTCGGTTGTTCCGAGAAGCTCAGCCAACCTTGTGGTGTCTCTTGCAAAACTGATCGCACCAGCCATTGTCATTGAGATTGGCTGAAAAGCATGGAACCAACGATCAATCGCTTCATGCTCTTCATCGCGACATTCAGACAGGAATTGAATTAATCTCAGATCCATTGCGCTACAAAATCTGGGAGAATAATGCAGGCAACTTTCATTCAACCTTGATCAATTGTTGCTGTGCAGAAGCCCAAAATGTATCTGGCAGAAGTGATTGAGTATTTATTCCCCAAAACCATAAAAAGCAGCAGCAATATACTCGGCAATCAATGTCAGCCATTGTTCTGGGAACAATGAGAGACAAGCGCAACAGCAAGGGATCACACTGCATGGATGGATGTCAGTGAAATGGCCTTGGCGACCGGAACCTGGGCCGCTTCTGTGGTGAAGACTGCCAACGAGCTCTGAACTGCAGAGGCTCGGCGCTGGCATGAGAATGACACCATGATTGATGTGATCGGTACCGATGCAGGTGCCCCTGACTCGCTGCCAGAAGCACTCCAGGCCTTGGTGCGACAAGCCGATCTGATCGCTGCGCCGCACAGGATGCAACCAGCGCTGAAGCAGTGGCTGAAATGTGACTCCTCAGCAAGGTGCCTCAACAGCGACGAGCCGATCAGCCTCTGCCAGAGCCTGAGAGCCCTCGGCTCAGACCAACGAGGTGTGGTGCTGGCCAGTGGCGATCCGCTCTGGTTCGGTATCGGCCGGATCCTGATCGAACGTCTGGGGCGAGAGAGTCTGCGCTTTCACCCCGGTCCATCCTCACTGCAACTGGCTTTTGCTCGATTGGGGAGACCCTGGCAGAACGCGGAATGGATCAGCCTGCATGGGCGTGATTCAGCTCCACTGATCCAACGACTGCAACAGCGCCCCTCCGCCCTTGCTGTGCTCACCGATCCCAGCCGCGGCGGGGTGAATGATGTGCGACGCATCCTCAGCAGCAGCGGGCTGGAAGCGAGTTACGCCCTCTGGCTTTTTGAAGCACTGGGCCACAATGATGAGCGCGTCCAGCGTCTTAACCCAACGCAGGCCACCCCCTCTGATCTCAATCCCTTGCACCTGGTGGTGCTGCTGGCAGAACCTCCTGCCGATCCGATTGCAGACACTTTGCCTCTGTTCGGACTCGACGACGGCCTGTATCTACAACACCACGACCGACCGGGTCTGATGACCAAGCGGGAAGTGAGAATCCAGCTGCTGGCTGATCTGCAGCTGCCTCAACAAGGGGTGCTCTGGGATCTAGGCGCTGGCACCGGCAGCGTGGGTTTGGAAGCACTGAGACTCCGGCCGCAACTGCAACTGTTTGCTGTAGAACAACGCAGCGGTGGCGGAACGCTGATTGAGGCCAATGCCAGACGACTGGGAGTGAAACCAGCAGTTGTGGTTGAAGCCAGCGCCCTGTCTGTTCTCGAAGAGTTGCCAGCACCCGATCGCGTGCTCCTGGGCGGGGGCGGCCGCCAGCGATCAGAGCTCTTGCAAGCCGTGATCGATCGCATGAACCCGGGAGGCGTCGTTGCCATTCCGATGGCCAACGTTGAAGCCCTTGCAGAACTGAAGCCAATCCTGGATCAAGCCAGCTGGGCCATTCAGATCAGCCAGCAGCAGGCCTATCGCGGTCAACCTCTGGCGGATGGCACCCGGCTAGCACCCATGAACCCAGTCCTAATTCTCCGCGGCAGCAAAACGAAAGGCTGACCTGCAGAATCAAGGCCGTTCCAATCCCGATCCATGCCGGTGCAGAAGGAGAAGCAGGTCTCACCCCTGCGCATGAAAATCACGCTGCTGATCGCTGGATTCGGCCCACTGCTGGCTGTCGGGCTGTTTTTACAGTCCAAGGGATTCTTTGGCTGAACTTGGCCAAGCTGCACTGTCACACCATCAACCGAAGAACCAATGGCAAGAACGACAGAAAGTCTCTAAGAGCAAAACATCACGACAAAGCACCCAAGACTTAGCCAGTCGCATGTCAACGCTGACGAAAGTTCTTTACTGGTCTGGGGTCGATGAATCTGATCGGGGAACACACTGTTGAGGTCCACAGCAAAAGGATTGGAGCCAAGAGGGGCCGACCAATCAATGAAAAGACAAACGATGCACAGGAAATGAAGCGTCGTGGGGTCTCAGTTCTGCCAATGAACGTCACCACCTGAGCGATCCAGGAGTAGGTGGATCCACTGGAGTTTCAGAGGCAACGTTCTGACAGGGCTCAGTTGACCAGGAAGCCAGTGGCGGCACACTACCGGAGCAATAAAAAACCCCGCACTTAGCGGGGCTTGGCCTAGTCGTTGTAGTCATCATTAAGTCTCCAATGACTGTTAGACCATCTCAATCACTCCAGCTGGTGTAGACGTTGACCGATAGGTTGCGTTAGCTCCCACAGCCTCGAACGGATCACTTATCACTGGTTTCCCAGCGATGGATGTTGCGATCGGATCGACGTCAAGAACGCTGAGTGTTTCAGGATGAGTGTTGAACTCATTGTTGGAATTGATGCCATTGGAATGAGCTGCAAGCAGATTTCCTGAATGATTCACAGACCCTTCACTGAGGCCGGCATCTTGATGCATTGGAGTCCAGTCAGAGCTGTCTGAGTCTGCATTGGTCATTGTCTCTCCAGTTAAAGAATCAGTACCTCCTTTTAATTGCGGGGCGGTACCGGTGACATTGCTGGCGGATTCACCAGTGTTTCCAGTGAGTGAATCAACCATCATTGGCTGATCAACTGATGCAGAGGCAGAGGCAGAGGCAGAGGCAGTTGTTGGCTCAGCATCAGATTTGGTTAGCGGGCTAACACTTGGATCGACCTTTTTAACCTCTTGACCTACTGGTTTGGATGGATTGAACTCTGGCTCAAAAACTTGATTGTCTTTGGTGATGACTGTTGGATCTCCCATGACGTTTTGATAGCCAACAATTGTTTTCTTATCATTCTCTTTAACGAGGTTGACCTCTTTTTTTGTTCTATCAATAGATACTTTGTACCCATTTTTAATCTGTGAGTCCAAGCCCTTGATAATGAGTGAATTTCTCCCACCGGCTCCATCAATTGTTGTTTTTTTGATAGAATCAGAATGTTTTGTTGTACTCTCAAAGTCAACCACAAAGACTTCGTTGTACTGAGAACCCTTCGCTTTAGAACTGTGCCCCATTGCCAATGCATAGTGGCTGGCAACATTTGTTGTTCTGGCTGGATCCAACGTAGAATATTCAACAGGTCGCGAAGCTCCTTGAAGGTTAATATCAGCCTTGTCGCCAAGAATAATCGTTTCAATCCCAGTCAACGTATCATTCATGATTGCTGTTTCGCTGGAATTTGCAAACGAGACTTTTAGATTGCCATCATTTCCAGCTCTTATCTTTAAGCCCTTATTGATATTGCTATAGCTGGCCACATCACGACCCTCCCCTCCATCAACATGGTCCACTCCAAGACCTGGCGTGATGTGGTCGTTACCCCGCCCTGCACGAATAGTACTATCACCTTTATCGCCTTTAACAACGTCATCACCTTGATGAGTTGCAACAACCAGGTTTGTGCGATCATCAACTTTAGTCTTGTCACGCCTGATCTCTACCTGGTCACGACCGACACCAGTCTGAGGATCTTGACTTGCATTTTCTTTATACTTCCATGCAGATTTAGTGCTAAAAACTTTTACAGCCGTAGCGCCTATTTTCACGTAGCTCAAAAACGAATTGATGTATTCAGTTTTGTTTGTCGTGTTTCTCATTGCTTCGGTTTGCTCTTTTGTTAATACAAACCTCATGATTTGCTTTGCATTGGCAACATCAGAGTTGCTTGAGTATTGATTGTGGTAAACATTGATAATGCCTTTGTTTTGATCGTTTTTGCCTCCCCATTTCAGGATTGCATCTTGACCTGGCTGAAAAATTACCCCGTGGGTACCTAATTTGAAGTCATGGGTGGTTGTGATTGTTCTTGAGTGATCTTTTTGAGTGTCCGATATATGTAAACCGTTTCTAATTTGGGCGCTATATGCTTCATGCTCTTTGATTGTGACCTCTCTTGCTTTTAGTTCGTCCTTAATCCGCTGATCTTCCTTGAGTTCCGTCATCAAGGCACCCCAGAATCCTCCGACTACTGTCCAAGCCTTCATGGTATGCGCTACAGCTGGACCCCACATACTCGAAATGTTCGGTGCATGCATTTTCCCTGGAGTCATCACACTATTGATCCAATTCTGCGCAAAATTTCTGCGACTTGCTTTTATTTCTTCCACACTCTTTGTAGCATAGATTTTGCTACCTACCGCTGTCAGCGCATTTTGCCAATTTTGCCATCCGTCAATCGCATGGGCATTCACGTTACTTTGACCAGTTTCAGTTCGTGAAATAATTAACTGTGGGATATCAGGATTCAGATAAATTTCTTTTCCTCGTATATTAGCTTTAGTTTCATCCTTTTCGTAGGAAGTTGCCTTAACGATAAAAGATGTGGCGCGACCTTCTTTCTTCTCAATCGTCGTAAACTTGCCTGAATGATCAAATATTTTGCTCTTGTCTACTCCGTTTGGGTCGGCATTCTTAGTAATCCCCTGCACCTTCTTGAGATTCACAGCACTTGATTGCTTATCATCTGATTCGCGTACATCATCAATTTTTGCTTCAACACTCCGCATGAACATTCCTTTAACTTTTCCGGCACTCTTTGACGACTCTGCTTTGTTGCCTCGGAAATCAGACTCAGTAATTTCTACTGAGTTTTTGCCATTAGCGCGTGCCAGAGAACTTACAACTCCAAGCGCAGCACCATTACCGGACTTGCCAGGTTCTGGAGCATTAAATTTATCGTTGGGATTGTCTGAATAAGACTCAGCGTTGCCACCCCACGTTCCTGCTTTACCACGCTCAGTGCTTGGTGTGACTTTGATGTTGTACCCGTATCGCTTAATTCCTTTCCAGCCATCTGTTGTATGCCATATTGCAGATCCACCAACAGTTCCTTTGATTGATTCTCCCGCTCCATAACCGCTGGTGCCAGGCCGACCTGGTTGGCCTGCATAGCCACGTGAGCCTGGTGACATTGATTGGAATAATGGTTGGTGATTTGCTTGGACATATTCGCCACCACCACCACTTCCGCTACCTGGTGCAGCCTCACCAAGATTGCTTGTACTTGTGGCATCGCTTCCTCTGCGGCCATCATGATCCATGGGGCTTGGACCTGGACGATGAAATCCAAGCCCCCCATGCGATTGCACGACCCCTTTTTTCCCGCCGGCAATCTCTTTGCGATTCAGGCTGTGCTCTCTTCCGTTGAGCGTTCCTCCATTACGGCCAGGTTGCCCATTTTGAGGAGCAGTGCTTCTATTTTTACGACTGTAAGCAAATGCTCTGCCATTGCCACCTTTAGCTCCGACTGCGCCTTCACCGCCGATGACGTTATTCCCCTGAAAAACACTATCGTGAACTTTGAGATGTCCATTGAAATGAAGGATTGCTGATCCTGCCCCAAGGCCACCACCGCCACCGCCATTAGCTAATCCATCGCTTCCCTTTGCCGTAGTGTTGGCAACATTAATTTTAGCTAGCGAAACATGTAAATCTGGCGCATTTTCAAGGGGTGTTTTGTTTGCATACTTGTATTCACCAACCGTGATTGCAGGCCCATCATCCTTACGAGTAATGGTGATATTTTTGGTTTCATTTACGTTAAAGACTGTGTCTCCGTGTGTGACATGAAGGCCTTCCGTTTGTTCAATATACATACTTTTGCTGAATCTAATCTCACTTGCAATCCCCTTTTTACCATTTTCGTTGGCTTTTTCGATTGCCTTGCCCAGCGATCCTTCGCTATTATCCCCATTATTATTAGTGACCATGATTAATGCTCGCTGTTTGAGCTCAACATTCTGAGTTTTTTTTGTTTCAGTAGAATTATCTTTCACTTCTACTGCAAATTCATAGCTTTTGCCAGCTTCTAGGCTTGTCCCTTTCTTAACACTCACCCTCCCATTGGCGTTGACCTGGAAGGATTGCGCGTCTCTGCCACTGAGTTGATAGCTGCACTTCCGATCTGTATTCCATGTGCCCACAGTCGTCTTAGCTATAAGATCTTCTTGACCATTAAGCGTGATCTTAACTCGATCATTTGCATCACCCATAGGTCCTTGCAAATTCAACGTGCTAGCGCTGATAGTTCCATCATTGTTGATATCTCGATTGTGATTTTCCTCAACCTTGTAGATTGAATTTGGAGTGGCTAAATGTTTGACTTCTGTTTGCGTCCAGCTTTTATTTGTTTGATTGATGCTGTACTTGGTTTCGCGGAATGCTCCGGTATCAGCATTTTGCCAGATCACACTTCCGCTTTCGCCAACTTGCTCGGCACTGATCATGTGCCACTTCTGATCAACTGCGGTGCTGGCTTTGCCATCTTGGCCATGAATGGCAAAGCTGGTCTCGCCTTGCTTGGCCACCATTGTTTGGTCGCCGGTTTGCTCCAGCAATTCTGTTTGGCCAGCTGCGTCGAGTTGGAGTTTGGTGTAGGTGACCTGCATTGATCTTGTGTTGGTGTGGGATTTCTCCCGGACACCTGCACCATGTCTGATGCGTTTGTGAGCTCCTGGTTGCACCCTGGTGCAACCATTGAGCAGTTCTGGTGGAGTCCTGGTGAACGGATCAGATCCCCTTCCTAGGCAGCGTTCAGCTCACCCTGAAACCAGACACGCCAAAGCTTTCCGTATCAGTCCTTTTTGGAATGAGATGCAAATATTTCCCAGCACATCTGCCGCCTGGCGGTGCTTGCTGGACATCGAGCAGAAATTTCCTAAGCCCCATGGCACAACAGCACGGACACTGCCCCCCTGCCCCCTCTCCTTGCCTTCAGGGAGTGTTGGTCACGGGATTGGCACTGAAATGAAAGCATCAGCTGCGGTAGGGCTTCGCAGCACGAATAGCACGAGTGATAGCGATAGGAAATAAAGTCTTTGGCACTTGGATTGAGCGAATATCATTAGAACCAGGGAAAAGAATTGCGAGGCTTTATTCGCTGTAACTTACATTTTTGTGGATTTTTCAGGTTGCTGTATGGGTGAAACCAGTGACTATTTTGTCGACAATGATACCAGATAATGAAAACTGATTTGCAGGCTTTTAGGGGTGCTTGAAGTAAAAAACACCCTTATCAATGTAGGAGGCTTTTGAATGTGTAGGCTTGCTGATTGGATCATTCTGGAGCTGCTTTGAATATGGATCTCCAGATACAGCTCTGTCTACAAATTCCACCAGCCACACCTTCCAGCTCATCTTGTGAAATCTCGGCCTGAATGTCATCAGCTGAAATCGTAAATCCCAGATCTTTAGCTATTGCAACCACTGCATCAGAATCGGCTGCAGCTTTTAGCTTCTCCTGAACGCTTGTGTCGCCTTTGACTTTCTCTAGAAAGGCTTTGAGTTGCTCGTCTGACATGGTTATCGGGAGTCTTTAACAGTTATAGCAACGACATCTTAAAGCGTCTTTAGCTAATAATTGCTGCACTTAATCGTGCCGGGTATTGAAGGCTGATTGATGGTCTTTTTGGGGTGATTGAAGCAATAAAAAGCCCCTGCAGTTACAGGGGCTCTTATGAGTAAACTAATGAGTAAACTTGTCTAACACTCATAAATCGAGCAAAAACACCCACAGCTGCCGGTGCCACAGGTATGGCGCCCGGTGCCACCTCCAGCCGATCCTTCCAGCTCCTCGTTAGAAATCTCTGATTGAGCGTTCAAGTCATCAGCAGAGATGCTAAAGCCAGCATCTTTTGCAATCGCAAGAACTGCATCTGAATCAGCAGCGGCTTTGAGCTTATCCTAAAGACTGGTGTCAGCTTTGACCTTCTCAAGAAAGGCTTTGAGTTGCTCGTCTGACATGGGTATCAGGTCTGTTCAGCAGTCATAACAACAGTCGGCAGTAGGCAATGAAAAGCCCCGCTGTTGGCGGGGCGTGATTGATGTGAGATTTTTTGTCGGGAGATCGATAGCGACTACTCAACGCCCCCTGCTTTTCCCTTTCGGGTCTTGTATTGCTTTCAGCCTCGCTTTCACGGCTTCAGGCTTCCCGACAGGAAATGCAAATCAGAACCTGAGTTGGATTCCGAATCCAGGGTGACGATACCCATAGCCATAGCCATAGCCGTAAGCAGGAATCACACGCGGATAGCCATACATCTCGCGGTTGTAAACCCTGCCAGCATGACGCCAATTGCGATTATATACTCTCCTATAATGATTAAATTCGCGATCATCATGGCGGAAATCTCGACGAATTCTTCTTAGCTCATGATGACGTTGATGATTGTAATGGTGATGTTTATTAGCTTCCGCAGCCGGTGGGGCAACAAACATTGAAGCGCCGATAACAGAAGCGGCAGCGATGGAAGAGAAGAGTTTCATTGATCTGATCTGGATAGTGGAGGTCATCCCTCCTGGACCTCTTCACCATCTCCTAAATCGATCTGAATTACATCGCCCAAAGGAGTGAACATCCGCTGATAGTTCTATGAGGACGGGGATCAACTCACGCAGAAGCTTGTGACGCCACGGCTCCAGAGGAGTAATCCTTTCCGGAGCGCGATGCAGGCATATCCCTGTGCATCGGCCATATGGCGGTAATCGCTGAAAACTTGGCAGAAATATCTAAAGCCGTATTGACTCTCTGCACTGACGTAGAAAGCCCCTCATACCCCCTCGTGTTGCCTTTGGGGAATGTTGCTCAAGGGCTTGCCACTCATCTGTGCTTTTTCGGTCGGCGTCAGTGGCCTAATTTTTTGAAGCGAACGGGCCATGCAAGGTGACGTGCCGAACCTCCTCAAGACTCTTTAAGGCATGAAAGATGAGGACTCTGCAGCCGTTTGGCTCCAACCCACAAACTATGGCTGGACATCCTGTGACACCACCTGGTGAGCAGGCTATGAACGCTTATGGAGCGTCACGACATTGGGAACATGATCCGAAGGGTGTCAGAGATGAATGTTTTGATCCTGCTGCTTGCGGTTGGGGGAGCTGCCTTTCTTCTCCTTTTCAAGGAGGTGGCCCAGCATTCCAGGGGCCATAACCGCTGTGTGTCCATCAGCAAGAAAGCACTCATGGCGAAAGGGTTGGCCGAGCCTCGTTCGCATGCTGTGGCTGTAAGCGAGTGCAATGGCAACCCAAATTTTCTGAGCAATTAATACCTCAAGTCACATGGCTGGACCGTTGCTATGGCTGAGCCCTGGCTGAAGTGGCTTTGCGTGCCCGAAAGTGAGTCGTTACGTGAATCTCTAGCAATCAAACCCTCTCCCACACAGGCATTGTCAGGTTCTATTAACCAATGAGATTCTTGGGCTGAAATCCGCTGATTTGCTCTGGCCAACAAAAGGCTTATCAGAGCACTAAGCCCTTAAAAGAGGCTGCCTGGTAAGCCCTGATGGGTCGACATCGGATGGGAGTACGCAAACTTCACAGCCCTGCAGGACCAGGACAGCCCTCAAAAGAAAAACCAGAGCATGAGTTGATGAACTTTTTTGCCTGACTTGCTCTGATTAACCTCTACCAGGATCTTTTTTGACCTTGAGAGAGCGCTATGAGGCCTTCCGAGAAGCCTTAAAGCACAACAGCAAGACGCATTGACCTCAACCCCTTGAATGACCAGTAGAACCTCGTGTAAGACAGATGTGAGCTGGAGCACAGAAGATGACAAAGAAAGAGGCAAACACCTACTTCATCAAGGAAGTCATCTCGATGGCTGACAAAGAACGCTGGACTGATTCTTTTCGAGTCAGATTGGCTTCCAGGATCTTGCTTGGGCGTGCATACAAACCTGAATGACCGCTTATCAACCTCTCCGTTGCGCCTGAGTCAATGCTCACCATTGAGCAACTGATCAGGACTGAGCGTCTCGATCACTGCCTTCAGGAGCGCTTGGTGATGCTGATCCATAAGAGTCACATCAATAATGTGACTGGAATTTGATATTAAGATCGCGTCAAGTATCTGCCCGGCGTTCGATACTTTGCAGCCCCATTCGAAATAGGCAGGCCAAGTATCGAAGACATAACCTCTCATCAAAATTGTTTCATAGATGATTGATCCAGGTTAAGAGTCGTTCTCTTCTGGATCGAGCTACATAGATCTGATCATAACCATCAATCATCACACCATCGGAGACTAGAACGTCGTTAGCTGAATCTTGTCCTGTTATTCCAATGACTCTCAGCTGCACTGGACCAGGCAAGGAGCATTCAATACATTTACTTTAGGCTCTGATGATTCCATAGGGAGACGACACCCGGACATCGCAAGCATTTCCCGATCAATACACGAAAAGGTGTCATTTAGACAAGGGATCAGATCTCCCTTTCTGCAGCGGCCCAGGGGAGCAGAAGCACCACCTGCAGATGCTCAGCAGCATGAATAAAGGTGGGACAAGCCCAATCGAAGCGAAGCAAGGAGATCTCACTCGAGAACAAAAACATAACTGCAGAGATTCACAGAACATGGCAATCAAAAGCTCCGATCGTGCATGAGTTGAACAAAGATACGTGCTCAATATTTTGATTTAGTTTTCACGTTTCTACTGAATCAGCAACCCATTTGGAGGATTTATATCAAGACAGCTCAGCGCAGGGTGACCACAGACAAGCCCACTGACGACTCACCGCTCTTTAATCTGCTGGCTTGATGCCAAGTTCCAGCCCATGATTGGGAACAGCCAATGCTTGGGGACAGCCAATTCTCCTGCCTGGGCAGTCGCGCTTGCTGTCTTCGCTTTTTGCTTTCAAACGGCAAAAGCGATTCAAAAACCTTGAAACAGAGCTCTCCTCCGCCTGCTAAGCGCTGCCAAAATCGGCGGACGGGTGCAAACATTCAAAGTGCTGCATTGGAGGCTTGCCGGTAGCGCTGATCTCACAATCACAACCATGAAACGCCTCTCCACAATCACAGCCGCTACCACTGCCTCACTGCTGTTAGCAGGCTGCCAGTCGAAACGAGACATTTGCCTTGAGTACCTCGCCAACCCTCGCCCTGATGGTTACGAGAGCTTGGAGCACGTCTCTGAATACTGGGAACGACTTGGCATCAATGCAGAGGTCCCAGACACCTACGACGATGGCTTTGACGGGATCGAGCTGTTTTGCCAGACCCACAAGGACTAGTCATGATACGCATGTACCACTACAGTCAGTGGTCACTGCCGAAAGCAAAGAGCGATGGATGGATGGCTGAAGGATCCAAAGGGATTCTGGTACGCAAGGTTTCACAGAGACCCCAAGGCCTGGGCCCTGAGCGCAGGGGTGGTGGTTGATAACGGAAGACCCATGCCTGGTGATGAGCCTGCTCTTCTGAAGACCCGGCGAAGCATGAGATACGAGGACGCCGTTGCTCTGTGGTTCCAGCTCAAGCAATATGGCTGGACCGTAACTGAAGCAGCCTGGTGAACCCGCAATAAGCACTTGCAAAAAGCAAGGAACTGAGATCAAAACCGGAACGAACGTCCAACGACCTTGATTGCGGACCTCGATTGTCTTGAGTTGCGCTTTCTGCCCCTGTTCAGACGGACTCAATCGCCAGGCAATTCAGAACGTGAAACAACTGCCTGGACAAGCGGCACGAAAAACTCAGAGACCAGTACAGCAAAGAAGACCTACAGAAGCGATGAATAAGCGGGCACGCATCTGCAATCGCAGGGGAAGAGCAAAGCGCAAAAAAAAGTTCCTGAACCTGGGAGAACCCTGTCCACAGTGACGATATCAATCAGCACTCATACAAGAGATCACTAGAGACATTCAGCTGATTTCATCACTCTCAGGCCTGACAATCGTCAATTTCCGTTCAAGTTCAAAATCCTCAAACAGAGCTGCAGCGTCATAGGCCTGTCCATTACCGATTAAATATCGAATCCTTTCTTGCCACCATTGCTCAACCTCACGGCAATAATGATCGTCCGCCTCATAGAACAAGGATGACATGGGAGATGTCATAACTTTGGCGCTTTGGCAGATACTTGCTCGAACCGCAAGCCGTGCGAGCATGATTTATCACAGCAACCAAGATCACATGAAGCAGGCCAGTTTTTAATTGTTATCAATCGAAGTGTCCATTGCCCAGGCCAGCCATCGCTAGCGTGCATAGCGATTGATCAACATAGTCATATTGGAGCTGTAAAGCCTTGGGAGCTTGTTGTCATGAATCAGACCAACATCAATTGCTTTTTTGTAAGCAGCCGCCTGCCTTCTATAACGATCTTCAAGAGCTTGAACTTTTTTAAGGCAATACTTGGTTTTCTTCCCTCTTGAGGCAGATTCGAAATTGATTTCAAGATCTGAGGCAAGAGATGCCACTTCCTTGAGCCAGGCCTCTAGGCCAGCATCACCACCAAACTCAATCACATCCTTGAGACGAAGCCACTCTTCATTGGGCTTTGATCTGATTTGACCAACAAGTTTTTGCAGATAACAGGAGATCATTTTTTACAACTCCAAACAATTTCAACATAGCCCTGCCGAGCCAAAGCCGCATCATCTGTTAACAAGAGTGCCGCTGATGAATGGCACCCTGGTGGAGCTGACGACCATCAGCAGGATCATCAACAGCTCTCAACATCAAGGCTGCTTAGGCAGCCTTCAGCTGAGCAGTCCGATAAGGAACGAAACTTGCTTTTGTAACACCACAGATTGGACAACTCCAATCATCAGGAATGGCTTCAAATGGTGTGCCTGGAGCAATACCTGAATCAGGATCACCGGCCACAGGATCATAAATCATCGAGCATTTTTTACAGATCCATTGATCGGATACGGGTTGTTCCGACTCGCCAGGCTCTCCATCACCCTTCAGTGCAGAAAGAGCCACTCCGTAGCGATCAGCGTGATGTTTTTCGATCGCAGTCAGGAGGCCGAAGTTCTTGGCAGCTGAATGAAACATGTTTGCATGCTCTCTTGATTCTTCGCCCTGCTCTTGGAATTCCTCACCTGCGGCGTGATCCTCATCTTGGTGCGCCTCAGCTGCAAACGCTGGATACATCGTAGTGAATTCATACACCTCGCCTTCAATCGCCAACTCGAGGCATCGGGCTAGCAACATCTGCTTGAAGTCTTCACTGAGGTCCTCAGGATTGTCAAACACAAGTTCTGGATGCAACAGACGAAAGTGAGCAAACGCATGCTCTGTCTCCTGTGCTGCAGTCTCTCGAAACAAACGCGCAAGCTCTTGATTACCGAGCTTTTTGGCCACGTCGGCAAAGAACAGATACTTGCGGCTCGCCATGCTCTCACCGCCGAAAGCTGCCTCCAGGTTGGTCTGAGTGGAGGATTGAATTTTGAGTGAATTCATGACCGCCTCTATGAGGGATGTTTTTGGTCTATTGCCCTGATATCCATCCCTAAAGGGAGGATAACCGTCATCCAAGGTTCGGTAAAAAGAACAGCTATTTCAAAGTCTCACCAAGCACAAGCAGTCATGACTCCACAATTCTGAGCTCATCAACTTCCGCACTTTTCAACAGTAAAAGTGCGGAAAACGACGTTAATCGCCGCTGATTGCTTCAATCCTCACTGCATCACCCGAGCGAATGTTCAAGCGCTGTGCTTCTCCCGCGCCAATTTCGATCACACCATCAACAAAATCAGCTCGACCATTGCCATCAGCATCAGCCCAATAGGAGCGACAAGGCAATGCCGCACATATCGGCACGTTGGCTGCGATGTCGAGCACCCTGCCATCGCGGATAAACACCATGTCCAGGGGAGCGAGCGTATGACGCATCCAAAAACGCAGCGGCTGAGAGGGGCGGGCCGGAAACCACATGCCTCGGAGAGGCGGCAGTGGCGGGCGCTGCATCAGCCCACGCCACTGCTCTTCAGGCTGATCAGCCACCTCCAGATCAATACAACGCGCAGGGTGCTGCTCCAGGCACCAACGCGCTTCGATCGGCAGGATCTGAGGGGGCAGAGGTGGCTGATCCATCAGATGTGGCGCAGACTCGGGAAGCCGTCGTTGAGGCAGTAGCCACGACCACGGATCGTATGAATCAAACGAGGCTCCCCGCCTTCCTCGAGTTTCTGGCGCAGATAACGCACATACACCTCGATCACGTTGCTGGAGGAACCCTGGTCCTCCTTCCAGACATCCCGCAAGATGCGATCTCTGCTCACAACCCTGCCTCGCTCCTCCAACAACAGCAGCAAGAGCGCATATTCCCTGGCCGTGAGGACAACAGAGCGGGAACCACGATGAACCTGCCTGCAACTGATATCCACGCTGAGATCAGCGAGCTGCAGCAGCGGGGGTCTCAGTGCACTGCGGGAGTGAATCGAAAGATGCAAGCGCAACCGCTGCAGCAAATCGCTCGGGGCACTGAACGTGAACCAAAAATCATCCGCACCACAGGCCAACACCGACTCCCGGGCGGCAATGCTGTCGTCGCTCACTCCGATCAGAATCGGCAGTGACCCAAAACGAGAGCGCAACTCGAGAACCCTTGATTCCTGGTCGCTTGCCAGGACCGCAGCAACCGGAGTTGGATTGGAACCGCTAACTGGCCCTCTTTCAGCTCCATCGGTCCAGTCGATCGGAACGTATCCCGAAGCCCTCAGACGTTCGGCCAGAGCTGCTGCCTCGTGGCCAACCAGCAGCACAACGGCATCCTGCAAGCTGGCTGCACTGGAGCCTTGCTCAACGGTCATGGACGATCGGGCTTAGCCACATGCGGCAATCCCCAGCCCAGTTTGTTGCGGAGAACCTGGAAAAACTCATGGTCCCTGAGACGCACAAAGCGAACGGGATGATCACTGCGGCGAATCAGAACGCGATCTTCCGGCCACACATAACAACCTGCACAGCCGTCCACCACCATCATCAGGCGTTCCGGTGTGGCGGGAAAGACGGTGACCGGCTCAGCGTCACTGAACACCAGCGCCCTTGAAGCCAGGGAATGGGGAGCGATCGGCGTGAGCTGCAGCACCGGACAGTCCGGAGTGATCACCGGTCCACCGGCACTGAGTGCATAGGCGGTGGAACCCGTCGGGGTCGACAGAATCACACCGTCGGCGGAGATATCAACCGGAGCATGGCGTCCAATGGCGATCTCGAAATGACACATGCTCGTAAGCGGTTCCCGGTGCAACGCCATCTCATTGAGGGACAACGCTTCCCAGCGGCGCTGATCACCGCGCATCACACTCACCACCAGATTGGCCCGCTCTTCGATGGTCCACTGCTGGGTGAGCACCTGCTCCAGGGCATGATCCAGATCGTCGAGGTAAGCCTCTGCCAGGAAGCCGAGATGTCCTGTATTGATGGTGAGAATCGGCACTCCCACAGGAGCGGTCTGACGCGCTGCCGACAACACCGTGCCGTCGCCACCCAGCACGATCGCCAGCACCATCGCCTGATCAAAGCCCTCCGGCACGCAGGCGTTGTACCCGAGCATGCGCAGGTGCTGATCAGGATTGGCAAAACCCACCATTCCACCTGAGCTGCTGGCGCGGATCACTTCGTGACCGCCCCGCTCCAGACGCGACTGAATGGTGCTTGCAGTTTCAACCGCCTGAGGCTTGCCGTCATTGACGATCAGTCCGACACGGGGCACCGATCGCAGCAGGCAACATCGGATCCACTTTATGAGAAGGATCCTGCTCCGGCCCTCAGATTTGCGGATATTGATCTGCGGAGACTCTCTGACGGCGCTTGAAGAGCCCCTGCGAAAGGCTCATGCTCCCCCTACCCACTCGCCATATAGAGCTGCAGCCATGGATTCTCAGCACACCACCAAGCTGACACTGCTGCTGACTGCGATCGGTTTCGGTGTCGCATCCTGTTCCTTCGTGGGTGACCCGAGTCTCAATGGCCAGGCCTCGTTGATGGGGCAACCTCTGCAGCAGGCCTCTGTGAGCCTGTGGGAAAGCCGGGGTGGCGAAAAGCCAAAACGACTGCGAACCGTCCGGACCGACAACAAAGGTTTGTTTCGCATTGCTCTCAAGCAAGAACCTGGCCGGGTTCACTACCTGGTTTCACGGGGAGGACGTGTGAATGGAATGGAGGCAGACAAGCTTTCCATGCTCACCGTGTTGGATGACCAGGCAAGCGACAGCATCAAGGTCAATGAGCTGACAACGATCGGATCGGTCTGGCCCAATGCCCAGCAACTGCAGGGAGATCTCCTCAAAGGCAGTGCAACGGCGTTGAGCATTGGCTCATCACAAGTGAAAAATCTGGTGAACCAAGGCACAGGAACATTCGGCGACACCCTCTTGAACGGCAGCAATCTGCTGAACTCCGAGACCGCAGCCAGAATCAATGTGCTCTCAAATCTGTTGGCATTGTGCGGAAGCAAAGCACAAAGCAATGGTTGCAATCAGCTACTGAAACTGACCGGTTCGGATGACACATTGGCGGCCATATCGTCAATCGCACGCGAACCCTGGAGAAATGTCAAAGACCTCTATCGACTCTTTGTGAAGAGCTATCCGATTGACCCAAACACACAACTTCGCGCCACTGCAACCAAGCCGTATCTTCTTTTCGAACCCAAAAGTTTCTCGCTATCACTTCGATTTGAAGGCGGCGGAGCTCTAGCGCTCGGCAAAGTGATGATCGACCACAAAGGGAATGCCTGGAGTGGTGCCAACTGGATGCCGGGCTCGCAATCAGGAGTGATCATCAGCATTGGAGGAGGGGTCACCCGTTTCGGGCCGGATGGCACAGCTATTTCTCCAGCGATTACCGGCTACAACGGCCAAGGACTGAATGGCACCGGCTGGGGAACAGGCATTTCCGAAAAATATGCTTGGGTCGGCACATTCAACAATCGTGTCGGCGTGTTCTCGCTTGAAGATGGTGAAGCCTTAGGCCCAGCCACGATTGACCAACCCGTTGGAGAATTACAGGGAATCGCTACTGCCAGGAATGGCGATGTGTGGATTGCCGACAACACAAGCAATCACATGATTCATTTTCCAGACGGCGACTACACCAAAGGCAAAAGACTTTCAATACCGGGACTCAAGGGACCTTTTGGAGTCGCCGTGGATGATCAAAATCGTGTATGGGTGAGTAGCAGTTTCAACAACAAGATCACTGTTTTTTCTGCTGAAGAGCCTGATCAAACCAACACCGCTGAGGTCTATCTCGGGACACGCGGAATCGCCGTGGATTCGACAGGTCATGTCTGGGTTGCCCAGCAGACAAATTCAACGAAGGGAGCACCTGGACCTGGAGGGAAAGTTCCACCAGGAATTCCGGCCAATCCACCACAACCGAAAACCATCATGCAGGAATTCACTGCGGGTGCGGAATACTATATCGATAACCCCAAACTGACGCAGACAGGCTCTTTAGCCGTTATCTCACCCGACATTAAGGTCGTGCAAAATAATGTCGCAGAAGGCATCGCCTACATTCCATGGGGAGTCTCAATTGATGGCAAAGACAATGTCTGGGTCGGCAACCTTTACGGAAAAAGCCTGATTCACATCTGTGGAATGAAAACAGAGAATTGCCCTGAGGGGAAAACAACTGGCGATGTCATTCACAATTACCAGAGTGGAGTCATTCAGATCACAACTGATGTCGTTGTCGACGATGCAGGCAATCTCTGGAGTGCCAACAATTGGTTCGAAGGCGATACCGTCATCAACGAGACTTATACCGGCAGAACTTCAACATTCCCTGGCGGCCAAGGCATTGTCGTTACTTATGGGGTTGCTGCACCGGTGCAGAGCCCTTTGATGGGCCCGGTGCGTCGAGCCGACTGAGGCATTCAGCGTCTGCTAGATCGCAGCAACGACACAATCAACCAGATCCCGAACACGGTGGCAACAATGAACAGCACCTCGCTCACATTGCGCAGTAGCTGCTGTTGAGCAAGGGTGGCCATCAGTGTGGCGCTGAGCAGCAGAGCCGCCACCAGAATCGCCAGAGACACGCGTCGCGACAAACGATCAAGGGTTCTGCGCAGGGATTCAAGGCCCTCAATCTGCAGGGCAAATGAAAGCTCATCACTGCTGAAACGCCGCAGCAACTGACTCAGCTGTCTAGGTGAGTCAATCGAGAGGTTGCGCAGGTCAAGGCCGAACTGCATCAAACGCTGCTGCGGCAACATCACCGATCGCGCCAGCAGTTTTGCCACCAGAGGCTGCATCTCACCGGTGAAGCTGAAGGCGGGATTGATCGAGCAGCCCACGCCCTCCAGATTCGTGACCGATTTCACGAACAACCCCAGGGTCCCTGGCACACAGAGGCCCGTACGGTTGGCTAACTGCAGCAGCTCCGCCAGGAACAGCGCGAAATTCAGCTCCTGCAGCGGCTTAGAAAAACTGCGGGAAATCAGCTGATCCAGCTGTCGCTGCAGCTGCTGGCGATCCACCCGCACGCCGCGTGCAGGCGGCGCAATCTGCTCCAGAAGATCGGTGGCGCGCGCGCCGTCCTGATTGATAAGCGCCAGCACCAGATCCAGCAGGTTGCTGCGGGTGCGTGGATCAAACTGACCCACCATGCCGGCGTCAAGCAGGATCACCGTTCCATCAGCCTGTACCTTGAGATTGCCGGGGTGAGGGTCGGCATGAAAGAAGCCCTCAACGAAATACTGCTCAACAAAGGCCCCCAGCATGACGCTGGTGGTGGAGGCGATGCCTGGACCAGCCTCCAGGGACTGTCTCGCGGCTGCGGTGAGGATCGGATCGCCATCGATCCACTCGAGCACCAACACCCGCTGACCGGAGAGGTTCTCCTCCACCTGCGGAAGCCTCAGCTTTCCGTCGGGCACAAAGCTGGAAGCAGCCAGGCAGCGCTGTAGCCGCAAAGTGTTTTCAGCTTCAATGCGGAAATCCAGCTCGCGACCAAGAGCTTCGAGAACTTGGTCGGCAAGCCCCACGAAGTCGTATTGGCTACCGAGCGCAGTCGCCGACGCCATTGCGGCGATTTTGCGCAATAGACGACCATCCTCCTGCACCTGTGATTCGATACCAGGCCGCAGCACTTTCACCGCCACCTTCTGCCCGTTCTTGAGATTGGCGCGATACACCTGGCCGACACTGCCTGCGGCAATGGGTTCTTCTTCAAAACTGCCGAAGGCTGAGCTGACGTCACAACCGAGCTCCTGCGCCATCTGTTCACGCACTTCCGGCCAGCCCGCCGGCGGAACATTGGCCTGCAGCTGGCTGAGCGCCTCGATGTAGTCATCCGACAGCAGGTCCGGGCGCGTGCTCAGCAACTGACCCAACTTCACATAAACGGGCCCCAGTTCGGTGAGCAAATTGCACAGCACCGAGGGCAACGGCAGACGCGTCTCAGCCGCATGACCGCGGCGCAGCAACTGGGACAGGAACGACCACTCATGGCGACTGACGATCCGCACGATCTCCACTGCCCGAGTGGAACCGTCGAACACAGAAAGCACGGACATACCTGACGCCGGGCGAGAACAGTTCCCGCATGTTGAGCCCTGTGCGAAAGAGCGTCAGCGCTCAGCCGTCAATCCGGAATAAATGGGATCAGCGACCGGAGAACGACGCGCAAGTTCAGACATCAATGGACTGCAGGTGATCACTGCAGCCTGTTCAAAACTGCTCCAGAAAACGCAGGTCACTGGTGTACAGACGGCGGATGTCATCAATTCCGTGGCGCACCATGCAGAAGCGCTCCACTCCCACTCCAGCCGCAAAACCGCTGTAACGCTCTGGATCCAGACCCAGACCCTCCAGCACTGCGGGATCGACCATGCCGCAACCCATCACTTCCAGCCAGCGGCCGCGCCACTGCACATCCACTTCGGCAGACGGCTCCGTGAACGGGAAATAACTGGCGCGGAAGCGCACGGGCAGATCCCCGAAAAATGCCTTGAGGAAAGCCATCACCGTGCCGCGCAGATGGCTGAAATCGAGGTTCTCGTCAATCGCCAGCACTTCCACCTGATGAAACACCGGCGAATGGGTGGCATCAACCGCATCCCGGCGATAAACGCGACCAGGAGCCACAATCCTCACCGGTGGCGCATGGGATTCGAGATGGCGGATCTGCACCGGTGAGGTGTGGGTGCGCAACAGCAGATTGTCTTTGAGATAAAAGGTGTCCTGCATATCCCGGGCGGGATGATCCGGCGGGATGTTCAGAGCGGTGAAATTGTGGTGATCGGTTTCCACTTCAGGGCCTTCAACCACCTGATATCCGAGGCCGCAGAACAGATCAACAATCTCCTCGGTGGTCGTGACCAGGGGATGGCGATGGCCCATGGGAATCCCCTGGGCAGGTGCGGTCACATCAAGGGTCTCTGACGCGATTCGGGCTTCCATCGCTGCCTGCTTCACCGCCTGCAGGCGATCGCTCAGCAGAGTCTGAACCTGAGATTTGAGCACGTTGGCGCGCTGGCCAACCAATGGCCGTTCGTCACCAGGCAGCTTGCCCATCGCACCCAGCACGCCTGAGAGACGACCCTTCTTGCCGAGCAATCCGATCCGAAGCTGCTCGAGGGCCTCGGCATCAACCGCTGCAGAGATCGCTTCAGCCGCCTCAGCTTCAAGCGCTTCCAGCTGGTCGGTGAGCTGCTGCAGGGACACGGTGGCGCTCAAGGCTTTGACATCACAACAGCTGACTGTAAGCAGTGATCACGTCTAGGTTCGCCCCACCGGTACGCAACCCCATGGCCCCGCTGCGGATTCTGATCAGCAATGACGACGGCATCTTCGCCGATGGAATCAAGGCCCTGGCCCGGGCCGCCGCGGCCCGGGGCCATCAGGTGGCCGTGGTCTGCCCCGACAAAGAACGCTCGGCAACCGGCCATGGCATCACCCTTCAGCATCCGATCCGAGCTGAGCGGGCCGACCAGCTGTTCGGCCAGGGCATCACAGCCTGGGCCTGCAGTGGGACCCCTGCCGATTGCGTGAAACTGGCCATCTGTGAACTGCTGGAGACCCCGCCGGACCTGGTGCTGTCGGGCATCAATCACGGTCCGAATCTCGGCACCGACATCTTCTGCTCAGGCACCGTGGCAGCGGCGTTGGAAGGCACCCTGGAAGGCCGTCCGGCCATGGCGGTGAGCAGTGCCTGCTTCAAATGGCGGGAATTCGAGGGGGCCGCTGTGCTGGCTATGGATACGGCTGAATCAGCGCTGCGGGAGGGCTAGCCTACCAATCTGCTGCTCAACCTGAACCTGCCCCCCTGCAAGCCTGAGATCATGGGGCCGATGCGCTGGACCAGGCTGTCGATTCGTCGATACAGGGAGCAGTTCAGTCCGCGAACCGATCCGCAGGGTCGTTCGTATTACTGGCTGGCGGGGAAACTGGTCGAAGACCTGAAGTCAGGGGGCGATGGTCCCCGCGACTGGCCCACAGACGTGGCCCAGATCGGAAGCAATTCACCCTCGCTCACACCAATTGAGCCGGAACTGTTCTGGCGCGGATCACTGAGTGGCCTGCCCCAAGTTGAAATTGATGGTCAGCGGGTCCGGTAGATCCGCTGCAGCATCCAGAGCGAGAACAGCAAGCCGATCAGATGGGCGAACAGCACCTGGGTGTTGCTCAACACCGAGAGCATCTCCAGTGAAGTGATCGCCAGGTTTTCTGCTGTGCCAGCACCACCGATGGCAATGCCAGGAGTCTGAGAGGACGCCTGCACAAACAGGGCTCCGGCCAGAGATTGATACCCGATCGACGCGAAAACCAATCCCAGCAGGTCCGCAAAAATTCCACGTTTGAGCAGACGACTGGCCTCACCGCGGCTGGGGCGGGCGCCACTGTCTAGAGCACGGCCAAGACGCACGATCAACCACCCCTGCCAGAGGCTGAACAACAGGACTAAAAACGACAGCGTGGTCAGCGACAGGCCCGGGCTCAAGCCAACGGCCCGATCGGCGTTGCGGGACAGGCTGCCACCGATGTTGTTGAACAACAGCACCCCCACCACCACCACACCGAGAGCGGTCTGAATCCAGAAACGGATCCAGGCAGTGCGCCGCAGGCCAAGGGCCAGCAGCTGGAAGTCGAGCCGATCGGCCATGCGGGCGAGGAGGTCTGTCGTCCAAACTTGCCATCAACCACTGCACCGTGCACGGCCCGTTGATTCCTCTCTGCTCCCCTGAGGAGGCCCGCATGCCCACCGCCCTGGCGCTGGGCAGCTTCGATGGGCTGCATGCCGGCCACCGGCGGGTGATCCAAGCCGTGTGCCAGCACCCGGCAGGTGGAGTCCCCACGGTGGTAAGTTTCTGGCCACACCCGCGCGAGGTTTTGCATGGCGAACCAAGACTCCGCCTTGATCTGCCTGACGAAAAGCTGCATCTGCTCGAACCACTAGGGATCAGGCAGTTGGTGCTGGTTCCCTTCGACCGCCAGCTGGCCCAGTTCAGTGCTGCCGAGTTTGTTGATCAGATTCTGATTGGCACGTTGCAGGCACGTCACATCGCCATTGGCGCTAACTTCCGTTTTGGGCGAGGACGCGAGGGGGGTGCCGACACGCTGAGCAGCTTGGCGGAGGCCGCCGATGTGATGGTGAGCGTGCTGCCGATTCTGGAAGACCCTGGTGGTCGCATGAGCAGCAGTCGCATCCGTGAGGCCCTCTCAGAGGGCGACCTCACAACAGCCAGTGAACTCCTTCAACGGCCTTACCGCTTCCAAGGCGAGGTTGTGCAAGGCCGCGGCCTCGGCAGAAAGCTGGGATGGCCGACCGCCAACCTGCAGGTCGACGGCAGAAAATTCCTGCCTGGATTGGGGGTCTATGCCGCGCGGGCCTGGGTCGACAACGAGACGCACGCACTTCCTGCAGTGATGAACCTCGGCCCTCAACCCACCGTGGATCCAGCATCGCCTTCAGCGGTGGAGGTGCATCTGCTCGACGCCAGCCGCGAACTGGTGGGCCGAATTCTGCGGGTGGAACCCGTGGAGCGCCTGCGCGGCCAACAACGCTTCTCAGGCCTTGAGGAACTGAGTGACCAGATCAGTCGTGATGCCCAGCAGGCGAGAGCTCGGCTTCAGGACACCGCTGGGTAGGCGTTGGTCAGGCCCCACACGATGAAAACGCCGATGCCACCGAGAAGACCGATGCCCCACACCAGAACATGCATCGTGCTTTCTGATCCACCGTTCTCCATCGCCACACCAGACATGAGATCCTGCCCACAGTGCCATGGAATGGATGCACGTCGCCCCCAGCACTGACACGCGTATCGCCAGGCTGATCGATGCCAACCTCGACCGAGCCCGGGAAGGCTTGCGGGTGATCGAGGACTGGTGTCGTTTCGGACTGGACCGGCAGGACCTGGTGGTGCCGCTGAAGGACTGGCGCCAGCAGCTGGGACAACAGCACGCCGACTGCTACAGACAGGCACGTTCCACCGCCACCGATACCGCTGCAGGGCTCAGTCATCCTGCTCAGCAGACCCGCACCGACAGCACTCAGATTTTGAAAGCCAATGCCAGCAGGGTGCAAGAAGCCTTGCGGGTGATTGAAGAATTCGCGCGCAACAGTGATGCCGAGCTGGCACAGACTGCGGCAAACGTTCGTTATGCGCTCTACGACCATGAGGTGCGCATCCTGGAGGCCTGCGGGCAGAACCAACGGCATCAGCGCCTGGAACGCTCACGGTTGTGCCTGATTACCAATCCCGGCGGCGACGAAGCGAGCGGTGAGATGTTGAAGCGGGTGGAACTGGCTCTGCGAGCAGGCGTTTCGCTCGTGCAGTACCGGTGCAAGCAAGGAGCTGATGCACTGAAACTGCAGGAAGCACGTCAGCTTGCCGGGCTGTGCCAGGCACACCAGGCGTTGCTGATCATCAACGACCGCATCGATCTGGCATTGCTCGTGGATGCCGATGGAGTGCATCTCGGCCAGGATGATGTGCCCCATTCAGAGGCGCGTCAGCTGATGGGTCCCGACAAACTGATTGGTCGCAGCACCCACCGACTCGATCAATTACTCGTGGCCCAGGAGCAAGGTGCCGACTACCTGGGGGTCGGGCCGGTCTTTGCCACCGCCACCAAGGCTGATCGCAAACCGGCAGGGTTGGATTGGGTGCGACAAGCCGAGCATTCAGCCACAGTCCCCTGGTTCGCCATCGGCGGCATCAACGGCGACAACATCACTGAGGTTCTGACGGCGGGCGCCACCCGAGTGGCGGTGGTGAGCGCAATCATGGGAGCGAGCGATCCGGCTGCCGCAGCTCGCCAGCTGCTGACGCAGCTCGGCTGAGCCCCTTCAACTGGCAGGGTTCCGCTTCACTGGCGATCTGGTTTCATTGATCCACTCGTTTCAGCCAATGCAGCTCACGGTGAACGGCGAACAGCGCAACCTGAAGGCAGGTCTCACCCATCTGGATCAGGTGGTTGAAGCGCTTGGCCATCATCCCAAGTTGGTGGTGGTGGAATTCAACGGACTGATCCTCACCCCTGATCGCTGGGCAGAGCAGCACGTCAAGGACGGTGACAGCCTCGAGATCGTCACCATCGTTGGCGGGGGTTCCTAGGATCAGCCCAGCTTTCAACGCCACTTTGGCCCAATTGCCGAATCGTTCCGCCCTGATTCAGCTGCGACGCTGGCTTTCCGGCCTCATGGTGCCGGTGCTGATGGTCGGGCTGCTGATCTTCCACCCGCTGCCGAGTGACGCGGCTCGCGGCGGGCGGATCGGCGGAGGCAGTTTCCGGGCGCCCACCATGCCCCGCACCGGTGGGTATCGCGGCGGTGGCATGGGGGGTGGTTACAACCGTGGCTACGGCGGTGGCATTGGCTTCCCCTTCATCATTCCGTTCTTCGGATTCGGTGGCGGCGGCCTGCTGGGCTTCATGGTCCTGATGGCGTTTGTCGGTGTGCTTGTGAATGCCTTTCGCGGCGCAGGAGCAGGAGCTGGTCGTCCAGCGATGGGCGGCTACGAGCGTCCACGTGAAATTGCAATGGGCCCGGTGTCTCTGCTGCAGCTCCAGATTGGTCTGCTCGCCAGCGCCAAGGATCTGCAGAGCGACCTGCGTCAACTCGCCAGCAGCGCCGACACCAGCAGCTCCAGCGGTCTGCAACGGGTGCTGCAGGACACCACCCTGGCGCTGCTGCGTCAGCCGGACCTGTGGGTTTACGCCAACGTGGAGTCCGGCAGCGTGCCGTTCAATGCGGCTGAATCAACCTTCAACCGACTGTCGATGACCGAGCGCAGCAAGCTGCGCGAAGAACTCACCACCAACGTGGGTGGTGTTCAGTCCGCTGGCAGCGACCTCGCATCGCGCGGCGATGCTGATGCCACCAGTGAATTCATCGTTGTCACCGTTTTGGTGGCCAGCCGCAGCGCGGTCAAACTCAAGCAGGCCGATAACGGCGAACAGCTGCGCGAGTCGTTGCGCATCCTCGGTTCCACGGCATCCAGCGATTTGATGGCCCTTGAAGTGATCTGGCAACCGGATGGAGTCGGCGATGTTCTCAGCGCCGATGAGCTGGTCACGGCCTATCCGAATCTCCAGCACCTCTGATCGATCAAGGCCGTTTCTGGACTGAGCCGTTTCTGGACTGAACCGACAACAATCCGGAACCTGAATTGTCCCCTCTTGCTGAGAGGACAACCTGCATCCAAGGTTCGCGTGTCGCCCAGCAACGATGCGCGCACGATCACCTCATTGGGTCAACTCAACCGTGTTGGTTGAAGCGCTGCACCGCTACGAGCAAAACCTGTTACCGCGATCGATGCGGCTCTGGGTGGAAACCTTGCTTGACATCGACTCCAGTGAACCGGTGCAACCACTGTTGCCCAGCCAGCCGCACCCTTCTCAGTCCTGAGAAGCCACTCCCTTGAGGATGCGCAGAGCCGCCATCGCAGCGCCATAGCCGTTGTCGATGTTCACAACGCTCAGACCCGGAGCACAGCTGGCGAGCATGCCATCGAGAGCAGCCCGACCACCTGCGCTGACCCCATAGCCCACAGACACCGGCACACCGATGACCGGCTGAGGGACAAGACCTGCCAGCACCGTCGGCAGAGCTCCCTCCATCCCTGCACAGGTAATCAGCACCGACATCGATGTGAGCTCAGGCAGCACATCCAGCAGACGGTGCAGACCGGCAACACCCACATCCAGAAAAGACTTGCTGGCAACCCCATGAACGCTCAGAGCCAGAGAGGCTTCCTCCGCCACGCGACGATCACTCGTTCCACCACTGAGCACAGCCACCTGAGTGGCTTGCCTCGTGGCCGGAATCTCACCGAGGGTGAGACAGGCAGCCTGCTCATGCACCTGAACAGCAGGACAGAGATTCACTACAGCTGCCGACTTGATTGCATCAACTCTGGTCACCAGTGCAAGCTCACCTGCCGACTGCATGCTTCGCAGGATGGCCACGATTTGATCAGCGCTCTTGTGCTCACCCCAAACCGCCTCGACCATGCCAAGCCGATGGCGGCGCGTCAGATCGAGGCGTGCCTCCTGGAACGTCACGGCGGCAACAACTCGCCTTCAAAGACCAAAGGGAAGGGATTGCCTTTCTTCTGACCGGTGGATTCACGGGCCAGTTGCTCGAAACGCTCCTGGACTGCCTCAACCTCGAGCTGGGGGATCGCCTTCCAAGCTTTACGGCTGCTCCAGCCAACCAGGATCGTTCCTTCCTCGGTTTCAGGATCCCAGAGCAGATCCCGGCCGACGAATCCTTCCTGCCTGGCAAGCCAGGGCTGCCAGCTGCCACGTTCCGCATCCATCCAGGCCTCGCGTTTCCGACTGGGAACCTGAATGCGCAAATGCTCGACCACTGCAACATCGTGGCCGCCGTCCAGATCTGAAAAGCAGGCCAGACTGACATCGGGATTACCGGAAATCAGGATCAGGAGCACCGCAAAGGAGGAGATCAGAGTAAGGAGATCTCTACGCAAGTGCTTCATGGTCATGGCCTGGTCAGCAGCGCGACGGCATGGCAAGACATTCCCTCCTCCCGTCCTTCGGGTCCGAGCCGCTCGTTGGTGGTCGCCTTCACACCCACCTGATCAGGATCCAGCCCCATGCGCAGCGCAATCGCCCCACGCATGGCCTCGATGTGTGGCTTGAGCTTGGGACGTTCAGCAATCACGACAGAATCCACATTGACAACCTGCCAACCGCGTTCTTTCACCAGCGCCACGACCTGCTCCAGCAGAACCAAGCTATCCGCACCCTTCCAACGGGGATCAGTGGGGGGGAAATACTTGCCGATATCACCGAGCGAGAGCGCTCCAAGCAGTGCATCCATCACCGCATGGACCAGCACATCGGCATCGCTGTGACCATCTAACCCCAGGCCTTCCGGATGCTCCAGAAGCTGACCACCCAGGATCAAAGGGCGCCCCTCCACCAACCGGTGCGTGTCGTAACCATTGCCGATGCGGAGGTTCATGCTTACTGGCGGTCAGTTCGTGCCGACGTTGTCATTCTCGGCGTTGGAGCGCCGATTCCAGCGATCCAGCAGGTCGGGGCGTCGATCAGCGGTGCGCTGTTCACGTTGCTGCTGACGCCATTTGGCAATGGCTCCATGGTCGCCACTGCGCAGCACGTCTGGCACGGTCATCCCCCGAAACTCGGCGGGACGCGTGTAATGCGGGTGTTCCAGCAATAGGTCGCTGTGGCTTTCCTCCACCAGTGAGGCCGGCGTTCCCACGGTTCCAGGCAACAGACGCACCACGCCGTTGATGATCGTCATAGCCGGCAGCTCCCCGCCGGTAAGCACGAAATCTCCAAGCGACACTTCCTCATCGGCCAGTGAGCGAATGCGTTCATCAAAGCCCTCGTAATGACCGCAGAGCAGTACCAGCTGGTCATGGCTCTCTGCCCAGCGCTGCAGATCGGCCTGGGTCAAAGGTTGGCCTTGAGGCGTCATCAGCAGCACCCGGCGCCGAGAGCAAACAGGAATCGACTCGAAGGCAGCGAACACCGGCTCAGGCTTGAGCACCATGCCCGCACCGCCGCCATAGGGCTCATCATCAACCTTGCGGTAGCGATCGGTGGCGTAATCGCGGGGGTTATGCAGATGCAGCTCTGCCCCTCCCGCAGCAAAGGCTCTGCCGATCACCCCAAGTTCCGCGAGCGGCGCAAATGCCTGAGGCGCCAGGCTGATCACATCCAGGCGATAGGCCGCCATGGCTCAGGCCTGAGGGGATGACACGCGCCGGATCTCGGAGCAGAAGCGCGCCTGAAGAGGGGTCCCATCTGTCGCGATGGCCGTCGTGCTGCGCAGACGCAGATTGGGCTTGATGAACCAGATGCGCTCCAACACGGTGGCAGCCGAGACAACATCTTTGAGTTCAAGCTCGAGGCTGGCATCTGCTCGCAGCTGCCAGACGCCACTGCGCTCTGCCCCCCCAGCCAAGACCACAAGATTCCCATCGCTGGCAAAACGAAGTTCGCTAGAGGCTCCATCGGCAGACTGCACCGACAAGACCGAATCAGCGGCCTGAGTACTCAGGGTCACAGTCACCTCGCCACGGTCACTGGTATGCCAGTCATCCTCCTCGGAGCCACTCAGGTCAAAGCGGCTGCGCAGGCTCATCCAGCACCCCTCACACAGTGTGAGGAACGCCTTCAGATCAGCTGGAGGGAAAGCGGTCTCATCCATCGGGCCATCTTCGCAGGGCAGCGATCTGATCCAGGGGAATCGCTCATGCCCCAAACCTGCATGTTGGCCAGGCTGTGGCCTGAGAGTGAGACACGACTGGCTTCAGAGCCAGATAGCGATCGTCTCTCAGCATTGCTTCCTGCCTTGGCAAAGATGCCCAGAAGCTGTCAGAAAGAGCAGCTCACGCATTCTCATAGAGCCATCACGAATGGCGTGATCCTTGCCCTCGCGAACAAACTCACGATCTGATCCTCGGGTTGGCGTCATTGATCAGTCCAACAAGCTGCCGAAGTCAAAGCTGATTGCGCTTGGCTAAGAGAGCACTGAGCGAAGGAATATGGTCCGTTTCCTCCAACTTTGCATCGACATCAGGAACTGAACAGCAGACGATCACCGAGTATCAAATTTTCGTTTTTGCCCAGTACAGATGAAATAAACAGAGGTCTTAACAAGTCAAGAAAAATTGCGCAACCACATTGCCTGCCAGGCCCTGGCCAGTATGAGCATTCAGGTATTTACGGAACTGATTCAATGAGTTTCTTCGGACGGCGCACCTTCATGGTTCTTGCCGGCTCCCTGGGCATTGGCGTTGTTGCATCCACTCCACGCAAAGCTTTTTCCTCATCTGGCAAAGGTCAGTGCCTCTCCCTCGAAGACCAACGGGTGAAACGTTTCACCGCTTATCGGGAGATGGCTTTCCAAGATCCAGCCAAGGCCGTGGAGACATACAGCTCGCCTAATTTGAGTTATGCATCAACATCTGGACAGGAATTCAACAAGCCTCAGTTGATCGAACGGATCAAGCAGTGGAACGAAGGCTTCCGCCGAAATGCAGTCAAACCAGTTGTTGCCACGGAACTTGAAGACGGGTCAATCCTGATTGTTTACGATCAAAATATTCTCAATTCTGGCGACTTCAGAGGCGCTTCCGCATCCAATAATACGCTTGATCTAACTAGCCTATTCAAGGTTTCCTTCGACGACAAAGGGATGATTTCAAGTTATTCCTCATACCAGGACTACGGACACCTTGCCAAAAACATTGGCTCTGCAAACTCAGTGCAACTTTTAGGGCTTCGCTGATAGAGAGCAACGAGTTCAAACTAACGATCGCGCGTGAAGGATGAGAAACAGCCCATCCACTCCTTCACGCTTTGGCAAAGCCAACTCAACGAAGATTCAGCAAGCCAAAAAATAACTCAGATTGACAGCCAGCCAGCACCCAACCTGTCCAAGGATTGGCTGCAAACAAAAAAGAAGCCCTACACAACACCCGCATGGCAAGCAACTCCGCCATGGCACATTGCAACGCCTTCTTGCAATCATTAAATCAATTAATTTTCAATTGCAAAATCTGAATCAGGACCTACAATACTTCGCACAGACCAACATCAATTTAACAATGAATCGAAGAGAGATGATCAGCGCGCTCGGGTTAACTGCTGTAGGCGCCGCCGCACCTTCTGCAGCAAGTGCACTTACTCACCAAATAACAAATGGGGCAGCTTCCACCGAAAAGGACGCCGCTTTGACTGCCTCTTCTGGCAACATTTCTGCACCAAACCCCTATGCCAATTGCATCATAACCGCCAAAAACTGCGTGGCCTCGGCCGAAATCTGTTTAACCAAAATGGTGGAGCTACTGGCGAAAGGCGAGGAGACATTTTTTGAATGCGCTGTCGCCACAAGACAAATGCTGCCGATCTGCGAGGCCCTGCTGAGCCTTTCCGCACAAGAGTCGCCTTTAACCACAGGGATCGCGAAGCTCTCCATCAAAAGCTGCACGGAATGTGCCGCTGCTTGCAAGCCACACGTTGATCACCACCCAGCATGTCAAGAGTGTTATCTATCATGCTTAGCATGCATTAAAAGCTGCAGAGAGATTACCTAGCCCTTTGAGCATATCCAATTCATTCCTGCCGAACTGAATAACCAACAAACCATTCAATCTCTGACCGTCAATCACATCAGAGTTTGTCATGCTCAGGGTGCAGTGAACAACATCGGCAGAGTTTCACCGATCTTCGATCAACACCATGGCCTGGAAAGACCTGAGATATTTGTCTGTCAAGAAAACTTCGACAAGTTCTACACATTTCCGTTTCCCCTGACAAGCATCAGAAAGCATCACCGCTGTAGCCAAGCTCGTTGAGGCGTTGTGGCTTGCTGCGCCAGTCCGGTACCACCTTCACAAACAACTCCAGATAGACGGGGCCATCGATCAGGTTCTGCATCTGCAGGCGAGCGCCCTGGCCGATGGTCTTCAACATGGCGCCGCCTTTGCCGATCAGGATGCCCTTCTGGCTCTTGCGCTCAACAAGCACGGTGGCCAAAACGGCGGTGCGCGCCTTGCTGTTTCCCTTTGCCGGCATGTCTTCCACCCGATCAATACTCACCGCCACGCTGTGGGGGACTTCTTCACGGGTATGCATCAGCACCTGCTCGCGGATCAACTCGGCCATGAGCAGCTTCTCGGGCTGATCACTCACCATGTCGGGCGGATAAAGCTGAGGGCCATCAGGCATCAGAGCACTGACAGCAGCCACGAGCTCAAGGCAGCCGGCACCGTTCAGGGCTGAGCAATGGTGCACCGGCCAGTCCGTCTCCCCCAACAGTTCGCGATAGGCCGCATCAGCCTCGGGCTTGCGATCGAGCGGGACCAGGTCCCACTTATTGAGTACCACCTGTACCGGTAAGCGCTGCTGACGCAGAAGGTTGACGATGAAGGCGTCCCCACGACCAGGCGGTTCGCAGCCCTCAAGCAGCAGCAACACCTGATCCACTTCCCCGATCGCAGAGCGTGCGCTCTGAACCAGACGCTCCCCCAGCAGGTGATGCGGCTTATGAATACCTGGCGTATCGACAAGAATCAGCTGGGCATCAGGCGTGGTGAGAATCGCTCTGAGGCGGTTGCGTGTGGTCTGAGCCACCGGTGAGGTGATTGCCACCTTGTCGCCCACCAATTGATTGACGAGCGTTGATTTGCCCACATTGGGACGTCCGATCAAGGCGACAAAACCCGAGCGGTAGCCGTCAGAGAGCGACGATGAGGCTGCATCCATCCCTTCAGCATCGCCTGAAGGCCGCACCCTGCCCATAGGCTTGTGAGGCCAATCATTTGCTGTTCATGACCCAGCGAGAACCGAGCTTCCAGGAAGCCATGGAGATCGCCGCCGGCTGGATGAAGCAATGGGACCTGGAGGAAATCAGCGATGAAGTGATGGCAGACCGCGTCGGAGCACTCGTGGCCAGCCGAGATGGTGCCAGAGGGTTCTTCGTTGTGAGTCTTGCGGGCGACAGCGCCCTGATGGACAGGCTTCCGGATGCCCTGGTGATCAAACTGCGCGAAGCGGGCGACGGAGTGGTGGATCTCACGGCACGCAATCTGGCCATGAGCGCAGCCATGGCTGTGCATCACCGCAACAACAACGAGGACGAGCAAGCCGCCGGCTCAGAGCGCGTGAATCAACGCTGCTGCGAACTGCTGCGCCAGCTCGATTCCCAGCGTGTCAAAGACCGACTGGAGGTCCTTCTGGAAGCCGCAAACCACAGTCGTGGCGAAGATCTGGCCTTTCTCGAACGCTGGGGTTATGACGATCGCCAGAGACGGGCCATCGGCGATGCCGTGCAAACCGTTGCAGAGTGACCTCAATCACTCAGAAGCCCTAAGGCAAAAGCTTCAGGCCCGTTCACGAGAATCGAAAACCTCAGCCGGATCATCAACGGGCAGCATGCACCAGATCTAGCGTAACGAAGCATGAAGCATCTGCTTGCAACACTATTAGGGCATTCTGAAGTTGAGACAACTTTCGTCGCACACTGATTACTGTTAACACCATCGGCCGGGTGATGGGGATCAACCGATGTCGACACCTCGGATTGGATCCGGGGTTTTTTATTGAAAATCGATCAGAACAACACGGTCATCTGCACACCGATAGCGATGGAATCAGGAACTTCACCAGTTCCATCCGGATTGAGAATGTACTGAAGATTGGGTTGGATACTTGCATTGTCACCAAGGGCGATCTGATAACCCAGTTCAAGGATCGATTCCCAATCCTGTCCGCTTGGGGCCTGCGAACTCCAGGTCGCATGGGTGACCCCCAACACCAAAGCGTCATGGGGACGCCGTCGCAGCACGCCCTTACCCACCCAACCAGCTGCAGCAAAAACGGGAATGGTCTGGACATCGGGATCAAAACCGTAAGAGGCCGTTGCCCACAGGCGACCATCCAGGGCCAGATCCCCCAGGGTTACCGGAAGCGAAACGAGTCCATAGACACCATCATTTCGAGCAGACCATTGCTCTGGATCCTCCAGTTGCGGAAAATCCCAACGGCCAAGCCAGCCGCCCAACTTCAATCCAGGTGCTGGAAGACCCGAAATGAAGTCCAGGTCTTTCTCATCTTCAGGCACTCGAACAATACGTCCATCATCGAGTTGCTTCACAGGAAGGGCGTGAGTCCTCGAAAAGGGCCAATCGATCTGCAGAAACTGAGCTACGCCATCTCGGGATGCATTCAGCTGAAAGTCAGCACCGTGAAATCCAGGCTCAAATCCATCGGGATTGATCTGATAAATCCCATAGCGGAGAGTTGTTGAATCGGTCGTACCCAGATGCGCCACTGCACCGTATTGATTCGCCGGGTAGGCGGCGACGGGAAGCGAATTGGGTATTCCCCAGATCTGCCCACAGAAACCATTGTTGGAATAAAAGCAGAACAGAGACGATGACGCAAAGTCATCAAACGTTGCCACTTTCCCAGCTTTGATCTTCAGCAGGCCTGTTTCGGCCTGTTGACGCTCCACCCAGAGTCCAGCGAGCCGGAAGGTCTGGCCATAGCCAAAGATCTGCTGCACCGCCTGAGCATTGGGAATGGATTGAGAAAGACTGGTTCCTGATCGCTGAGACAGATTGGCCGTCAAACTCCAGCGGTCCCACTCCTGCCAGTCTTCGGCGGAACGAGCAAGACCGCTGGAAGCAGTCATGTTCAGCGAAAGATTATGGGTATAGGTCGCAGTCTGCTCAAGACCACCCCAAGGATTGCCATTGATTTCATTCACATAGCCAAAGGAGAGCGACAACCAGTCGGGAACATCCAGCCAGTTTTGAAGAATGGGCTCAGGCCTCAGCTGCAGTAGCGGAACAGAATCCTCAACAGAGGGAAGCTCATCGGCACGGGCGCAATCTGTCGCACTGAAACAACTGATCAACAATGCCAACCCGAGCAAACGCTGCAGAGGATTACGGAGCTTCATCAATTCAGGCCATTTCCTCCAGTTCCTTACCACGGGTCTCCTGAACCAGAAACAGCACGAAGAAGAATGAGATCGCACCGGCTGTGGCGTAGAGCCCATAGGCGAGCGCTGGACCTGAGGACTTCAACAGCATCGGGAAAGTCGTGGAGATCAGGAAGTTCGCAAGCCAGTTCACAGTGGCCGACAACCCCAGCGCGATTGCTCTGATGCGGTTGTTGAACATCTCACCGAGCAGGACCCACATCACAGGTCCCCAGGAGAATCCAAACGCAAACACGAACACATTCGCTGAAATCAGCGCAACCAGCGATGGGACTCCCGTTAGCTGAGGCATTCCATCCACAACGGGCGCTCCGGAGAACGTCCAGCTCATCAGCCCCAGGCTGACCGTGATCACCACTGACCCCAGCAGCAGCAGCGGACGTCGACCTAGGCGGTCGATGGTGGCGATGGCCAGAAACGTGGTCACCACATTGGTCACAGCTGTGATCACGGTGACGCTGAGACTTTCGGTGGTGCTAAAACCCACCGACTGCCACAGCTCGCTGGAGTAGTAGAAGATCACATTGATACCGACCAACTGCTGGAAGATCGCCAGCAGGACCCCCGTCCACACGATCGGGAGCAGTCCGGATCGACGACTGAAAAGATCTTTGATCGAACCGCCACCGCCCTTGCCTTGGCTGGACTGAATGCGATCAATCACCTCCTGGGTGGGTTCGCCAATCGTGCGACGGATCACCGCTCTGGCCTGATCCAGATGTCCGATCTGAACCAGGTAGCGGGGACTTTCAGGAATCCGCAAAACCAAAAAGCCATACAACAGAGCCGGAACCACCTCCGCCATCAACATCCAGCGCCAGGCCGCCATCGGGCCCACAAGCGATGTGGGCTCCTGGTCAGATGTGACCAGCACGATCAGATAGTTGAACAGCAGCGAAATAAAGATGCCGAGCACAATGGCCAGCTGCTGGAGAGAGCCGGTGCGTCCGCGCATCGCCGCTGGGGAGACCTCAGCGATGTAGGCCGGAGCGAGCACACTGGCGAATCCCACGGCAACTCCACCAACCACTCGCCAGACCACCAGGTCCACCAGCCCTGGCGCCAGAGCCGAACCGACGGCACTGAGGATGAACAGCACGGCTGCGAGCACCATGCTGGGTCGACGTCCGAAACGGTCAGCCAGCCAGCCGGCCCCCAAGGCTCCAGCGGCGGAACCCAAAAGCGCCGAAGACACGGTGAGTCCCAGCAAGGATGCCGAGGTCTGGAATGTGGCCTCAATGGCGCTCACCGCACCATTGATCACAGCAGTGTCATATCCGAACAGGAAACCACCCAGTGCAGCGGTGATGGCAATGCTCAGGATCGCGAAAACCCGCTTTTGTTCTTCTGCAGTGCGATGTTGCATGCCTAAAGGACAGCAGCAGTGACCTCAATTCAGCGAAAGATTCTGGAATTGTCCGATCAATGTCACACCCTGAGATCTCGGCGATCAAAAAAACCCCAGCTGCTGCCAGGGCTTATCTGCACTGAATCAATCAGTTCGGACTCAGTCGCGGCGGCCGCCACCCTGCAGCGCAATGACAAGACGCAGGATGAAGATGAACAGGTTGATATATGTGAGGTACATCCCCAGAGCGCCAGCAAGATAT
Source organism: Synechococcus sp. BIOS-E4-1 (assembly GCF_014279995.1). NCBI lineage: Bacteria > Bacillati > Cyanobacteriota > Cyanophyceae > Synechococcales > Synechococcaceae > Synechococcus > Synechococcus sp. BIOS-E4-1. The sequence continues at coordinate 834,721 of NZ_CP047935.1, read as the reverse complement.
TGATCATCCCGATAGGTGCGGGGCATCGTATAGAAATCAACAAAGGCCATACCGACGAACAGCACCGTGCCAAATCCAGCAATGGCCAGGTTGGTGGCTGCATAGATGCCAGGGATAAAGAATCCGGCAACGAAGATGCCGAGCATCGCAATGATCAGCCCCATCAGGCCGAGGCCGACAGCAGCCGATAAAGCCTGACCGACGCTGTCGCTCATGCGGCGACCAACCACCGAGGCGATGACAAAAGTGAGACCCGTGGCAAGCGCAGCAATCCCGATCGAGGCAACACCTGCAACGGCAATCGCCTGCACCACAAGACCAGTGAGCGTGAAGCCGGTGAGCAGACTGAAGGTGGCCATCAGCGGCAGCGCCGTACCGTTGTTGCCCTTGTTGGCGGCATTCTGAGCCACAAAGAAAAGAATGAACCAGGGAATGATTGCCACCAACGACAAGGTGTTGAAGGCAGAGAATCCGATGGACCCCATCGTGGCCATTCCACCAACCACTCCTGCAGCCGTCAGGGCCATGCCACCGCCTACGTATGGAAGGGCTTTGTTGACCACATTGGGTCCCACCAGTGCGCTGGATTGCGCATCGCGGATGGCGTTTTGGAAGTTGCTGCTGGCTGGCATGGTGCCCCAGATCACTGGACATATCCTGCCAGCTACAACCAGGTTGTGGTTTTCAAACCGGTGCGGATCTCCCCATTGAACGCCGCACCGGCCTGGCATCCCGACGGGGGTTGCTCTTGTCACGCCGTGCGTAGGCATCTACGACGCGCTGCACGAGCGGATGCCGCACCACATCAGCCGACGTCAAACGGCAGACAGCCACCCCCTCGACCCCATCAAGAACCTCTGAAGCTTCCACCAAACCGCTGAGCTGGCCGGGCGGAAGATCCACCTGGGTGATGTCTCCAGTGACAACCATGCGGGAACGCTCTCCGAGACGAGTCAGCACCATGCGCATCTGAGCCGGAGTGGTGTTCTGCGCCTCATCGAGGATCACAAACGATTCGGCCAGGGTTCGGCCGCGCATGTAGGCCAGAGGGGCCACCTCAATCACCCCCTTTTCCAGCAGTGCTGCTGTTTTCTCCTGTCCAAGCAGCATGTGCAGGGCGTCGTAGAGCGGACGCAGATAGGGATCCACTTTCTGCTGAAGATCACCGGGCAAAAATCCCAGTCGTTCGCCTGCTTCCACTGCAGGCCTGGTCAGCACCAACCGCTCCACCTTGCGCTCGGTGAGCATGCGGACAGCCAAAACTGTTGCCAAAAACGTTTTACCTGTGCCTGCAGGACCGAGCGCGAAAGTGAGATCGTGACGCTCCATCGACTCCACGTACGCCTTCTGACGCAGCGTTCGCGGGCGCAACAGACTGCCACGCTGGTTGCGTGCCAGAACCTGCTGGCCCATGGCTTCATGTTCATGATTGCGGCCAGTGTCAAGCGCCTGCAGCGCCGACTGAAGATCTACCGGCGAAATGGATTCACCCTCTTCCCAGAACTTGCGCAGCAGCTCAACAACAGCAGCAGTGCGTTCCAGCTGGTTGGGGCGACCGCTGATCTCCAGTTGCAGTCCTCGCAAAACCAGAGTGGTTCCCGTCAGAGCCTCGAGTTGACGCAGCGTCTGTGAAGTAGGACCACCCGCCAGAGCGAGCGCAGCCTCTGTATGCGGCAGATCAAAAACGAAGCGACCGGGTGAGGTTGCCTCGGACATCGTGTTGATCAGCCTTCAGCGCTGGCTGCGTCATCTCCAGCTGGTTGCTCAGCTTGAGCTGCAGCGGCCTTGGCCTCAGCCGCATCCTTGGCAGCCTGTTTGGCATCAGCTTCACGCTTGAGAGCCTGCTTGGCCTTGCCGACCACTTCTGCCGGGCGGACTTTCTTCTCGATCAAACCACCCTTTTCAAGCAGGGTGCGGACGACATCGGTGGGCTGAGCGCCCTGGCTCAGTCGCTCACGCAGTGCCTCTGCATCCAGACGGGTCTCTTTGGTGCGGGGGTTGTAATAACCCAGCTCCTGAAGAGGACGACCATCACGGCGTGAAGTGCTGTTGCAGGCCACTAGGCGGAAGCTTGCTTCCCGCTTCTTACCGAACCGCTTCAGGCGGAGCTTGATCATCGTGGCGCTGGTGTGGGTTGGGACAGTTCGGCGACCTCTGACAGAAGCGCCAAACAACCAACTTAACCTGCCGCCTGTCAGAGGTCGCCGAAACCTTTCTTCTTCTTGAAGGGTCGCTGACGCCGTGGGGGGCCACCGCCTCGACCGGCCGGCATGCCACCAGGCATCCCCGGCATTCCGCCGCCACCCATTCCAGGGAATCCGCCCATCCCCGGCATGCCCCCCATACCGGGCATGCCTCCCATGCCAGGCATCTGGCCCTGAGACATCTGCTGCATGAAACCGCGCATCTTCTGAAAGTCAGCCAGCACCTTGTCGACATCGGCGGGTTGGTGGCCGCTGCCACGGGCGATGCGCCGACGACGTGAGGGCTCGCTGGCCAGCAGGTCGGGGTTCTCCCGCTCCTGCTGCGTCATGGAGCCGATCATCGCTTCGATCTTCTTCAGCTGCTGCTCCCCCTGCTTGAGCATGCCGTCGTCGATCTTGTTCATGCCCGGGATCATCTTCATCAATCCACCCAGCGATCCCATGCGCTTGATCAGGCGCATTTGCTTCACAAAATCCGAGAAGTCAAAGGTGGCTTCCTGAAGCTTCTTCTGCATCTGCTCGACATCGGCGAGCTCCACCTCCTTCTGGGCTTTCTCGACAAGGGTGAGCACATCTCCCATCCCGAGGATGCGGCTCGCCATCCGCTCGGGGTGAAAAGGCTGCAGTGCCTCCACCTTCTCCCCCGTACCGATGAATTTGATCGGTTGACCGCTCACCTTGCGGATCGAAAGAGCGGCACCACCCCGGGAATCGCCATCGAGCTTGGTCAGTACGGCTCCGGTGATCCCCACCTGGTCGTGGAAGGCCCTGGTGAGATCGGCCGCTTCCTGACCGATCATCGAATCCACCACCAGCAGCACTTCATCCGGCTGCACGGCGGTTCGGATCCGCACCATCTCCTCCATCATGTCGGTGTCGATCTGAAGACGACCGGCGGTGTCGACCAGCAGAGTGTCGAAGCCTTCCTGCCTGGCCTTATCGAGTCCTGCCGCTGCGATGTCTTCCGGTTTGGCGTCAGCACCGAGACTGAACACTTCGACACCGATCTGTGCACCGAGCGTCTTCAGCTGCTCGATGGCGGCAGGACGGTAGACGTCCGCACCCACCATCAGCGCCCTCCTGCCCTGATCTTTGAGGTGGAGTCCGAGCTTGGCTGTTGCCGTGGTCTTACCAGCACCCTGCAGGCCGGCCATCAGCACCACCGTCGGAGCCTCCTCGGCCTTGGCCAGAGGGGCGTTGTCACCGCCCATGACCTCCACCAACTGGTCGTGGACCACCTGGATGAACTTCTGGTCTGGAGAGACCCCGCGCACCACCTCCGCACCCACGGCCTTGTCACGCACCTCCGCGACAAAATCTTTGACAACCGGGAGGCTTACATCCGCCTCCAGCAAAGCGCGGCGCACATCCTTGAGCGCGCCCTCCACATTGGTTTCGCTGATCTGGCCCTGGCCTCTCAGCCCTTTGACCGCGTCTTCAAAGCGGGCTGACAGCTCATCGAACATCGGCCGGACATCGGTTTCAGTTCTCTGATCGTAAAAGTGGCAGGGGGTGGAGGTGCAATCTCCATCTCCGCAAGGCTGATCGGTCGATCAGACCGGCGCATAGGCCTGCAGGCGCCAGCCATCCTCATCTCGGCCAAGGATGTAGGTCACCTTGAGCGATTTCGGGGCTGTGCTGTTCACCACTGTTCCAGCTGCGTTCAGCGTTTGATCGCTGTAGTCCACATCGGCACGCAGCTCGATGCGTTGGGGAGTGCGGCTGATGACCCTCATGAAGTCGATTGAGGCCTCAACCTTCTGCGTCAGTCCTGCTGACTGATCAGCAGATCGCTGCTGGCGCACCTGATTGATCAGCCCGGCCCGGGCGATGGGCTGAAGTTGTTCATCTGCGGTGCCCTCTCCGCCAAGAACAGAGGCTTTGCGATCCAGCCAGGCCTGAAGCAGGGCCTCCAGCTGGGCATCGGAGGGGCGCTCGGAACGAAGCACGGAATCGGCTGCGGAGTCAGCAGTTGAGACAGGCGCCGGCTGAGGCTGTTCCGTGAGAGCAGGCACAGCATTCGCAGTGGACTCATCAGCGGCATCCTCCACAGAGCCCTGCTGCTGCGCATCTGGAGCCGACTGATCAACAGGTGCATCCATCGATGTCTCACCAGCCAGCTGAGGCTGCTCTGCTTCACGGCGTAGACCGACGACGCTGAAGACACCGATCACCAGAACCACAGCAAGAAACACCCCGGTTCCGATCCAGGTCGAACGACTCGGTTGAGGCAGCTGCGGCCATTGCAGCTGCGGTACCGACGGCAGAGATGGACGAGGCATTGCCGGCCAGACGAAACCTCCTCCAGGCGCATCATCTTTGTCCTGCTTGTCATCTGCTGGAGCATCGGGATCCAGCAGAGGCAGCGGCAGCGTTCCGTCGGGATCCACCGTCAGAGGAGACAAGTTCTCAAGAGACCAATCGCCTGGCTGCTCCTGACGCTCCAACCGCTCGACGTAAGCCTGCACATCCCGATCAGCAAACCAGGCCTCCAGATCGATGGCTTCGGCATCGACATCCCGATATCCGGGCAGCACATCGCGTCCCAGCCAAGTGCGGCAGTAGTCGCAGAGCGCTGCCAAGGTGTCGCCAGGGTGCTCTGACAACCAAGTTTTGAGGGCTGGATCAGCACTGCTTGCGAAATGACGCTCGGCCCGATCCACATCGCCAAGGAGCAGGTCAAGACATCCCAGAAGAGGTTGGGTATCAAGACCGTCCAGCGTGAGTTCTTGCAGACGGGTGCGGGCGTCCTGGACCCGTTCAGGCTTGCGCTGGGAAAAACCTGCAGCTGCCAGAGCCATCACAACGAGGAAGGATGCATCAGCTGAGCCAGCCTCCTTCAGGCGTCTGAACAGATCCACTTGCTCCTGCACGGTCAGGAAGCGACGAATCTGCTGAAAAAACAACTCAAAGGAACCCTGATCCATGCCTGCTGGCAGTTCAGCAGTCTCCAGCCCCTCAAGAGCACTCCCTTCCAGTCCGCCCCGATCGCTGATGAAGGTTTCCAGCATCATCAAGCCTTCATGTCGCGCCGATTGCTCAGCAAGATCACGACTGAGCAGATCAAGGATTCGAAATGGACGAAGCCTGGAGAGATCGGTTTCGAGCACCTGCCTCTGCTCGGGAAGCTTGCCCATCCGCTGAAGCAGCTGCATCCCTTCCTGCAGCAGATTGGCAGCTGACTCATAGCGCCGCTTCTCCTGGTCCTGCTCAGCAGCGTCGCGGGCTGCCAGAGCCGCCAGCAATGCCAGATCCGACTCCCTGCCACTGCCTAAAGCAGGCGCCTGAGGCGGCTGCAAGGCCTGACGGGCTAACTGAAAGGCCTCATGGGGTGCATGGGCTTCCCAGAGCAACATCAGGCCAGCGACCTCCAGATTGGAGGACAGTTCCAGACCTGTGGTGTCGCCAGGATGAACCTGACCGAGTTCCAGAAGTGTTGCTTCGTACTGTCCACGGCGTTCAGGATCCGTGAGCAGATCGGCTGATAAGCGGAGCAGCTCAGCCCTTTGATTGAGCGCCTCATGGGTGAACCCCTGATCGGGACACCGATCCAGGCGCAACTGAAGGGTGCGCAACACTGCCTCAGGTTCAGCCGTTGGACTAACCCCCAGCAGACGGAAATGGTCGATGGGAAGGTCCACCAGCATTGCAGCCATTGGCAGCAGACTGTAGGCAGTGTCTGGGATTTTGCCCATCGATCCGCCACGGACCCTTAAAGTCGGTGGTCAAACAGGTGGTGCCATGGGTCAGGACATCGCAATCGGCACAGAGTCACGCAGCGCCGCCGCCTCCGACGGACAGTCTCTGCTGGGTGCCCATGCGGAACGGCTTTCAACCCTGGTGACAGCCCAAAGGGCCACCGTTGACAGGGAGACCGGCCTGGCACTGTTCCGCGACATGACCCTCGGACGCCGCTTCGAGGACAAATGCGCGGAGATGTACTACCGCGGCAAAATGTTCGGCTTCGTGCACCTCTACAACGGTCAGGAGGCTGTGAGCACCGGTGTGATCGGCGCGATGAAGCGACAACACGACTGGTTCTGCAGCACCTACCGCGATCACGTTCATGCCCTCAGTGCCGGGGTTCCAGCCCGTGAGGTGATGAGCGAACTGTTCGGCAAGGAAACAGGTTGCAGCAAAGGGCGGGGAGGCTCGATGCACCTGTTCTCCAAAGAACACCACCTGCTTGGCGGTTTTGCCTTCATCGGGGAAGGCATCCCTGTGGCCCTCGGTGCAGCCTTCACGAGCCGCTACAAGCGCGATGCCCTGGGTGACCCCAGCAGCAATTCCGTCACAGCAGCATTTTTCGGAGACGGTACCTGCAACAACGGCCAGTTCTTTGAGTGCCTGAACATGGCGCAGCTCTGGAAGCTGCCGATCATTTTTGTGGTGGAAAACAACAAGTGGGCCATCGGCATGGCCCACGACCGAGCCACCAGTGATCCCGAGATCTGGCGCAAGGCCGGTGCTTTCGGCATGGCCGGTGAAGAGGTCGACGGCATGGATGTTCTGGCCGTTCGGGCTGCAGCACAGCGAGCCGTTGAACGTGCCAGGGCTGGAGAAGGTCCCACGGTGCTGGAGTGCCTGACCTACCGCTTCCGAGGCCATTCTCTGGCTGACCCCGACGAACTGCGCGCCGAAGAGGAAAAACAGTTTTGGGCCAAACGCGACCCTCTCAAAGCGCTTGAACGCGACCTGGTTGGCTCCGGTTTGACCAGCAGCGAGGACCTGCGGGCAATTGAAAAGGACATCGATGGCATCGTGCAGGACTGTGTCGACTTCGCCCTCAGCGCACCCGAACCGGATGGTTCTGAACTCACTCGCTACATCTGGGCCGAAGACTGACGTCCTGCCTCAGCACGAGAGCTTGATCCACCGATCGAGGCTGATCAGAGACCATGCAAACGGGCCTGATCAGCTGCGGCCCTGAACACCAGGGCATGACGCTTCACAAGCGGTGTCATGGCGTCGTAACCGCCACCGATGACGGTTGCCACAGGGATATTGCGGCGTAGACAGGCATCCAGCACCAGATGATCCCTTTGCAGAAGGCCAACATCCGTCAAGGCCAGTCGTCCCAGACGATCATCGCGATGAGGATCAACCCCCGCGTTGTAAAGCACGATCTGCGGATTCAAACGGTCCAGCAAATCGGGCAGATGATCGCCAATCAAGGCGAGGTAATCCTGATCCTCCACCCCATCGCGGAGGGGAAGATCCAGATCACTGATCTGCTTGCGGGCTGGGAAGTTGGACGCTGCATGCGCTGAAAAGGTGAACACACGGGGTTCGTCCTGAAAGATCAGCGCAGTGGCATCGCCCTGATGAACATCAAGATCCACCACCATGATCTGGGTGAGGCCCTCCTGCTCCAGCAGCACGCGAGCACAGATCGCCAGATCATTGAAGATGCAGAACCCACTGCCGTAACCAGGAAAGGCATGGTGCGTCCCACCAGCAAGGTGACAGGCCAGACCATGCTTCAAAGCCAATCGAGCTGTCAGCAGCGAACCGCCAACGGCAAGAAAGGTGCGCTGCACCAAAGGAGTGGTGACAGGAAGTCCAATCCGCCGCTGTGCCTGGCGATCGAGCCTGTCCCTGGCAAACGCTTCGTGATAAGCGCGGTCATGGACCAATTCCAGTAGCCGAAGAGGCACTGGCATCGGGCGATGTATCTGACCATCACTGGCCAACCCCGTTTCCCTGAGACAACTGTGGAGATGGCGAAACTTCGCCATCGGAAAACGATGACTACTGGGAAGCGGAGCGCTGTAAACCTCGTGATAAACGAGTGGTGGTTTCAACGATTCAAAGGACCACTGACCTCTGAACAATCAGAAGCTGGGTGCAACGCGACGAGTCAGGTTACGCAGTTTGCGCAATGCCTTGAGCTCAACCTGACGGACGCGCTCACGCGAGACCTCAAGCAGACGACCAATTTCGGCCAGTGTGTGACGCTCATGGCCGTTCAGACCGAAACGCAGGGTGAGAACGTGCTGTTCCTGATCACTGAGATGGCTCATCCAGCGCCCGAGCTGTTCGTGATGAATCCGTTGCTCCACCTTGTCGAGCGGCTCTCCCAGTGAAGAGTCAGCAATCAGGTCGCCAAGGAAGCTGCGACCTTCCTCCCCATTCACAGGTGCATCCAGGCTGCTGGTGGTCAGGGCCTGCCTCAGCAGCGAATCAAGCTCCTGCACAGGCATGTCCATCGCCTCAGCAATCTCGAGACGACTGGGCATCGCACCGAGCTTGTGGGCGAGATCCAGGCTCACTTTGCGGATCGTGGTGAGGCGCTCACTCAGATGCACCGGCAAACGGATTGTGCGCGATTGACAAGCAATGGCGCGCGTCATGCTCTGGCGAATCCACCAGAAGGCGTAGGTCGAGAATTTGTAGCCACGCGTGGGGTCAAACTTCTCAACAGCACGCTCCAGCCCGAGAGAACCTTCCTGGATCAGATCAAGAAGTTCAAGACCTTTTCCCTGATATTTCTTGGCAACACTGACAACCAAGCGCAAATTGGCTTTCATCATTCGCTGCTTGGCACGAAGGCCAACGCGAATCATCCGCTTCTGCTTGCTTGAGAACGACTCACTGTCAGAAGGGATCGTTCCATCCTCTGTGAGTTGCATCAGTTGCTGCACCTGGTTCCCTAACTCAATCTCCTCAGCTGGAGTGAGCAGTGGAATCCTGCCGATCGTGGCGAGGTACCAACTGATCGGATCACTACTTCGTCGTTTTTGGGTTTCTGAAACCCCTGCTGCCGCTGAGACCATGGGGATGAATCTGTGTCGTGATGCGACTTTCCTATGAATTTCTCGATCAGCGATGTGTTTTCAGCAACCCTTCAGATTCATGCGTGGAAAACGACACAAAACCCGGCGAATCGTGTAAAAAATGTAGAAAAGTCAAGCCCAATCGCACATCAAGTCAAGATCGCAACGTGAAACGCGTGAGACTCGCTAATTGATCTGAAATTGCCATTGCGCCACTGCTTTGATCGCATTGTCGAGCCGCAACAGCATGCAACAAGGCAGATGCGGCAAGGTCTTCGAAACTGAGATCACCCTTGGCCGCTAGGCAGCGTGATCCCCAACCGGCGGCGTGACCAGCAAGAAGATCACCCAGCCCGGTGCGCGCCACCTCAGGATCAGTGCCTGTCAGCTGCCTCACGTCCCCGCCAGGGGAAGCGATCACGCTGTGAGCACCCTTCAGCAACACCACGGCACCTGAGCAATCCGCAGCTGCCGCAGCCTTATCGGGCGGAGAGTCCTGCAGGCAGTCGGGGAAAAGGCGATCAAATTCACTGCCATGGGGCGTGATCCACGTTGGTCCGGATCGTTTCAACAACCAGCGCCAGCCTCCATCAGCGGCGGCCAGTTGATTGAGTCCATCGGCATCGAGCACAAGCAGTCCGGTGAAATCCAGCAGGGGATCCGCCCACTGCCGCCAGCATCCCTGCACCATTCCCAGACCAGGCCCGAGCAGGACGGCATCCAAACGAGCCAGATCACACTGCTCCCAGGCCACTCCCCACTCCAGTGACCCGTGTTGGTCCGACGAGAGACGCGCCCTCAGGACCACCTCAGGAACCTGCTGCCAGAGATGGTCCGCCACACAATCAGGAAGACAGGCCTCGACACTGCCGGCACCGCTGGCGAGGGCCCCACGCAACACGAGGTGGGCTGCACCCCGGTAGCGCTCACTGCCAGCGATCAGCAACAGACGCCCCCGCTGATATTTCATGGCCACCGGCAACGCCGGAGGACGCGGCAGACCAGCAAGATCATCCCTCCCCAGGAGCAGCTTCAGCGGTGGTGGGAGCGACTGCGTGAGCCGCACGGGCACATCTGGGTCAATGCGGTGCAGGCGGCCCACATGCGCTAACGCAGCGTCCTGCACCAGCCCGCGCTTGAACAATCCCACGCAGAGAGTGTCCGCAGCAATCGCGGCACCACCGTTGATGGGGCAGCCGGTGTCGGAATCCAGGCCAGCGGGAAGATCCAGGCTCACCAGACGCCCCGGGCAAAGCTGCTGTCTGCGCTGCAGCAGATCAGCAAGATCTGCAGGCAAGGGACGCTTCTGACCCAGACCAAACAGCGCTTCGATCCACAGACCCTGTTCGGCTGGATCAGGCGAAGACTGCAAGGAAGCGGCGCCAAGCCATTGCAAATGACGCCAATGCTCCTGTGTGAGGGGCTGACGCAAAGCAAGAGGCGCCCAGACCCTGACATCCACATTCGCTTCCAGCAGCTTGCGACCAACCACCAGTCCATCGCCACCGTTGTGGCCTGGTCCCACCAGCACCAAGGCGCCGGAAGCCAATAACTCCGGACGTGCCAGAAACCAGTCGGCCATGCGCTGGCCCACCGTTTCCATCAGAGCCGCCACCGGAAGGCCACTGGCCAGCCACTGCCTCTCAAGAGCGAGCATCTGATCAGCGGAGACCAGAAGATGGTCGGCATCAACGGGTGGCCAGATCACTGCCGAGACCCATGGCACCTCACTATGGAAAGAGAATCCCGTTCATGCCCGCCCAGCCATGTCGGCAACGACGCCCAGCATTGCCGCCACGTCAGCCGGCGCCCAGGCCCTGGAGCGCCTGCAGGCCTGGCCTGGCGAGCACCGCGTGGCGGTGGGGCTGTCAGGGGGCGTTGACAGCTCTCTCACCGCTGCACTGCTGGTGGAGGCAGGCTGGGAAATTGAAGGGCTCACCCTCTGGCTGATGAGCGGCAAGGGCGCCTGCTGCGCCGAAGGACTGGTGGATGCAGCGGGAATCTGCGAGCAGCTGGGCGTCCCCCACCACATCGTCGATTCGCGCGACAACTTCGCGCGCGAGATTGTGGAGGGCTTGATCGAGGGCTATCAAGCTGGCATCACGCCCCTCCCCTGTTCACGCTGCAACAGGTCGGTGAAATTCGGACCGATGCTCGAGTGGGCACGGCAGGAACGGGGTCTCGAACGCGTTGCCACAGGTCATTACGCCCGGATACGCCTGGATGAGACCACAGGACGCTGGAAGCTTTTAAGGGGTCTGGACACCCGCAAGGACCAGAGCTATTTCCTTTACGACCTCAACCAGGACGTGCTTTCCCGCGTGGTTTTTCCACTGGGCGAACTCACGAAACCCGATACCCGTCGGGAAGCGAGCCGGCATGGACTGCGCACCGCGGAGAAACCAGAGAGTCAGGACCTCTGCCTGGCCGATCATCACGGCTCCATGCGAGCGTTCCTCGACGCCTATCTGCCGCCGCGACAGGGAGAGATCGTGCTTCAGGACAGCACGGTTGTGGGGCATCACGATGGAATCGAGCACTTCACCATTGGCCAGCGCAAGGGACTGGGAGTGGCATGGAGCGAACCTCTGCATGTCGTGCGCCTTGATGCGGCGATGAATCGCGTGGTGGTGGCACCTAGGGCCGAGGCAGGTCGCGCTTGCTGTGAGGTGGGAGCCATCAACTGGGTCTCGATCCCACCTCCGGCTGCAGGTTTCAGCCGCAGAGTGGAGGTGCAGGTTCGTTACCGCAGCGGCCCGGTCATGGCTGATCTCACCTGCATCGAGGCCAGTGATGCCGACATCGCTGGGCAGCGTCCCCATCGCTGCCAATTGAGGTTCGACGAGCCTCAGTTCTCAATCACCCCCGGCCAGGCGGCGGTGTTCTACGAAGGCGAGTCCGTGCTGGGAGGGGGCCTGATCCAGAACTCGTTCTAATCAGAACACCGACAGCCAGCAAAAGCATCAGCCAGAGCGGCCACTCACGCCAAACCGCATAGAGCGTCATGCCCTGCACTGGTTCCAGTTGCACCGGCAGCAGCCCCGGGAGCATGGCGGGCAGCTCTGCCTGAACCAGTCCCCTGTCGGCTATCAGAGCCGTGGGGCCGGTGTTGGCAACCGAGACGAGTGGCCTGGCAGTCTCCAGGCTGCGCAGTTGTGCCAAGGCCAGGAACTGCCTCTGCAGCAGCCGTGGATAGGGATCGAGATTGGCTGCTGCCAGGATCCATTGCGCGCCATCCGCAACGGCCTCGGCCAGGGCTGTTCCATTGCTGATCTCGTAACAGATGGCCACCGCCGCAGGAGGACCGCCCCAGCGCCAGAGCCTGGAGGACTCACCTGGCTGCAGGCCTCCGACCGCCGACAATCCTGCCAGGCCAGGCCAGGAGGGCGCCCATTCCCCCAGCGGCACCAAACGGTGCTTGTCGATGCTGTTGGACGTTTCTGGCATCTCTGAAGCCATCAACAGCAGGGAGCTGCGCTGCTGGCCCGCCACGAAACGAAAGCCACCACTGATCAGGGGAATCTCCCCAGCGTGTTCAACGCCAAACTTCGCAGGGAGCGTGCCCTCAGGAGCAATCAGCAGTTGGGCCCCGCCTCGTTCGGCGCTGTCCATGGCCTGACGCAATCTGCGAGGCAGCTCGGTCTGCCGACGAACGCTGAACTTCTCACGGGTGGGGATCGCCGTTTGCCAAAGGGCCAGCGGCAATGCAGCTGCGTCGTTCCGCGAGCCCTGAGCGACTCCCTGCAAGGCCACGGCACCCAGACCATGGGCAACCAGCAGGGCAAGAACACCCCAGCGAAGCAGCCGCCAGCGCTGCTCTCCCTCAAGGCGGACTGCGCTCCAGATTTGCCAGAGCCACCAGCCCAGCAGAAGCTGAACGGTTGCCAGACCTCCGGCACCGAACCAACCGGCCAGACCTGCAAGCCAGCGGTCAGCGGGGAGAGAGCTGCCGCCAACGCCTATCCAGAAGAGCGGTCCTCTGGCGAGAAGCGTCTCGCTCAGGCCCCAGACCAGAGACAGAACCACGGCCTGCAGCAAGCCGCCGCGACCCGGCAGCCAGCGCGCCAACAGACTCCATGCCACCACAAGCAGCGCTGCGGACAGGACGCAGGCCAACCAGACCATCAGGGCAAGGGGGAGACTCAGCGGTGCTGGTACCCCCAGCCAGGTCAGGGGGTGAAGGGCAATCAACCAGCGATGGCTGATGGCTATCGCCACAGCAGCCCACAGCGCCGCAGCCACAGGAGATCGGAGCACAGACCACAACAGCGCCAGGGCGGGAACCATCCACCAGGGGCCTGAAAGGCAGAGGCCGATTCCTGCCAGAGCGCCACCGCTCAGTCCCCTGAGCAATGGCAGGGATCGGTCATTGCCCATGGTCAGCACCATTGGATGCCGTCATCCTGAATTCAGACTGAACTGCGATTCTCGATGGAGACCGCCAACCCCCTTCAGCAGCTGCTGCTCCGTGGTCTCGGAACCACCACCCTGGTGGCTGACCGTCTTCGCTATGTAACCCAGGAATGGGTCAGCAGTGGACGCCTGGATGCGACTCATGCCTCCGCACTCGTGGATGACGTGCTGAAGGCTCTGCGCGGAGAAACACCGGAGCTTGAGCAGCAAATGGGGCGCAACCTCGAACGCAATCGCGACAACTTGCTTCAGGATCTGGGGCTCGCCAGCCAGAAGGAGCTGGATGAACTGCGCGGTCGGATCGATCGACTCGAGCAACAGCTGCGCCAACGCGATCGTCAGGAGTAAGCCTGCCAGAATCGGCGGGAACAAACGGAACTCCAGTGCGCGACATTCTGATCAGTTCTGCCGTCTGCGTGGGATGCCTGATCGTGGCTCTCATCAGTCAGATCGTGGCTCCATCCACCGTGATCGCCGCAGCTCCGGCAGCGCAACCCGCCATCGTTCAGACCGCTGGTCTGAGCAGCGCATCCAGTCCGATGGAACTGGATCCCGATGAGACCAATCCAACCCTTTTCGCCATGGCTCCTGAGACCAACCAAGCCGACGCCTCGGCACTGGGAGGCGCCATGAGCGCCGACAAATCACAGATCCTTGCCAACGGCTTGCGCATCACCGACCTGGAAGTCGGCACCGGCCCTGAAGCCGTCGCAGGGCAGACCGTGGTGGTCCATTACCGAGGAACGCTGGAGAACGGCAAACAGTTTGACGCCAGCTATGACCGCGGCAAGCCCTTCACCTTCCCGCTCGGACGTGGGCAAGTGATCAAAGGATGGGATGAAGGCGTCCAGGGCATGAAGGTGGGCGGCAAGCGCAAGCTGGTGATCCCTCCTGAGCTCGGCTACGGCACCCGCGGAGCCGGCGGTGTCATTCCACCGAACGCAACGCTGATTTTCGAAGTGGAGCTGCTCGACATCAAGTCCTGAGCGACAGTTAGTCTGAGTGGACGGCAGTTGACTATCAACCCACATGCTCCGCTCGGCACTCACAGCCATTGTTCGCGCACTACCTGCTGAAGCAACACAAGCCCACTGCGACGGTCCTTGTGGGGTCTATGACCCGGCTTCAGCTCGCGTAGCTGCGGAAGCTGTTCTCTCAATGACCAAGAAGCTCAAGGCCATTGAGGCACCTGCAGCAGGCGACGCTGCAGCTCTGGCGACCTACAACAACACGTTTTCTCGCTACGTCGCGATCAAGGAAGAGGAGGCCACCAAGGCCAAAAAGGAGCTGATGATCCTCTGGACGGATTACTACAAGCCCGATCACCTCGCCACCTTCCCCGATCTGCACGACACCTTCTGGAAAGCAGCCAAACTCTGCAGTGCCTGCAAGGTCAACATCGATCAGGGCAAGGCGGAAGAGCTGATGGCTGCCGTTGAAAAAATCCATGGCATGTTCTGGACGTCCAAGGGTCGCAACGACGCCTGGGTCACCGCATCCTGAGTGCCCCACCGTCTGGGTGAGTCACTGTGAACAATCCGATTCCAGCAGCAGGTCTCAAGGACCTGCTGCTGTTTTTTTTGGGCAGGCGAAGACTGTTCCAGGTGGAAGGTGACTCGATGCTCCCCGCTCTTCAGCCCAAGCAACGGCTGCTGGTGAAGAGTCTGGCTAAACCCGACCAGCCACCCTCACCGGGCACTGTTGTGGTGTGTCATCACCCAAGCGATTTCAATCTGGTGATCACGAAGCGCGTCTGGCACTCAACAGAAACCTGGCTTGAGCTCAGGGGCGACAACCAGGATGAGAGCACAGACAGCCGTCACTTCGGACCGGTTCCATTGGACCGCGTGATCGGAGTGGTGACCGCGGTTATTCCTTCAACAAGTCGGCAGATCGACAACCGCTGAATCAGCCTGAGATCAAGCTGCGAAGCCCCTGTTCAACGTTCTGCTGACGCATCAGGGCTTCTCCCACCAACACCGCGGCAGCACCTGCGGCCTGCACACGATCGAGATCTGCACGCAGAAACAGACCCGACTCACTCACCAGCAACGCTCCCTGGGCCTTCAAGTCGGCTTCAAACTGATCGGCCAGTTGCTCTGTGGTGGAGAGATCGGTCTCAAAACTGGTGAGATCCCTGTTGTTGACTCCAATCAACGGGAAACCACCAAGAGTAAGAACACGCTGCAATTCTTGCGAGTCGTGCACTTCCACCAGCACCGTGAGTCCAATCGTCGCGGCCACTTTCTGCAAATAGGACAGATCCTGATCCGAGAGGATGCCGGCGATCAACAACGCGGCATCAGCGCCAGCGGCACGCGCCTGATAGAGCTGATGCGGGCTGAGAATGAAGTCTTTACAGAGCAGCGGCACATCCACTGCTTCGCGGACGGCGACAAGCACATCAAAACCGCCCTGAAAAAAAGTCTTGTCCGTTAGCACGGACAGGCAGCTGGCACCACCAGCCACATAGGAACGTGCGATCGCAACGGGATCGAAATCCTCACGAATCACACCTTTGCTGGGACTGGCCTTTTTGACCTCAGCGATGACAGCCGGCAAGACCGGAGCCGATCGCAACGTCGCCAGAAAATCCCTTGACTTCGGAAGCTCAGCAACCCGGGCTTTCAGCTTGGCCAGCGGCATGCGTTGACGCGCTGTTTCAATTTCCCGGTCTTTCTCCCAAACAATCTTCTCCAGGATGTTGCGTGGCTCACTTTCCTCGTGAGGGATCGCATATTCGAGATGAGCCACCTGAACCTTGGGGTTGGGTGGACGGCGACGAAACTCCATAGCGGCAATCGTGGGAGGTGATCAGGCAGCGGCGGCAAGGGAAGCTGCAGCCTGCTTGTAGGCCACTTCAACCACTTCGCTGAGGGTGGGATGGGTATGCACTTCGGTGGCCAGCTGGCGCACGCTCTGACGACGGGCCACCGCATTGGAGACCTCCTGAATGAGGTCGGCGGCGTGCAATCCATAGATGTGGGCACCAAGAACCTCACCCGTGACCTTGTTGAAGAGCAATTTCATCAGGCCGTCACTTTCCAGTTCGGCCAGAGCCTTGGAATTGGCCTTGAAGTAGCTGCGCACCACCCCGAGCTCGAAGCCCTGATCAGCTGACTGCTGCTTGGCATCGGCTTCGCTCAGCCCCACAGAGCTAATTTCGGGGTGCGTGAAGGTGGCTGCAGGGATACTGCGGTAGTCGATCTCACGGGTGTGGCCGAGGATGTTGTCCACAGCAACCGTGCCCTGAGCAGCGGCGGTATGGGCCAGCATCAGCTTGCCGGTCACATCCCCCACGGCCCAGAGATGAGGTACGGGCTGACCACCGGCCAGAACACGCATGCCATCGTCGATGGGCACAAATCCCCGGTTGGTTTCAATACCCAGTGCCTCCAGATTGAGTCCTTTGCTGCTGGGCACCCTGCCGGTCGCCACCAGCACAGCATCGACCTCCAGAGTCTCAACGGGTTCACGGGTCTGCATATCGACCAGCTCGATCAGAGCGGGGGAACCGGGCTTGATCGACTTGGCCAGCACGCCTGAACGGGCGTCGATGTCGCGGCCATCAATCAGCTTGCGCGCAGCAAGCTTGGCGATGTCTGGATCGAAGGTGGGCATCACCCGGTCCAGGGCCTCGATCATGGTCACCTCGCATCCGAGCGCGGTGTAGACGTCGGCGAACTCCAGGCCGATGTAACCACTGCCAATGATGGCGATCCAGCGAGGAAGCCATTCCAGGTTCACGGCCTCATCACTGGTGAACACACTGCGTCCATCCGTCTCGATACCTGGCGGGACGAAGGGATCGGAACCTGTTGCCAGGATGACATCACGAGCCGAGAGAGTCCTGTCGACACCACTGATCTCACGGACTCCGACCCGCTGTGGAGCCTCCAGACGCCCCTGTCCTCGAATGATCGTGACACCAGCTCTCTCCAGCGTCTTGGTGAGGTTGCTGCGGATCGTGGCCACCAGTTCATTGGCATGGTCTGCGATCTTCTGCCGCTCGAAACGCACGGGTGCCGCGTGGATGCCAAAGCTGGAAAGGTGCTGCGCGTCAGCCAGCTCTCGTACCCGACCTGAGGCGGCCAGGAGCGCTTTAGAGGGCACACAACCGCGATTGACGCAGGTGCCGCCCATATCACGGGATTCGATGATCGCCACCTTCAGTCCGTGATCGGCGGCATGTTTGGCAGCATCGAAACCGCCATAACCGGCACCGATCACGATTACATCGAAGTCGAAACTGGCGTCGCTCACCCGGACAGCTGCATGGAGGCCGTCATTGTCGCCCGTCGGCGTTCCAAAAGGAGAGGAACAGCTGCTGAGGCGACATTGAGAGACTCAACCTGACTGCTGTGGGGAAGCGTGACCCCATGGCTGCAGCAGGCCTGCAGCGCTGGATGAAGACCTGCGGCCTCATTGCCGAGCACCAACACGGTGGGATGGCACCAGTCCAGCTCCCAGTAAGGAATCACCGGCATCCCCACCACGGAATCCGGAACCAGAGCCGCCACCACCTGAAGGCCACGATCCCGGGCTGCAAGGAGCTGCTCGGCCAACTGTTCCACTCCAGCTCCATCGGTTGGTCCCAACCGTCTGAGCGGCAGTCGCAGCACTGCTCCAACGGCGGAACGCACCACCTTCGGAGCCAAGGGGTCAGCTCCCGCAGCAAGCCAGACCTCCTCCACGTCGGCTGCCAGTGCCGTGCGCAGCAAGGTGCCCACATTGCCTGGATCCTGCACGCGATCAAGCGCCAAAACAAACGATGGAGCTTCAGCAGACAGCGGCAACTGGTCGATCGGCCAGAGGCAGGCCACCCCATCGGGGTTAACGGTGGAGAGGGCTGCCCGGAGTGCTTCATCGGCCATCGGCTGCAGCTCGATGTGATCCGCCAGCCGATCCATCAGATCTGTATGTGAGTCCAGCCATGCCGGCGTTGCGATCACCTTGACGGGCTTTGTAAGCCTTCTCGAGAGAGACAACAGCTCCTGCAGCTGATGGGTGCCCTCAAGCAGAAGATGACCATCCTGCTGGCGCCCTGAGGACGTCGCCAGAGAGCGGAGACGCCGAACAAGAGGATTGCGGCGACTGGTGATCGGATCAACACCGGATCCCGAAACCTGATTCACCTCAGAAGCTGGTGTGCTTTCTGACCTTCAGCCCATCGTGAAGGCTGAGTTCACTTCCATCGAGATCGACACCATTGACGGACGCAATCTCTCCCTTGATTCCCTCAGCTGCGAGATTTTCCACCAGCTTCTTGATGACCTGGTCTTCAACAGCTGCCTGATCGACCTTATCGGGAGTCAGAGCTTCCAAAAACTTTCCAACCTTGGACGCCACAACCTCTGATGAGTTGGAGATCTTCAGA
Organism: Synechococcus sp. BIOS-E4-1; assembly: GCF_014279995.1. Taxonomy (NCBI): domain Bacteria; kingdom Bacillati; phylum Cyanobacteriota; class Cyanophyceae; order Synechococcales; family Synechococcaceae; genus Synechococcus; species Synechococcus sp. BIOS-E4-1. The sequence continues at coordinate 815,951 of NZ_CP047935.1, read as the reverse complement.
ACAATCATGGGCAGTGGGTGAGGCCTTCTGAGCTCAAGATAGTTCGGATGGAGAAGGTTGAACGGCGGCCATGCTGGAGGGCAAAGCTCGCTGAACAGAGGCGTCAACGCAATAAAGAGCCAACTTGAGCCGGACAAGACGTGGTCGCGACATGGAAGGACAACCAAATAAACCCGTGGATGCAAAGACTCCAACACGGAAGCTGAAACACGCAGCGTTGAAGCCCACTGATTCCACATTGCCTCTGTGAAGGCCAAGGAAACAGTGAATCAACCACCCTTATCGAACCTTGCCGCAAGGAGCGACAAGCGAGGGCCCTTCATCATCCAAACCAAAGGCAACCTTTGGTGATCAAACGGAAGAAATCAGGAGCTTGTTGCAATCCATCTCGTCAAGGAGACTTCAGCTCAAAACGCTGACGCTGCAGACATCTGAAGAACTTCAGACAGCTGTTTGGGAATTTCAAGCAAAAAAAATCATGCTGCAGCGATTCAGAACTGGATCAAGCAAAAACCGGCGAATCAAACTTGAAAGAATGACTCTCTGACTACAGGAGTAAGCAAAGCTCAAAGCAGAGCCCATCACAAAAGCACTCGTGTTCGGTGGTGGCCAGTGCAATAACAAAGGGGCCGACACATGTCGAAGCTCACAGCTGGCAAGCAACACACGACCGTAGAGGGTGTGCCATGACAAAGAACATTGAAACCTTAAGAATCAAAGCTTGTTCCAGCGGGAACCAGAAACTGCAAATCGGCCAGGGATTCGTGCAATCGATGATTCATCGCTCCGTTCAATTCAATTAGTTCAAAAGGCATAGGATTAGCATCTGTGTTCACTTCACATTCGAAGCAATACGATTTCAGCAGTGGAATTGAACAAAGATTTTCCAGTCGACATGCGACCATATTTAGCACCCTGCCCTGGAATAAGAATACCGCTGACAATGACCAGAGTTTCCATAGTGACAAGCATCTGATATTCATTGAACAACTGACTGCTTTCCTCGCCAAGGCGAAGGGCAATACAACCCTTCAGGAGAAGCCCAATTCAGCCCAATCACCTGAGGAAGTGGTATCGATCACCAAAGACAGTGGCCACAAGCGCACTGCTTACAAGCTCAATAAACTCAATAGCGGGGAGCTTGAGCACATTTCCGGGGGTGACAAGCAGAGAAACACATTCCATCCACAGGCGTGGCTTGATTCATAGGCGTAGGCAATGCTTAGACATCGTTGCCTCAGAGCACAAATTAAATCATTCCCACCCAATCCCAGCAATCGAATCTTCAAACAGACGACATAACTTACTTTAAAAGATCAATACTTATAGTGTTTAAAAATAAAGTCAGAACAATAGATATTGGAGTACAACGCCAAACTATACGAGCAAGCTGTCAAGATTTAAAACTACTTTAAATGAAAATCATTTCGATCAGAACAAGAAAGCTGTTACATTTACAGTGAGATCTTTGCCGCCTGCCTTAACCACACATGAACCACCCTTTCCTCCTGCTACTGCTTGAAGTTCTTCCTCAGACAGCTCAGTCATCCTTGATTTGAATGCTGTTACAAGATCTTCTTGACTGTTTTCTATGCCTGCGTCTGCAGCGATTTTTACGGCCTCCTCGGCGGTAGTGGTTGTTGTAATGGCAGCCCTTAGTTCAGGATTAGTCGCAATAGCATTCAAGAGATCTTCAGCCTTGGACATAGTATTCAAAAAAACTTGAGATTAAACGATTCAACGCAATAAACCAAAAATCATAGGAAGCTATAAGTATTACGCCTGTACTATGTAGCATTTCCCCTAAAAGTCAAGTAGTAAAATTAGCGATCGAGAAAGCAATTGTCATGGCCGATACTCATGATTGAATCTCAATACTATGACAAATTCAGATTACATCTCAGAGCGAGTAACAGCGGGTCTTGAAAATTTACTCTTAAATTAAATGGTTAAAACATTCAATCTCGATTATTCTGAAGGGGCCATACGCACTGCGCCTTCCAATTGCAGGCTATGCCAATGATGTTGAAAACAAATAGAACGTCTCAAGCATCAGAAACCCATGACCCATGACCCATGAAAGAGCTTGAGACGAAAATCATTCAGAAATTACATCAACACTCAGCATCTGAAGCCACTTTGCATGTACCTGAAGACATTAGACGAATAACACTGAGAAGATTTGAAGATTTCGAACAGCTAGCTCTCCGTGAAAAATATCCAAATATTTATCTCGAGTCCACACCAGCGGGAAAAAAAATCAATCATGGCACGCAAATACAAGGCCTGTTCCCAGAATTAGAACAACTCGTCGAGACTGAACCTATGGAAAAGATTGCAATGGAGCTCTTTAGACCAAAAAGTATAAGCAAAGACCAAGAAATTTTTGTCAGGAATCCAGGCGGAAGTTCAATCATACCGCATCAAGATTATATCTATGAAAGAAAACACAAAAACCATCGAACGCTATCACTCAATATTAAATTAAACCCTATAAACTATCGAGAAGGGCACATGAGCTACCATAGTGTAAAACAAGGGACTAAGCTCAGACATATATTTGATGCAAGCAAATGGGAGTGGAAGCTATTCTCTCTTAATGCACAACACAAACGCATGCATGAATTAGAAGACTCCGCAATTCATGCAATTTGGCACACATCTTACAGTGCACACAAGGCAAGGATACCAGTCAAAGGAGATAAAAGAGGTGTATTTATTCGATATATTGTGAATTGCTATGATTGAAGCAACTAATGCCTGAGATTGCACTAAAGACTGAAGTAGCGTTGAATCAGCTGACAATGTAAATACTGATCAAAGAAGAAGATGTCAAAGAAAAAGAAAGGCCGTGAAATGAGCTCCTGCGCAAGTGAGTCGCTATCAACGAAAAATTGCTAATGCGATTCGCTTATAACGAAAGTGAATAGCTCAGATAGCTCGTTTCCAAGCGAAGCATTGGCCGAAGCCATTGATGCAACTTGGGCATGGTTTTATTGGTATTAAGATAAGAAAATTTAAATTCATACTGCTCGGGTGGGGCTAAAAAAGGAAAAAAACGTATAAAACTCCTGTAAAACATTGCATACGATACAGCAACAGAAACAGCAGAAGGATCAAACCAAACAGTTTCGATAGCCAAAGATTTGGAATTCAATGTATCGGCAACAAACCAAGAGATTGCAGTGTCTCCTCTGAAAACTGCAACACTATATCTTGAATGATGACTGGATAACAAGGATGGGTGAAAAGGGGCTGCCCAGGATGGTGAAGTAGTCTCCTGAAGAGAAAAAATCTGTTGAGATGTGAGTTGATCAAAGTTGATAAATTTCAGACCTTCACGATCGACCATATAACGATAGACACGTCCGATCCTCAAGAGCTGTGAATACCAATACTGGACGGATGAAAATGGATCAAAGCTACAATAAACCGAAGACGAATCAGGGACCCATCCGTTTGCTTCTAAATGGAAAATAATTCCCGGAAAAAGATTATTACGCTCGAACATATTCAAATTGATAGCGTCGAAGTGTAAATCTGAAAAAAAGGATGGCAAGTTCGTAAGCATATTCGCAATATCTTGAATCATTGATTGATCGGGACTGCGATGAAGTGTCGCAAGATGCTGAATTTCAATCTTATGATTTTCACCATTGCAAAGAACACGATGACCGATATAGCCACAAGGCAGAAATCCGGAAAAGATAATAAAAAAGAAATAATCTGAGGATTTCGGACAGGCAAAAGCTTTAACATCAGCCAAAGAATGCTGGAATGGAGCTGGTATCATCTGACAATAGTCAGTATCAGGCAGTGAATGAACGGGCTTTAGAACTAACATTGACTATCTTGTGAGGGCAGAAGCGAATCGTTATTGCTGGTGAACACATGTATAAATTTATTTTAGATCAAATCACTGAATTGTCTAATAGATTGTTATTGACTTAAAAAGCAGATGATTTGCTGAAAGGCCGTTGCAAAAGATCCGTTGACGAAGAAAATAAAAAAAATGCAAGATTTTCCCAACTCTTACACTTGAACATGTAGAATACATAATAAATTTTCAATCATGCCTGCAATTAATGATCTTATTGCTTCACTTCAGAATGATACAAAGCTGCAGCAGGCTTTAATGAACGCCACTGATCCTTCGGTAGCTGAGAAAATCGCTAATGATGCAGGGTTTCAAGTGAGTGCTCAGGAAATCCTCGACGCCTACCAAGCCAATCTAAGTGAGCTAACAGAAGAAGAATTACAGGCTTGCACAGGAGGCAAACTCAATTTGAATACACCTGTAGCGCCCCACTCAACACCGACACAGCCAACATCACCGGTTCAGGAACCACCCTTTATACCCGAATGAATAATAGTCAGATCAAGAAAATTAAAGAATCATCTTTGATCAGAAATTGATGGTGAATCAATCCATGTTTTTAAGAATGTGCACATATTTATGATAGTTGGGAAAACCAGATCTGATTGAATTGAGCCCATTGTATAATCATGCATTGAGCTTTTTTTTGATACAATTTTCTGAAGGCGCTATATTTGCCCACAGAAAAGACTGTGCTGGTGATCTCATGCAGAGGTGAAAAAATAGACCTCGCGGTTCAACAGATAATTTTAAAAGATAAGCGTTCATGCCTAGAATACGAATCAGCAATAGTCTTCAACGGATGCGACTAGAACTTAAGTGTTTTGAAGATCAAGAGATCTGTGCTGAAACGTGCTTCAAAACTCCACCCATTTTGAAAATTCAGTTGGCACCTGAACAGCAGCAACTAACAGAGTTGCAGGATTGCTTTTTAGAGCTATATGATCAATGTAAGCAGAAGAATCAAAACCAGTCTGGCGCATATACAGGTGATGTAAATTACAATTCAGACTGGTTTCAGAATAAAAAATTAAGCTGGCTGAATCGATCAGTTGAAAAATACATCAAAAAATATGTTGAAGATTATTTTTTGTGTGGATCAGACCTGAAATTATTGTACCAAAAGGCTTGGCCAGTCGTCATGGAAAATGGACATTCGATTATGGCGCATAAACACAATAATGCCCATCTATCAGCAGTTTTTTATGTGCACTGCCCAAACGAATGTAAAGGCGGAGATATATTATTTTCAAACGAGTGTAATTGGTTCCCTTCAATGAGCCCTGGAATACAGTCCAAAAAATTATTCACAGTTGGGATTCGTCCGAAGACAAAATTGCTTCTTATCTTCCCATCATCATTCACTCACGCGGTAACAAGATACGAGTCAAAGGATCCACGATATTCAATCTCGTATGACATTTTCATAACCGCCTCGAAAAGATTGAAAAACAATCTTCACGAGAATATTGCTTCAGATCCCAGCAATTGGAGGGAGTTTCAAGGGTAATTATATCCAAAAAGATTCTTCTAGTTGATCAACTCAACAACATTATTAACCGAAGCTATGGCCCCCTCTATCCATCCATGCTGGCAGGAAAACGCTTCACCAACCAACCAACATGATGTGTTGGGCGGATTAAGTGATTGAAGCACACTATTAGGATTGTACGCTTTACGCCAGTAATGTGCTGCAATCCCAGATTGATGCTGGGCCCAGTCATATCGAACCAATTCCCGAGGTTGAGGAATTACACTTTTGGTCATCATGTTGAGATCAGAAGATATTCGAGCCCATTCAACCTCGGATGACAATTCAGCGTTCTTTGAATGATTCAGTGATTGATTACGATACTCAGCAAGAATCATCAATGAACGATCAATTTCTGGCTTTTGACAAGGCTGCCAATGACCCTGCCTGATCGAGAGGTTAGTGCGAAAGAAACCAGAGGAAGTCTGTTGGGTATTAAGGCCTTCTAGAAACGGAAGCAGTGCATATGTTTTGACTGAACTATAATGACCAATAGCTTCAATGCATACTAATTGTTTACTGTTAAGAAATGGCTTCCGTTTATGAATTTCTAATAGTGCAACAGGGGGGATCGCGAGAATTAAGGTTTTAGATTTATATGTCTGGCCAAGATTAGTCGATAACACATAAGTCGAATCAGAGTACTCAATCTTTTCAATTGTATCAGAATTGAGCAGATTGCCTGCTCGCGCCAAAAAGTTAGTCAACAGAGTTGAGACCAATCTCTGCATACCACCTTTAATATGATAAAAAGATGAGTGGTATTCATCATGATTCGACGAATGGAGAAGACAAGACAATGCACTAACATCAGGAATTTTGAGATAGTCATATCCCAGCAAATCCCAAAAAAGAGCTTGATCTTGTGAATCAATAACGATTTCAACCCATTCTTTAAAACTAAGCTTTGAAAAAATGACTCCCAAAGACGAAAGCTTAGAGAACATTTTTTGATAAAGAGCCTGAATCGAGGTCAGATTGTCATTTCCCGTACTGCAAAACCTTGTTAACGATTGGGAAATAATATCTGTATATAATTTGTTTGTATGAATCAGAGCAGATTGATTGAACAAGTAAGTGTTGCAGGGGGAGATACCACCGATAAAAGGGTCAAGTTCAAGTCCTAGTCGATGACATAAAGCCAGCGTCAGACGATTAGCTTCGGGAATACGCATGGCACCAAGTTCTAATTGATAGCCATATTTGCTCTCATAGGTAAGAATTCGACCTCCTAACTGACGTTCACGATTTAATAAAGCGAGTGATTTACAAGGATATTTAGTTATAAGTTGTTCTGCTATTAAGGTTCCGGATATACCACCTCCGACAATTAAAATATCAAAGACATGTTCCATTACAAGGAAGCCCGTCGCAATGTGTCCCAAGTCATCAAATTTTTGAGTTGTTGTGGGACAGATTGAGGGGAAATTTCAATCGATAGAAGAGCCTGAGAGGTGTCCGTCTCAGCAAAATGTTGAAACACATTGTTCAATGATTCTGCGATTTTGACTGTCGCTGTGTAGCCAAAACCAATCGACTTTGCATACAAGCACCAATCGATATCAAAGCCGCGATTGAAGCTACCAGTAGTCTTTAAGTTCTCTGTTAAATATCCGTGATTATCTAGAATAATAATCTTAACTGGTATTGATTCGCGAACAAACATAAGCATATCTTGCATAGCCATAACCGCTGAACCATCACCGCAGACGATCCAAAGATCCTGCTTTGGAAATATTTTTGCTGCTGCAAGTCCCGCTGAGAAGGAAAATCCCATATTGGCCCATACATGATTGGAGAGAAAAATATCTTCGCCTCTTGCGATCCAATTAAACAAAGGGAGGCAACCAATACCAACATCAGCGACCAACACCATTGGTTTTTTTTGGCGATTCAAAAGATTAACAAGCTGGTCATATCGGTTAGAATCATTGGGACAATTACTATTTAAAGATAATACAGGTATTTTTTCAAGCTTATCGATCGTAGAACGTTGAAATAGTTTGGATAGCCAATCTACTGGACGCAAAGTCTCTTTCTCCAATACAAGCCCCCCGGATTCACTTATTAGAACAACTTTTTTTTGCTTTTGGATTAACTCATCTCGGAGTCCACGATAGATCGATTTGGCATATGGTTGCCAAAATGAGGCCGGAAACTCATGGTCTTCAACCTCAACCAACAAAAAGGTTGAAGTACTATAAAATACTGACAAAATATCATTATTACTATAATCACCTTGAAAAACGCCAATACATCGAGGGTCGTCCTCATCAAGACAACCTTTAGCGCTAGGAAGTAAAAGATAATTTTGTTCAATCGAGTCTTTCAGAGTATGGCCTCTTAAACGTGATCGATGCCGATTAATCCCATTTCCGAAGATCAGGATCAAATCTGAGCAATTAATTAAAAGTTCATCAAGTTTCTGATTAGCAGATTCAGCAGCTGAAGAAGCAGATAACGGAACAATTTCTCCAAGCGCTGTTTCTGCATCCCAGCGGAAATTGAGCAGGTCACTTCTTGTAAAGTTAAGGACAACGGGTTGTTGAGAGCGTTGAGGAGACGTAAAAGCTTGAAAAAATGATTGATCGCTTGAAAGATGATGTGCTGAGATACAGTCCAAGCCGATGCTATGCATCATGACACCCAAACGTGAAGGTTGTGGGTGACAATTCAACAATGATCTGTTTTCTAGAGCCAGATCCTGGCTTATGACAACAACAAGAAGCGGGCTATAACGCAAACGAGCTGCGATCAGACCGTTGATCAATTTTGAAACTGAATATCCATCGGTGGCAATTAAAAGAGAAAACCCGGTAAGGTGTGCTTCGATATCTGCAGCAACGACCATTCCCTCCTCATTAGCTACGCTCACAATTTCAATGCCTAATTCTTCAATGGCACCAAGTAGAGGTAATGACAAATCAGCGGGAAGTGTATACACGCGACGACAGCCGATCGTCGACATACATCGTGCGAGCAACTCACTTGTACTTAGCGAACTCATCACTCCATTGACATCGCGATATCAAGCACCAGATTAATTCTATCGGTCGTACTATTATTTCCTGAACCATGAGGAGTACGAACATCGAACGCGAGGCAATCACCTTGCTGACTCAGTTGACGCCGCTCATTGCCAACCTCAATCCAGGCTTGGCCTCCATCCAGAGAATTCAAAAGGAAATGAAATATCCTACGATTTTGTGAATGCTTATGAACTGCAATCTCTGCGTCAGGCGGCTGTTTAAAAATTGCTGAAAATTGAAGGTTAGGAATATGGTTAAGCATTTGTAGAGTGTTTGGTAAATAGCGAGAAGCGAGAGCTTCTGTTTGAGGTAAATCTGACTTAAACAGCGGAAGAGTCTGCCACTCTCCAGATTTTCGAGAATCGTATCCTATTTGTTCACTATGGAAACCACCATCACGAATCCAATTCTCAACGCAATTAGAAATTTCAGGTAAATTAAGTTCTTTTGAAATCCAGTTTCTAGGACCGAAACCAAGTGTTTGTGCTGTCATTTGATGAGACTGTGTCATTGCCCATAATTCGTTTCGAACTATAGACAACTGGCTTTGAACTTCATCAACAAAATCCCATGAAGAGGGATCAACCCACCCACTGCCTAATGAAACAGTATTGTTAGACCGAATCATAATCGTTTTTCAGTTTTAAGTTGAGGAGTGGAATCAACTTGATCAGCATTCATCATCAATGCCTTATACAGATCTTCGTATTTTTCCTGTTTCTTAAATTGCAAACTAAGCATATAACGCTCAGCCCCTCTATTGATGACCATGTGGTCAACTGACGTGTTAAAGAGATAAAACGTGTTTGGCTTATAAAATAATTCAACAATTGAATGCTTAGAACCATCAATTTGTCTTCCAAATAAACATGTGCTGTCAGCGTGGTTATTTAATAACATATTAACCGTTGCAAGACGGTGCTCATCAACATGCCAATTGTATGTTGTCATTGGTGGCATAGAAACAACAGCAATTCGATCGATTTTTATGACTCTATTGACCTTTTTAAAAACAGGAACGCGGTCGATCAACGAGTTATTAAGCAACATAACCTTGAAATCAAAGTGATTAAACCATTGGCTGGCATCGTTAATTTGTTGTTCAGGCACCAAATCCTGAATGTTACCATCATAGGTGCCAATTGAGCTATAACACGCACTAGGAAACAACAGTCTCATCTAGCCAGTCATCAGAAAAGCCGTAGATCTCTACTTTAATTAGCCCTCTACAATAAAACCACGATTATTTCGCTTGCATATCAGAGCGCAGTTAAAACATTATAAAGATTAACGGCATACAAGAGTTATTCATATTGATATTGCTATGTTAAAAAAAAGTATGAATTTTGTGGTTGATTTCAATACTAAGGCCTTGCATTGGGGTTACATCCCAGGGCAGCACCAAAAATGTCTTTCGCCTCCTATCTACCAAAATACAGCCTTTGAATTCTCAAGCATCGAAGAAGCTGAGGCACTAAACACAGGTAAATTATTTGGGCACATATACACACGAATCAGTAATCCTACTAATGAAATTCTTGAAAGCAGGGTCTCGGCCCTGGAGGGCGGAATATCTTCAATTGCCTGCGCTTCAGGCCACGCAGCACAATTTTTGGTGATCAGTACGCTTCTGCAGGCTGGAGATCACATCATCAGCTCGCCTTATTTGTATGGAGGCACTTACCACCAGTTTAAAGAACAACTTCCCAGACTCGGGATCAAGGTAGATTTTGCTGATCCAAATAATCCCAGCCAAGTTGCCTCCAAGATAAACAATAAAACAAAGTTGATCTATGCTGAATCACTTGGCAACCCTGAGTTGAATCCGGTGAATATTGAAGCCTTGGCAACTGTAGCTCATGCAAATAAACTTCCTCTTGTTATCGATAATACGCTTGGATGCTGCGGCTATCTAATCAAGCCAATTCGTATGGGTGCTGACATTGTAATTTCGAGTCTCACAAAATGGGCTGGTGGACATGGCAATGCAGTTGGAGGAATAATCACGGACTCCGGTAATTTTGAATGGGGCAATGGAACATTCCCCCAATTCAAGGAGGCGAATAGCGCGTATAAGGGGCTCAGCTTCTGGGATGAATACGGTTTTGGCGGACCTGGATGCCAACGCAATCGAATACCATTCTATAAAAATATTGCCTTTTCAACGCGGCTAAGACTTGAGCATCTAAGAGACTGGGGTCCATGTATTTCACCTTTCAATAGCTACTTGATTCTTCAAGGTATCGAGACACTCGGATTACGCGTGGAACGAGCTTGCCATAATGCACTAGCGATTGCAAAAGTACTATGCAATCACGAATCTACTCAAAACACTCGTTATCCAGGGCTTGAAAATGATAAGTATCATTCCATAGCAAATCAGATAATGACAAATGGATATGGAACAATCATCACATTTGAATTAAAGGATGGCTATGACGCTGCAGCGATGCTTGTGAATAGCTTACTGATCTTTAAGCATGCAGCAAACATTGGTGATTCGAAATCACTGGTTCTGCATCCAGCCTCGACAACACATTCACAATTAAGTGAAAAAGAGCAATTGGATTCCGGTGTGACTCCCTCAATGATTCGTCTGTCCATTGGGATTGAAGGAGAAAGAGATCTCATTGAAGACCTTGAACAAGGTTTAAATAAAGTCCGCCACACGTATAGCAACAGATCCTCTGGTTAGCCTTAAAGGATCAGGCTACAGCGTTGAAAGCATTACAATGTCATTTAGCCAATCAACACTTTTCTCGTCAGAAACAAAGTTAATCCCGACCTTAAAGCAAAACATCAAGCAACTCCAACAGGTATAACTACCCGCTTAGATAATATGGCTATAAAGATTCAACAGTCTGTCAAACAAAAGCGCTAGTCAATGAAGTACAAGCACTTTGTTGAAGGTGTAGAGGCAGACTCAATCAACGATGTCATGTGGGAAGAGCACATGGAATCTCCTGATGAGTTTGGCCTTGATGGTCAGGAGCGTCACTTCGCTCAACTCCTCTATGACAATGGCTATGGAGATGACAGCGAAGAGTCCAATTTCTTTTAAAACCTTATCTACCCATGAATAACATCCAAGAAAAACTTGACCAAGCTATGACCTCATTTCAAAAGAATGCTGAGGTCTACGAACAACTTGGCAAACAACTACTCGTTCAACAGGGGGCAATTCACGCTCTGGAACAACTGTTGAAAGATGAGACTTCCGAAGCAGATGCAGAAGCCACTGATAGTCCTGCACCCGCTTCTGATTAATTAAAACCTTTTGGGGACCCTCCCTCTTAGCATCCTTTGGTGGGAATGCTTGAACTGATCAAGGGAATCATTTGTTTATAGTGAACAGTCGAGCTGATTCTGTCGAAAAACAGCACGTAAAAACAAATAGAGGCAGTACCTAACGATGCTGTCTCACTCAAAGGCTGACCAGAAGTTGGGAATAACAAGCGAGAGAAGGGTGGACTCAAGCTTATTATTTGAAGGTGCGATACCTTCTCAGCCTATTTTTTATATCGAAATCAATGAACGTACACCGATCCTTTATTACGTCTCAAGCCGATGCCTACCACGATAAATTTGTCAATGCACTTCAGGGACTAAGAAGCGAAACTGGTATTGCTAGAGAGTTTCTATTTCAAGACCTCTCTGAATCAATCAAAATGGCCAATCTGCTCAAGGATAATTATCCTGAGTATCTAACTGGACAAGCTGAAGTCAAAGTCAAACATATCACTGCCAGATCAATTCAACAGTGGATGGCTTTCCTCAAGATCGATAACTCTAAAAACAACCTCATTAAAGCTTACTAATGTCTCACAACTACGATCAAATCCTTGATGGTATCGAAGATCAAATTAATGATCTGAAAACTACTAAGGCTCAATACGAACTACAGATGGCTGCAATCCAAGCAGCACTAGATGAGATCCCTGGTCAAATTGCTGACCTCGAAGCACTCAAGGCCAATACTCATTCCCTTGCTTCTAATGCAGTTGATTTGAATATCAATTTGAGTGTCAACGGTTCTGCCATTCGTAGCCATTCAACTGCTGTGAACTAATGGCTGCTCAGTATCTCAAGCGATTAGAGCTTTATGAGGTTGATGAAGAGAACTACCAAACCCAATACCTAAAGCGTGTTGACATTGTCGAAGTAGTTGATGAAGACGGGAACCTATTCCCAGGCCCTTCCCCTGACCCTGAATAAGCGTTGCCGAAGGCTGCGCCTCCGGTACACTTGTTGCAGTTCTGTGTCACTCCTAGTGCCAAGCTCCAAGCAACGTGTTCAAGTACTGCTTGCTGGTGATGTCCTGGAGCTGGTGAAACAGATCTCAGAAGAAACAGGACTCTCCTACTCCCGTGTCAGCTCAATGCTTGTCCATGACGGACTTAGAGCTAGGGGTTACCTGGAGCACAAAGGCATACGTGAGAAGCACCCTATCGGGACACTTCAAGACAAAACCGAAATGGAAAGACGCTGGGATGCTGAACGCCTTGAACAGGCCAAGGAAAAAGCCTTTTCTCAACTCAGTGAAGACGGTAAGGATGAAGCAGTTCGCCAGTGGACAGACCAAAATCCTCACCAAGTAGATCAAACAATTCAGGACCAAATGAATGGATTAGATCCTGGCGATCTGGAACTACTGAAGAAACTTAGGAAGCTCAAGGCTCTTGAGGAAGCTGGGATTATCTAGATCCAGACAAGTCTGATTGATAAATACGGACCACTTGAAAAGCAAATAATTCTAATGTCTAATTTAAATGTATTCCCATATTTGTGGACCACGAAAAGGTGGTCTTAATACATATGCCGACAACACCCCTCGCTTCCCTATTCGTGATCGAGAGAAGGTCCTGATCGGTGAGAGAATCCCTGAATTTGAAGCACTGAAGCTACTGGCTGATCGGAGTAATAAATCATCCCATTTTAAAGGATGTACAGAGTGCTTGAACCTACGCTGAAAACTCTCAAATAGGCCGTTTAAATCGCCTCAGACCCCTCTCTGAGGTTATTTTTACTGGGATCTCAAGGCCTACCATACTGATATACCTAACGCTCCAGGATCCTTCTCTAATTGTCGTTAACACTCCAATTATCAAAGGATCCAATGCTGATTGTTGACTCATCAATAGGTGACTCATATAAGGTCTATATTTATATGCTGAACTGTACGTGGATCTTGAATACGACAAGTCTCTGAAGCTTGTCTAGAATGGGACATCTGAATCATTCCTATTGTCAGAAGAGCAACTCAAGGCCTTCATCGCTAAGGCCAATGCTGACCAGTCCATTCAGGACAAACTAAAGGCAGCAAAGACTCCTGAAGATGTTGTGAGCATCGCTAAAGAACACGGCCACGAATTCACTCCTGATAAGTTCGCTGAACTCAGTGAAGAGGAACTCGAAGGCGTGGCTGGCGGCGGCCTCGCCAATTGTGGGCAGGAATTTGGAAGAGAGAAGAACTGGTCGCCACTGTCGTATTGAAGGATGAATCAAAGCCCCTGCAAACGCAGGGGCTTTTTATTGCTTCAATCACTCCAAAAAGACCAACAATCAGCCTTCAATAGGTGACGACTATCGTCGCCATAGCTGACACGATTGAGCGCTTTAAGCATCAGCTAAAGACACTGCAGCAGACCGTTGCTATGACTGCTGAACAGACCTGCCACTCATGTCAGAAGAGCAACTCAAAGCCTTCCTAGAAAAGGTCCAAGTCGACACCAGCCTTCAGGAGAGGCTCAAAGCAGCTGCTGATGCTGATGCTGTATCTGCGATTGCAAAAGAAGCAGGGTTTAGTATTTCTGCTGATGACTTGAAGAACGCTCAATCAGAACTTTCAGATGAGGAACTGGAAGGCGTGGCTGGTGGAGAGGTCGAAGTGGAGCCTTTACAACCCCCGTGGCTGGTGGGATCAACCCAAGGCAACTGCCTTTGATGATTTGCCTGAGGCGAAGTAGTGGAGCCTTAACCCCAACTGATTGAACGCTCAATGCAGCCTACGACGATTATCGCTCCTGAAACTGCTGATCGCTCCTGATGCAGCCTACTCATTTCTGAGTCTACTCATCAAAGCCCCTGCAACGGCAGGGGTTTTTTTATTGCTTCAATCACCCCAAAAAGACCATCAATCAGCCTTCAATACCTGGCACTAATTATTTGTCCGTTGTCATCGTTTAACCCGATAAAAAATGACAAAAATGTCTCAGGCCATGTCTCAATAACGCACCACCTGGCGCGACCCCCATGGCGGTGTAGCGCGTAGCAGGGTGGCTAAGCAAGACGCGGGGGAGAGGGATATTTATTTATTTTTTCCTTGAAGCATTATGCGGCAGCAGGTCGGGAATATAAAAAAGTTATTTTCGTTGGGGATTCCAACCTGGAAAATATAAACAACCTCCCACATTTAAGGCATGGGGGAGTATGGGGTGCAAGCCTAGTCATACCAGTGGATCTCAGTGTTAGCTCACTAGTCATGACAACTAGTTGCTCTGACTGGGCTGAGGGCTGAGGGCTAGACAGCAGGAATAAATACTTACCAGCTGCAGCCTGGCTCAGAATAATTTATGCACTAAGTATTTATACTCACCCCTATTTTTCACGTGTATCTGTTGCCTTGGGAGAGTGACAATGACGCCACAAAGGTCAAGCTGTAATGAGCCGCTTCAGACAGCAGTGCAAGCAAGCGTTGCGCTCATCCTTTCAGTGATTGCTTTTATCGCGTTGCCTCTAGCAGGTTTAGCGCGGAATAACAAAGGTGAGCAAGGAGAACTCCAAGAAGTTCGTCGTCAGGAATGCCTCACCTGGCAGAACGCTGACGAGAGCACGAAAACTCCAGCACAACAACAGTTGCAGGAAGAGTATTGCCGTCAGTAAAAAGTCGACACACCTGATCCCGCTCAGGCAATTCTCACCACCAGTGGCGACTGATACATGACTTATCAAGACTCAAGCAACGGCAAAGATTGATGAACTTTCAACTCTTCACCACTGTCACAAGACTGCTCACTAGTTCTCCTCACTGATACGACTAGCAGTCAATATCACTAACGATACGAAGTCTGATTAAGGGTTATAAATAGCAATGCACATTATCCTTCAATTGTCAACAGCTACACACTGTGTGTCGACAAGCTCAGCCTATTGAAGAACCCAGTGACATCAGTGTATTTGATGCGGATGGGGAGACTTGAACTCCCACGACATTGCTGCCACTAGTACCTGAAACTAGCGCGTCTACCAATTCCGCCACATCCGCTGGCGTATGTCGCAAAGCGACCCGAGAAACATACGACACCGGCAACCGGCCCTTCAGTCGACCGCCAAGACAGTTTGGGGGCCGGCCGTCTAGACGGTCTCAGTCATAGCCGTCAAAATAAGCATTCGGCAGGAAATAACAGGGATGACAGCCGCGGCGCCCGCGTCTCAAGACATTCTCAAGCCACATCTTGAGATCCAAGGCGGGAACAAACTTCACGGCGAGCTGCGTGTAAGCGGTGCCAAGAATTCCGCTCTGGTGTTGATGACAGCTGCCCTGCTGACGGAAGACACGCTCTCCCTCAGCAACGTGCCTCCGCTAACCGACATCGACGGAATGGAGAGCATCCTGGTCTCAATGGGAGTGAAGGTACGGCGCAGCAGCGAAACCATCCACCTTCAGGCTTCCGATCTCACCAGCGCCGAACCTCCCTATGAACTTGTCAACGGGCTGCGAGCCAGCTTTTTCGCGATTGGTTCAATCCTCGCTCGCATGGGCCACGCCAAAGTTCCCCTGCCAGGCGGATGTCGCATCGGCGCCCGACCTGTGGTCGAGCACATCCGCGGACTGAAAGCGCTCGGCGCTGTGGTGACCGTTGAGCATGGCGTGGTCTCTGCCACGGTCCCAGGCGAACGAAAACGTCTGAAGGGCGCCTCAATTGTTCTCGACTGCCCGAGCGTCGGCGCCACCGAAACCATTTTGATGGCGGCAAGCCTGGCGGAAGGCACCAGCGTGATCGAAAACGCAGCACAGGAGCCTGAGGTTCAAGACCTGGCCAACCTCCTGAATGCCATGGGAGCTCGCATCAGCGGAGCCGGCGGACCATCGATCACGGTTGAAGGGGTGGAACGGCTGCATGGTTGTGACTACACGGTGATCCCCGACAGGATCGAAGCAGGCACGTTCCTGCTCGCTGCCGCAATCACCCGCTCAACCCTGCGTGTGGCCCCGGTGGTTCCCGATCACCTCAGTTCCGTGCTCCAGAAACTGCGCGACTGTGGCTGCGCTCTCGAGATTGATGGTGATGGCATCGTGATCACACCGGGCTCCATCAAAGGTATCGACATCACCACACAGCCTTTCCCCGGGTTCCCAACCGATCTGCAGGCACCGTTCATGGCCTTGCTGGCGACAGCCCAAGGCACCAGCGTGATCACTGAAAAAATCTACGAAAACCGTATGCAGCACGTTGCGGAGCTGCAGCGCATGGGTGCAGCCATTCGAGTTCAGGGCAATGCGGCTGTCGTCGAAGGTGTTTCCTCCCTCAGCGCAGCGCCTGTCAACGGAACTGATCTGCGCGCCTCAGCCGCCATGGTGCTTGCAGGCCTGGTGGCACAGGGCAGAACGCAAGTGAGCGGCCTGAACCACCTCGATCGTGGCTACGCCGGAATTGAAGCGAAACTCACGGCCAGCGGTGCGAAGCTGGAACGTCACTGTCCCTGAGACACTCCTGCGAATTGCATCACCTAAAGTCGAAGCGTGGGAGCGTGGCGGAATTGGTAGACGCAGCGCACTCAAAATGCGCCGCCTTCGGGTTTGTCGGTTCAAGTCCGACCGCTCCTATTCATCTTCAAGGTCTCCAACAGGATTGAGCTGATCTCTGCAAAAGCTGCGGGACACTGCGAGACAATGAGCTTGTCTTTGATTTCCTCCGGGAAACAGCCCTGAACGACCCATGGTGGAGCCAGAGCCAGTGCCCTCGTCCGACGCGGTGATGGGCACCTACAACCGCTTCGCGCTCTCCCTCCAACGCGGCAAAGGTTGTTGGGTCTGGGATGAGAGAAGCCGTCGCCATCTGGATGCCGTTGCCGGCATCGCCACCTGCACGCTGGGGCACAGCAACAGAGCGATGCGCAAGGCTCTCACCGGGCAGCTGCGCAAGCTTCAGCATGTGTCCAATCTCTATCGAATTCCGGAACAAGAAGCGCTGGCGAAGTGGCTGGTCAACAACAGCTGCGCAGACAGTGTGTTCTTCTGCAATTCCGGAGCTGAAGCCAACGAAGCTGCGATCAAACTGGCCCGGAAACATGGTCATCTGCGGCGTGGCATTGAACGCCCCGTGATCATCACTGCCTCGGCCAGCTTCCATGGACGCACGCTGGCAGCGGTAAGCGCCACTGGACAACCCAGATACCACCAGGGATTTGAACCCATGGTGGAAGGCTTCGAATTCTTCCGATACAACGATCTCGCGGATTTCGAACAGCTGCTCGAGCGACTGGAGCAAAACGGTCCACGGGTGGCCGCAGTGCTGATCGAGCCTCTTCAGGGCGAAGGAGGCGTGAATCCCAGTGATCCCAGCGTGATGCAGGCGATCCGCGAGCACTGCGATCAACGCAACATCCTGCTGATCTTCGATGAAGTGCAAGTGGGGATGGGCCGCACCGGCACGCTCTGGGGTTACGAGCAGCTCGGGGTTCAACCCGATGCTCTCACCCTTGCCAAAGGCCTAGGCGGCGGACACGCCGTCGGTGCACTGATGGTGCGACACAACGCTGATGTGTTCGAACCTGGCGACCACGCAAGCACCTTCGGCGGCAACCCTTTCGCTTGTCAGGCCTGTCTGACAGTGGCGAGCGAAATTGAGAAGCGCAATCTGCTGCGCAATGTGCGCGAGCGGGGCGCCCAGCTGCGTGCAGGACTCAACAGGCTTGTGCAACATTTCCCTGATTTTTTAGAGGGGTCACGTGGATGGGGGCTCCTTCAGGGCCTGGTCCTCAAGCAGGACTGCGGGATCACGGCGATGGACGTGGTGAAAGCCGCTCTGGAGGAACAGCTGCTGGTGGTGCCCGCTGGTGCTCAGGTGGTGCGCATGGTGCCCGCTCTGGTGATTAATGCGCGAGAAATCCAGGCTCTGCTCACGCGGCTGGAACGAGCCCTGAACCGCGTGAGCTGAGTGAATCAGCAGGGCCTTACTCCCCATGATCTGAGTGATCTACTGCCGCGCTTTGACGTCCGTGGGATCGACTTGTCATTGGACAGGATGACGATCGCTCTGGAACAACTGCATCAACCAGCTCAGTCGATTCCTGCGGTTCAGGTCGTGGGCACCAACGGCAAAGGGTCCATCGCCTGCCTGATCCACCATGGATTGATGGCGGCCGGTCTGCGCTCAGGCCTGACCACGTCGCCCCATCTGGCGAGCTGGTGTGAACGCATCCGCATCAACGACCAGCTGATCTCCATCAGGGCCTTGCGACACACGCTCCAGCAGTTGCAACCACTGACAGAACAATGCCGCCTGACGCCATTCGAGCAGCTGATCTGCACTGCGCTGATTCACTTCGAAGCCCAGAAAGCCGACTGGCTGGTGCTCGAAGCAGGGCTGGGGGGCCGGCTGGATGCCACCACAGCCCACAGCTGGCGCCCTTTGATTGCTGTGGCGTCGATCGGCATGGACCATCGCGAGCATCTGGGCCCCAACCTTGAGGCCATCGCTGCAGAGAAAGCCGCGGCCATCGGTGAGGGTGCCCACGTGATCAGTGCAACACAGGAGCCTGAGGTGTCTGCGGTGCTGGAGCAACGAGTGGGTGAGATGAAAGGCAGCCTGCAGTGGGTCGACGCTCTGGATGAAAGCTGGAGCCTGGGCCTGTCAGGGGCTTGGCAGAAACGCAATGGAGCCGTGGCTGCCGCCGCTCTGCAATGGATGAGTACACGCAGTGAAGCGATCTCAAACCAAGCCATCCGTGCAGGTTTTGCCACGGCACGCTGGCCCGGTCGCTTGCAGTGGATGCGCTGGAGGGGCTTAAGGCTGCGGGTGGACGGAGCCCACAATCCTCCTGCCGCCATCGAGCTGGCACGAGAACGCTGCATCTGGTCATCCCATGGCACGCGGCAGGTCTGGATCCTGGCGATCCAGGCACAGAAGCAGGCACCGGAGATGCTGCAACAACTGCTCAGCTCTCAAGATGAGGCCTGGATTGTGCCGGTGCCCGGACATCGCAGCTGGAGCCTGGAACAACTGCAGCAAGCGCTGCCGCTGCAGGCCCATCAGCTGACATCGGCGCAGACTGCCTCCCATGCGCTCGATCAACTGCTTGAGCAGGGCTGGCCTGAATCGGCACCGGTGATTGCAGGATCGCTTTATCTGATCGGCCACCTGATGGAAAACGGCTCATTGGAGGCAGAGTGAACGTCAAGCCACTCACTGGAACCATGGGATCGCTGCTGAAGCTGCTCGCCGCACTCACCCTGGTGATGACCTGGCTGACGCCGGTCACGGTGCTGGCTCTCGACACCTCTGCTGGGGTGGGCCTGCAAGACCGAGCGCTGTTCCAGGATCGGGTGGATTACACGCTCACGAATCAGAGCGACGGTGACTTTCACGACCAGCAACTCACCAACACCTCATTCGCTGGCGCAGTGGGGCGTGGCGCTGATTTCAGCGGAGCCAATCTGCATGGGGCAATCTTCACGCAGGGGGCTTTTGCCGAGGCTGATTTTCATGGAGCCGATCTCAGCGATGCGCTGATGGACCGGGCGGATTTCACGCGTACGGATTTGCGCGATGCTCTGCTGCTCGGCGTCATCGCTGCCGGCAGCAGCTTTGCCGGAGCCCAGATCGAGGGTGCTGACTTCAGTGATGCTCTGCTGGACCGAGATGATCAGCGCCGGCTCTGCCAAGAGGCTGAGGGGGTGAACCCCACCACGGGCGTCTCAACGCGCGACAGCCTCAGCTGCTGAAGCCTCCCAGTTTTCCGGGGTTGAGCAGACCGGCAGGGTCGTAACGATGCTTGGTGGCCACCTGATCACCATCCACCACACCGAGGCCACCACCCTCCACGGTGAGCACATGCGGGTTGAAGATCAGGGCGCCGAGATCCCGGCATTGCTGCATCAACTGCTCCAGCGCTTCAACACCGCGCCAGCGCACCAGCGGAAGCGCTGCGATGCGCTGAGCTCCCTGCTGTCGGACACCCTCCAGATGCCAAAGCAGGTCATCGCCCCAAGCCTGCTTGAGGGTCTCCAGGCAGTTGATCTCCGGCTGAGGCAGCAGCATCTGCAGGTAGGTCCAGTCAGGGTCCCGCTGGCGCAGATGCAGGGTGGTGTGATTCCAGCTCAGCTCTCGGAGTCCGTTGCCTTGACGGTCGGCCTCCGCTCCGAGATGGGTCAGATCAGCACCCACAGCTGCCGCCAGCCGCTGAACCGTGCTCACCGCATCGGGCGCCACGAGCAGCAACAGCCGATCAGAGCGGCGCTGAGGCAGGTCCCACTTCGGCAGCAACTCGACCACAGCGGCCTCCAGAACGGTGCAGAGATGCAGATCGATGGCCGCTGAACTGCAACGCCTTGCCAACTCCACTGCCGTGGCCCAGTCCGGACAATCCACGACCACTTCCTGCCAATCAACACGCAGCGCCGTGGCCAGCCGCAATGCCGTAATGATCCCATTGGTCCCGTAGGCATGATTCAACGCCTCGGCATCACAGGCTTCGAGCTGCAGGACCTGTGGCTCCTGCTCCATGGTCACCACTTCCAGTCCCAGCAGGTGCCCAGGATCCCGAAGAAATCCCCAGCGCACGGAGCCGATGCCACCGGAACCACCGGCGATGAACCCACCGATGGTGGCGCTGCGCCAGGTGCTCGGCATCAGACGCAACTGCCGGCCAAAACCAGCCAGCTCTCTGTTGAGATCCTTTAGGAGGCATCCGCACTCAACCACGGCTACGCCGCTGGCCTGATCGATGGAACGCACCGCCCGCAGCTGGGTCATCACCATCACCACCCCAGATTCCAGAGGCACGGACTGGCCGTAATTGCCAGTGCCTGATCCACGCAGGGTCAAGGGCACCGCATGGCGCCGGCACGCTGCCGCCACATGAACAACCGCCTCAACCGTGTCCGGCCTGACCACCAGCTCCGCTCTGCAATCGGCCAACCTCTGCTGAAGCACAGGCGAGTATTCGTAAGCATCACGGGAGAACCGATCCAGCTCCTCCGGCTGCGTCAATAACCTCAGGCCGGGGACTACCGCCAACTCAGTTCGCAGGGCATCAGGAAGCATCGGTCGGTCTTGAGGGCGTTACGCCCAATCCTGCACCCAATGTCCACCGGCAAGAACCCGACGTCGGGATGCCATCGACAGCAACTCAGGCCAGCTCCCACCGGGCAGATGAATCAGGTCCGCTGGTGCTCCGGCACGCAACCGTCCGTCCCAATCCAAACCCATCAGACCCGTCGCATCGGTTCCGAAGGGCTTCAGGCCATCGTCATCCCAGGGGGCGAGCTGAGCCAGCGGCAGACTCATGGCCATCAGTGCCAGGGGATCAAGCTGTCCGCCTGGATACCAGGGATCCTGAACGTTGTCACCACCGACAGCCACAGCAATCCCCGCGCGTTGCAGCTGACGGATCGGAGCCAGCGGCCTGCGCAGCGGAGTTTCGTTGTCACGATGGCCGAGCAACCAGCCATTGGTGAGCGGCAGTGCCACCACACGCAGGTTCTGGCGCGCCATGCGGGTTCCCAACCGCTGCAATGCACCGGCTGACAGCAGCGACAGGCTGCTGGCATGGCTGCAGGTGACAGGCACCGAAACAGTCATGCTCTCAAGCACACGCAACAGCTGGCGCACGCCCTCTGCAGGTTGGGAGGCTGCTTCATCGATATGCAGATCCACTGGGCAGCCATGTCGATCCGCAAGCTCCAGCAGACGTCGCAGAGCACGGCGCGTGGCCCGACCCCTGCAGGGAGGTGCCAGAACACCGCCGATCAGTCCATCCACCTTGGCCACCGCAGCAGCCAGGTGCTCCCCCTCGGCCGTGGACCAGTGCTCAATCGGCACTAAAGCCACGAGCTGCAGCTCAATGCGTTCACGCCAGTTGTTGCTTAGGTCAGCGAGCACCTCCCAGCTGAAGTTCGCGCCAGGTCCAAGGCTGTCAATGTGACTTCGCACGGCTCGCAGACCGTGTTGCCAGGCCAGTTGCAAACAGCGCTCTCCACGCTGCTCAACCTTCGCTGCCGTGCGGGTCTCATGCTCCCTGAAGTTGGCCGCCAGGGCCTGCTCATAGGTGCCCTGAAGGTTGGGGTGCTCAGTCCAGGAAAACGCCTTGTCCAGATGGGCATGGGGTTCCACAAGTCGGGGCAACACCAGACCGGTGGCCTCAGACGTGGCCCTCACCGACTGGATCCTGCTGCCTGACCAGGTGAGCAGCACGGGAATCAATCCATCAACACCAGCGGTTGGCATCGGATCGGAACCCAGATCGAGCAGAGAGCGAGGACAGCGTGCTTTGAGCTCACCGGATGACAACGAAACAGCTGCTGTGCTCATTCGAGCTTGCCGGCATCCGAATGGGCATTGAGCACCAAAAACTGGCCTGCAAGTCCCAGGCTGGTCACTGAGTAGCGCGGCAACCGCAGAGCGGGCAACAGGTTCTGACCACCGACGGTTGTTGTATATACGCTGGCCAGACCAAGGTTCCAGCGACGGGTGAACTGATCAGCAAGCAACGCCAGAGCCTGCTCTTGATCAGCGATCAAGCGAGGACAGTCACTGATCCAAAGCTGCAGCACCATCGGCAAGGTCTGACGCTCGCAGATCTCCTTGGTGGCCAGCTTCGCCAATGTTTCGCCGGCAAAGACCCGGTAGTCCTCCCTGGTGGGATTGGTCACGAACAATGCAGCGCTACTCCCTACCAGCACCAGCACAGCTGAAGTCGCCGTTGCTGAAGGCCAGCGCCAACGAGGCGAAGACATGCGGGTGTGACTGCAGGGCGAATTGATAGATTCTTACCGACGCGGCGGGCGTCGCCAAGTGGTTAAGGCAGCGGCTTGTGGCGCCGCTATTCGGGGGTTCGAATCCCCTCGCTCGCCCTTTCACCTTTGAGGCAGGCAGTCTCTTCAAGAGGTCATCAACGCCTGAAGCAGATCATCCGCGCCATGGCGGATGGGATCTCTGCACAGAATTCCAAGACGTTCGCCGCACTGCTCGACGACTTCCGACGCCTGCTGATCGTCCAGTCGGGCGGTGTTCAATGCCAGTGCTCGCACCCTGGGAGCTGGAGGGCTACCGGCAGGTCGACCGATGGCTGCCAGCGACTCACAGAGCGCCACCAGATCCTCCAGAGACGGCAGAGGGATGTCCGGCAGTCGATCAATCGTCGACTGCTGAGCACGATGCACCATCATCAGGGCTGTTGGCTGACTGCCTCTCAGCAATGGCAGGGTGGCTGATGAACCGGGATGGCAGAGCGACCCCTGCCCCTCCACAAGCACCAGACCCCTTGGCGGCAGAGTCTTTGCTGCCGCAAGCACGGCGGCCTCCACAGCACCAGCGGCGAAATCCACCCGGACGGCATCCAAAGGGACCCCCTGGCCACTGATCAGGATCCCTGCCTGGCCTGTTCCAACGAATGCAGAGGGCACTCCAGCACGAGCGGCGGCTTCATGAACAGCCAGACAGGCGCTCATCTTGCCAACAGCCATATCCGTGCCCACAGCCAGGATCCGCTGACAGGGGAGCGCAGCAGCGCGAGCTTTGCCGACGCCAAGTCCAGTGGGCTCTCGGCGCAGGTCCCAGATCCAGCGACCGGGTTGCAACGCTGCTTGCAGCTCCTGGTCATCGTTCAGATAGGTGTGCAAACCACTGGCGATGGACAGGCCGGCCTTGAGTGCCGCCAATACATCGGTCCTCATGGCATCGGGCAATCCACCGCCAGAGGGAGCCAGACCGACGACAGCAACAGTTGGTCCAAACGCCAGCGCCTCGGCCAGATTGCGCACTACAGGCACTGGCCTGGCAATCCCTGTGACGAGCTCCAGCCGCTGTCCTGCATGGTCAGGATCAATCACGGCCACGATCGGGCCAGGCCGATGGCGCAACATCGCCAATCCGGTCTTACCGGTGAGAGACGACAGCCCACCGTGCTGCATCAGCACCACCGGCATGGCAGCAAAGCCTGAAGGGCACTGAGTAATGGATTCAAGACTCAAGCGATGGGGCCCACACCAGTGACCATGGATCTAGCAACGCCCACCAACCTGCATGCGCCCCGACCTGGATGGGCAGCTCTCGATGCACATCCAGGAGAAGAAGACTGAGCCTGAAGCGTGAATCAACCGCAAGGGCTTCGATGACCGCTGCGACGCACAGCTCATCGAAGACACAACGCAACCCCGCAACAAAAAACCATCAACTCAATGAAAAGTCACGATTTTTTGTGTCGCCAAGAGCCTCATAAGCAGGCTTTTGGGGACCAATGACACAGAACACTGTAGAAACTTGATTGTCATCGACAAGCAAAAAATATTTTTGTGTTTTGAGCAAACTCGAGCAGCACTACTGATTAATCTTCTGTTCAGAAGGCTGCGTTTTTCTGGGGGCACTGCTCATGTCCAAAGGATTAAAAGAAGCAAGTTTTCTCGGCGCCACATTCCTACTGGGCCTTGCCACACTGGAGGCCCTGCTTCATTTGGCTGGCTTTTGAACAGTCTTTCTGAAGCCAGAATCACACTGCTTGAGCAGGTTGCGAAGTGCCCTACAAGGCAGACGAAAACATTCTGGTGATCAACCTGAGATTCCAGCAATCCAAACCTCGACAAAAAAGGTCGAAACAAGCGGCGAGGATGATGTAGACCATCAGTTGCAATTGGTCATCCACCACTCAGGAACATTGCTCAACCCTTTAAAAGCAACCATGCATGGCGATGCGCATGCAGAGCAATGGAGCAGAACAGCTTGTTTTGAGCCAAGACTTAAGCCGCAGAAGGTCAAACAACCTCAGACCCAATCGACTGTTCGTCCGATTGTGCAGGTCAGTCTTTCATGCAGAAACTTGAAAGCCGTGTAATAATTACCTAACGCCGAAGAGCCCTGAAGGGTCCACTGCGCGAGATCCGATAAGTCGAACCCAAATGAATCGAAGAGAAACTTCTCCCCATCGGGAGTGGAGAAGGTCTGGCAAACCTGCCAAGGCCTACCAAATCACAGGATACGAGTCACCACAGAGACGCCGTTATCTGCGAGAACTTGCAGAACAAGAGGCCAGCCAATCAGTTTGAACACATTGCCTTGCTGCTGATGCCCAAACCAGCTGCAAACGGCGGTGACAGTCTGTCCTGATCCAGCGCAAGCCCCAGATAAGGGTCATCAACAAGATTGAGATGGCTGTCCAGATCAGGCCATCGGATCAACGACATCAGTTGAGCTGCAGCCCCATTGAGCAGAGAGCTGTCTGAATAACAGCCCACCATCAGATCAAGGTTCAATCGCCTCGCGACTTTTGCCATCAGCAGGGCTTCCGTTAAGCCACCGGTTTTAAGCAGTTTGAGATTGACCCCATCCACATGGGGGGCCAAACGCAGCAGATCCCCAAGATCCCAGCAGCTTTCATCGGCCACAATCGGCAGGCTGCAGTGCTCTTGCAAAGCGACAAATCCCAGCAGATCCTGCTGGGGATCATTGTTTGCAGCGATCGGCTGCTCCAGCAGCACAACCTCAGCAGCCACAAGGTCTGATTGCATCTCCCTGGCCTGCTGCACAGTCCAGCCACCATTGGCATCCACCTGAAGCTCATGGACCACTCCGGTCTGCTGCTTTCGGGCTTTCAGCATCGTCGCCACCGCTCGCAACAGTGACCTGTCATGGTCAAGGCCATCGGGGCTGCCCAGCTTGAGTTTGATGCGGGTGGCAGGCAGTTGCTGCCACCAGCGATGGAGCCGCTGCTGCACGCCCTCGACCGAAGCCAGGCCCAGGGTGACGCTGGTGGCAACAGCGCAACATCCATCAAGGGAGCACAACCGCCAGAACGGTTGCTGCAAGAACTGACCCCACCAGTCCCAAAGCGCCAGATCCACAGCACATCGCGCCGGTGGGGAAAGGTTGCTCAACAGCGTGTCAAAAACGCTTCGATCGGCAGGATCAAGCCTGTTCAGGGCAGGCAGCACACCCTGGAGTTCAGCCTCGATGTCCTCCAATCCATAGGACCGGTGACCGGTATCCAGACCACCGGTTTCACCCCGAGCGGTGATTCCTTCATGGTCAAGGCGCAGTTCAAGCCGCTCGACAGCCGATGTGGTGCCTCGGCTGATGGCCAGTGGAACCGCCTTGGTGAGCGGAAACCGACGCAGAGACCAGCCCATGCAACATGCGCACCGAACCTCAAGGTGACACAGGACCTTTGTGAACCACACTGAAGGAAGGTTCCATCGTCGGCGGTCCATCGGACGGCCCTCCGTCTTGACCGTCACCGCCTCTCCCTCAACCGCTCAAGTGCCAGGCCTGGAGCGGGGCAGCTACTGGATCACCACCTTCGGCTGCCAGATGAACAAGGCTGATTCCGAGAGAATGGCCGGCATCCTGGAGTCGATGGGTTATCGAGAAGCCACGGCTGAGCTGGACGCCGATCTCGTTCTCTACAACACCTGCACAATCCGCGACAACGCTGAGCAGAAGGTTTACAGCTACCTCGGACGACAGGCACGCCGGAAACGCATCAACCCCCATCTCAAGCTTGTCGTCGCGGGCTGTGTTGCCCAGCAGGAAGGTGAATCACTGCTAAGGCGCGTGCCCGAACTGGATCTGGTGATGGGCCCGCAACACGCCAATCGGCTGGAAACCCTCTTGCAGCAGGTTGACAGCGGTCAGCAGGTGGTCGCGACTGAGGAGCACCACATTCTTGAAGACATCACCACAGCGCGCCGCGACAGCAGCATCTGTGGCTGGGTCAACGTGATCTATGGCTGCAACGAACGCTGCACCTATTGCGTTGTTCCATCCGTTCGCGGCAAGGAGCAGTCGCGCCTGCCGGATGCGATCAAGCTGGAAATGGAAGGACTGGCGGCACAGGGTTACCGCGAGATCACCCTGCTGGGCCAGAACATCGACGCTTATGGACGCGATCTGCCTGGCATCACTGCCGAAGGACGGCGCAAAAACACGCTGACCGACCTGCTCCATCACGTCCATGACGTGGAGGGAATTGAGCGAATCCGATTCGCCACGAGCCATCCGCGCTATTTCACTCGGCGTCTGATTGATGCCTGCGCCGATCTGCCCAAACTCTGCGAGCACTTCCACATCCCCTTCCAGAGCGGAGACAACGACGTACTGCAGGCCATGGCCCGCGGATACACCATCGAGCGCTACCGCAAGATCATCGACTACATCCGAGAGCGCATGCCTGAGGCCTCACTCAGCGCCGATGTGATCGTTGCTTTCCCCGGCGAAACCGACACCCAGTTCAGACGCACCCTGCAATTGATCGAGGAGATCTGCTTCGATCTGGTGAACACGGCCGCCTATTCACCACGGCCCAACACCCCAGCTGCAAACTGGGAAAATCAGCTTCCAGAGGACGTGAAGGTGGCACGCCTACAGGAGATCAACGCCCTGGTCGAGCGCTGCGCCAAGCAGCGGAACGACCGCTATGCCGGCCGGGTCGAAGAGGTGCTGGCTGAGGGCATCAACCCCAAGGACCCCACGCAGCTGATGGGACGAACGCGCACCAACCGCCTGACGTTCTTCAGTGCGCAGGGCTCTGATGGACGCCACTATCAACCCGGCGACTTAGTTCAAGTTCGCATCAGCGCGGTGCGTTCCTTCTCTCTCAGTGGCACTCCTGTGCACGGCTGATACGTTTGCGGCGCAGACCGTTGTACAGCTTGTCCTCCCATGCCGACTCCCCTGATCCGCGTTGGCGTGGTGTTCGGAGGTGCGTCCGGTGAACACGACGTCTCAATCCGGTCGGCCACAACGGTGATCAAGGCCCTGGCCGACGCCAGCAATCGGGAGAAGTTCGAGGTGACGGTCCTCTATATCGACCGTGAGGGCCGCTGGTGGCCGGAGACCATCGCCAGAAATGTGTTGAAGAGCGGAATCGCACTGAGTGATGAGCAACTGCCTCAACCACTGCCCGCGCGAGGTCTGCGCCAGTTGCCGGTGGACCCCGATCAAATCGATGTCTGGTACCCAGTTCTGCATGGACCCAACGGAGAGGACGGCACCGTTCAGGGGCTGTTCACGCTGATGCAACAACCCTTTGTGGGCTCCGGCGTGCTCGGATCGGCCGTGGGCATGGACAAGCTGGCCATGAAAGCAGCCTTCGCCGTCGCGGGCATCAATCAGGTGCCCCACATCGGAGTCAACGCGGCTGACCTCAACAACCCGCAGCAACTGGAGCGTCTGCTTGTCAAGTTGGAGGAGGAGCTCGGCTACCCCTGCTTCGTGAAGCCCGCCAACCTCGGCTCATCCGTGGGCATCAGCAAGGCACACAATCGCGATGAGTTGCTGGCAGGCCTGCAGCTGGCAGCGGAACTCGATCCGCGCCTTGTGGTGGAACAGGGCGTCAAAGCAAGAGAACTGGAATGTGCAGTGCTCGGGCGTGATCATCTGAAGGCGTCCGTGGTTGGCGAAGTGCGGTTCGATGCCGACTGGTATGACTACGAGACCAAATACACGGAAGGGCGCAGTCAAACGCTGATCCCCGCACCCTTACCCGATGCAGTCAGCCAGAGGATTCAGGCCATGGCCGTTGCTGCCTGCCGCGCCGTTCACGCCTATGGCCAGGCACGCGTGGATGTCTTCTACGACGAAGCGGATGGCCAGATCTGGATGAATGAAATCAACACGCTGCCGGGCTTCACCTCCCAGAGCATGTATCCCACCCTGTGGGAAGCCTCCGGTATTCCTTTGCCACAGCTGGTGGCGGAGCTGGTGGCCACAGCGCAAGAATGAGCCTTCTGCCTCTGCTGCTGCCGCAATGATGCACGGTTTGCTCTGGTTCCCTCTGCTGCTGGTGTTTGTGCTGTTGGCGGCCCTGGGCTGGCTGGAGCGACGACGCCAGAATCTGTTCAGGGTCTGGAGCGAATCATCCGAGCTGGCCAAACTCGATGGCTGCGGCGCCGCACGACTGAAAAACGGTGAACTGTGCTGGAGCAGTTTCCATGCCGGCAGCTTCAAAGATGAAGGGCGCTTTGTGATCAAGACACTGGAACTGGTGGAGTTGATGTCGCTCTCCTCGGGTGATGCGCCACTGGCCCACGAATCGCAGGGTCGCTGCCGCCTGAGGTTGATCGGTGAAGGCCGCCAGATGGATGTGCCCTTCTCAGATGCGGAACGGGCTCGCCGCTGGATGAATCAATTGATGGCGAAGGCTCGTTGCGACCTGTGATGGCACGCTCGAAAGTCAATCAAAAGGCCAGCAAGAGCAGCGCCCCCCTGCCGCCAGGCGTCGAACGCCGGCGCAGGCTGCGCAAGGAGCGACGGCGAGAGCAGTTGATTCAGAGCTGGCGCATCCTGCTGTTCGGCGGAGTCTCAGGCGGACTGATCTGGGTGCTGCTCAGTGCCGGCTGGAGCCTGCGCTCTCAGCAGCAGCTCACGGTGCGAGGCAGTGACCGACTTGGCAGTGAGGCGGTGGTTAAGGCCGCCGGCCTGCGTTTCCCACGCCCCCTGATCACCCTCGAACCGGCTCGTCTCGAACGCCGATTGCTGGCCGAACTGCCGGTGCAGTCGGTGTCGGTTCAGCGCCGCCTTGTGCCTCCCGGTCTGGAGATCGAGCTGAAGGATCGCCGGCCTATCGCCGCTGCAAGCCGGATGGGAGCCCGAGGCAAGGAACAGGGCATGGTTGACCTTGAAGGCCATTGGATGCCGCTCACCGTTGCGCGCCAGGGCGAAGCCCCAGCCAGTGCGGTGCGTGTGGAGGGATGGATTCCCAGCCGGCGCTCAATGATTGCCTCAGTGCTGGCGCGACGGGATCAGTTAGGCAGTCCGTTAAATGTGATCCATATCGCCCCGGATGGCGATCTCAGCCTGCGCTTAAAAACTCTCGGGCTCGTGAGGCTGGGCTCCAATGAACGTCTGTTGGATCAGCAGCTCAGCACGATCGCCCTGCTGTCCAGCAGTCTTCCTGAAACCCTGCGAGGCAAAGACAGCAGCGGTATTGATCTTTCCGACCCCTCCAAACCGGAGTTGCAGTTAAAAGCTGATCAGAAACAGACAACGAGCAAACCCTGACCAGTGGTTACTCAGTGCTGAAACCACAACGAGTGTTATTTGAATTCGGCGATCGTCGCTCGCAGGGACATAATGCACGCACCTCAATGGTTCGACGTCGACGATGGAGATGGTGAGCGGTCAGATGTCCCCTTCTCCTGATTCAGCAGGAATTCTTCCCTCTCAATCCGCGCGAATTGAAGTCATCGGCGTTGGTGGCGGTGGCAGCAATGCTGTGAACCGCATGATTCAAAGCGACCTCGAAGGAGTTGCTTACAGAGTTCTTAACACTGATGCGCAGGCGTTGCTGCAATCTTCATCAGAACATCGCGTTCAGCTTGGCCAGACCCTGACCCGTGGCCTCGGGGCCGGCGGTAATCCCAGCATCGGCCAGAAAGCAGCTGAAGAATCCCGCGCTGACCTGCAGCAGGCACTTCAGGGTGCTGATCTGGTCTTCATTGCCGCTGGCATGGGGGGGGGCACTGGAACCGGTGCAGCACCCGTGGTGGCTGAAGTCGCCAAGGAAAGCGGCGCCCTCACCGTTGGCATCGTGACCAAGCCCTTCAGCTTTGAAGGACGTCGTCGCATGCGCCAGGCCGATGAAGGCATCGCCCGGCTGGCTGAGCATGTGGACACGCTGATCGTGATTCCCAACGACCGTCTGCGCGATGCCATCGGCAGTGCCCCTCTTCAGGAAGCCTTCCGCAGTGCTGACGATGTTCTGCGCATGGGCGTGAAGGGCATCACCGACATCATCACCTGTCCAGGACTGGTGAATGTTGACTTCGCTGATGTGCGCTCGGTGATGACTGAAGCAGGCACCGCCCTGCTTGGCATCGGCGTCGGATCCGGCCGTTCCCGCGCGATCGAAGCCGCCCAGACGGCGATCAACAGTCCTCTTCTTGAGGCTGCCCGGATCGATGGTGCCAAGGGTTGTGTGATCAATATCAGCGGCGGCCGCGACATGACCCTTGAGGACATGACCAGCGCCTCAGAAGTGATTTACGACGTTGTGGATCCCGAGGCCAACATCATTGTTGGCGCCGTGGTGGATGAACGTCTCGAAGGGGAGATTCACGTGACGGTGATTGCCACAGGCTTTGAGAACGGCCAGCCCTATCGCACCGAGAGAAGCGTTCCGCGCGCAGCAACATCGGCCTTCAGCTCTGCCGAATCTCAGGATGCCGGTGCGCGCATCCCCGAATTCCTAAGACAGCGTCAACAGCACCAGGATGGCGGGAAGGACAGCTGATTGAACCATCAGCACTTCAGATCAATCGCCTGAATCCGACGCGTTCAAGCGAACTTAATCAATGTGGTGACCCGGAGTCCACGCCTGTTCAGAGCATCCCGTGTGGCTGCTGCCTTCCGGTTCTGACCAAGTTTGGGCGTCTGAACCGCATAGGTCCGAGTCGCTTGCAATGTTAGCAATGGAAGTCCGCTGATCCGACAACGCGGTTGCGCGCTTCTGACCTGATCCGGTTCAAGCAGACCGGCCAACCGATCACCATGCTCACCGCCTGGGATGCCCTGAGTGCCTCCCTCGTGGAGGATGCCGGCGCTGATGTGGTGCTGGTGGGGGATTCACTGGCCATGGTCAGCCTCGGCCACAGCACAACCCTTCCCGTCACGCTGGAGCAGATGCTGTTGCACACCCAGGCGGTCTGCCGAGGCTTGAGTCAACCACTGGCTCAACAACCGTTGGTGATCACGGATCTTCCCTTCCTCAGCTACCAGTGCGGATTGGATCGCGCTGTGGCTGCAGCAGGAACCCTGATTAAACAATCCGATGCGGCTGGGGTGAAGCTTGAAGGCGCCGAACCCGAGGTGTTGGCCGTGATTGAACGCCTGGTTCGCACTGGGATCCCTGTCATGGGGCACCTGGGACTGTTGCCTCAGGCGGTCCACAGCCTTGGCTACCGACGTCAGGCCAGGGATCCCCGCAGTCAGGAACGCCTGCTGCAGCAAGCTTCGGAACTGGAATCAGCGGGATGCTTTGCCATGGTGCTCGAGCACGTTCCCGCCGAACTCGCAGGTCAGGTGAGGCGGCGTCTGGCCATCCCGGTGATCGGCATCGGTGCTGGGGATGACTGTGATGGGCAGGTGAGCGTGACCGCAGATCTGCTTGGACTCACCCGATCACAACCCCCGTTCAGCCAGGCCCGGATGGAGGGTCGGGGGCTGGCGGTCAGGGCCTTGAGCAGCTGGCTGGATGATCAGCGGCAGCCGTCAGCTCCTCCCACCACTCCACCAGCTCCACCAGAACCGCATTGCTGACAGCCATTCCCCCAGGATCGGTGAGCTGCCAACGGGAGCCGCAGTGCCGCATCAGATCAGTTGGCAGAAATTCTGCCCAGCGCGCCTCCAGCTGAGGCAACCAGCGGCTGCAAACGTCCAATGACCAGCCACAGCTCTGAGCCTGCTCCAGCAGGTCAACGCCTTCCCGTCGCCTCAATCCCACCAGCAGACGATCCTCCAGGCTCATCGGCGCGGCCAGCTCTCTCAGCAGCGAGGAATGTGGCCCATCCCTGTGTTGTTGCTCCAGCCAATCCCCATAGGCCTCACGGGTGCGGGGCCTGGCGAAGCGCTCACCCCATGGAGCACTGGTTGCACCCAGACCGAACGCCCACCAGCCGGCTCCGCTCCAATACACCCGGTTATGGCGCGACGCATGACCTGGCCTGGCGAAGTTGGAGATTTCGTAGCGGCAGTAGCCAGCCCTGGCGAGCCGATCACTGGTCGCAGCGATCCGATCGGCAGCGCCGTCCTCATCGGGCAACTGCAGATCACCGCGTTGCTCCAGCTTCGAGAACACAGTGCCGGGTTCAACGCTGAGGTCATAAATGGACAGATGGGGAGCAGCCATCGCAACGGCACGCTCCAGCTGCACGCCCCAGCCGTCATCGCTCTGGTCGGGCAGGTTGCGGATCAGGTCAAGGCTCCAGCTGCGCAGAGCGCCGTTCTCAACGGCTCCATGAAGCCATTCGCAGGCTTCCAGCAGATCCGAACGGCGATGACGACGACCGAGGGATTCCAGAACCTGGTCGTCGAAACTCTGACCGCCGAGACTGACCCTGTTCACTCCGGAGCGCAGCAACGCTTCGAGATCCATCTGCTCAAAGCTGGCAGGATCCATTTCCAGAGTGATTTCAGATCCGCACTGCAAACCGAAACGCGTTCGCAGTGCGTTGAGCACTCGCCCGATCTGTTCAGGAGTCAGCAGCGAGGGGGTACCTCCTCCGACATACACGGTGGCCAGGGGCGGCCCCGCTGGAGAAAGCTCGATTTCATGGAGCAGCTGCCCTAGATAGGCCTCGATCGAGCGACTCCCTGGCCCGCCCTTGGCATCCGCCTTGTCTCCCAGTGGCACCACCGCGAAATCGCAGTAGAAGCAGCGCCGATGGCAGAAAGGAATGTGGACGTAGGCGCTACGGGGCGCGGGTGCGGCCATCAGCCCGAGCCAGGAGAGTGAGAATGGTGCATGCTGCCTGCAATGGACTGGGCAGTGAGAACCCAACCTCATGGTCGAAGCGCTCATCATCATCCTGTTCCTGATCTCCGGAACGGCGACCGGCTGGATGGGCGTGCATCTGCTCCCACAGGAACTGTTGGATGACACCAACGCCCAGCAGGTGCGTCTGGGGCTGAGTGCCGGGGGGGCAGTGATCGGCCTTGTGGCAGGACTTGTCTTCAGGCAGTTGCGGCAGCGACTGATGAATCAGGTGCGCACCATGCCCACCGATCTTCTGGTCAGCCGGGCGGTTGGACTGATCCTCGGTCTGCTGGTGGCCAACCTGTTGCTGGCTCCGATTCTGTTGCTGCCTCTGGCCGGCGCCAGCTCTCTGGTGAAGCCCCTGGCAGCGATTCTGAGCAATGTGTTCTTCGGAGTGCTGGGTTACAACCTGGCCGAGGTGCATGGACGGACGCTGCTGAGGCTGTTCAACCCAACCTCCACCGAAGCTCTGCTGGTGGCGGATGGAGTGCTCACACCCGCCACAGCCAAAATCCTCGACACCAGCGTGATCATCGACGGGCGCATCCAGGGAATGATCGGCTGCGGGCTGCTGGAGGGGAAGGTGATCGTGGCCCAGACGGTGATCAACGAGATGCAGCAACTCGCTGATTCCAACAACCTCGAGAAACGCGGCAAGGGACGACGCGGCCTGAAGCTTCTCAATGCCTTGCGTGAGACCTACGACAAACGTCTGGTGATCAACACGACCCGCTACGACGGGGCCGGCACGGATGATCGTCTGTTGCAGCTCACGGAAGACACCGGCGGCACCCTGGTGACAGCGGACTTCAACCTGGCTCAGGTGGCCCGGGTCAAAGAGCTCAAGGTGATGAACCTGAGCGAACTGGTGATCGCCCTGCGCCCTGAAGTGCAGCCCGGGGATGAACTCAACCTGAAGATCGTCCGCGAAGGCAAGGAAGAACACCAGGGGGTGGCTTACCTGGATGACGGAACGATGGTGGTGATTGAGAACGCCCGGGCCGCCATCGGTGAACGGCGGGCCGTGGTGATCACCGGAGCCTTACAAAACCCAAGCGGTCGAATGGTGTTCGGCCGGCTCGACAAGAAAGGCGAAACAACCGCCACCGGAAAGAACAGCCCAGACGCAAAAACGCACCGCAAGAACCGTCGCAACGAGCGTCCAACCCCTGAGTCCCGCTAGGGTCCACAGACCACGGCGGCCTGACGCGGATGACCACATCAGCTCCCTATTACGGCGATTCGTCGGTGATGCGGACGCCCCCTCCTGATCTGCCTTCGCTGCTGCTCAAGGAGCGCATTGTCTATCTGGGGCTACCCCTCTTCTCCGATGACGACACCAAACGTCAGGTGGGTCTGGACGTCACTGAACTGATCATCGCCCAACTGCTTTTCCTGGAATTCGATAATCCCGACAAGCCGATTTACTTTTACATCAACTCAACTGGCACCAGCTGGTACACAGGCGATGCCATTGGATTTGAAACGGAAGCTTTCGCCATCTGCGACACCCTCCGCTACGTGAAGCCCCCCGTCCACACCATCTGCATCGGCCAGGCGATGGGTACGGCAGCTGTGATTCTGTCTGCCGGAACCAAAGGTCACCGCGCAGCCCTCCCCCACGCCTCGATCGTGCTGCATCAGCCCCGCAGCGGAGCACAGGGTCAGGCCACGGACATCCAGATCCGTGCCAAGGAAGTGCTGCACAACAAGCGGGCCATGCTCGAAATTCTTTCGACGAACACGGGCCGCAGCGTGGAGGAACTCTCCAAGGACTCCGATCGCATGAGTTATCTGACCCCGGACCAAGCCAAGGACTATGGGCTGATTGACCGGGTGCTCTCCAGTCGCAAGGAGCTTCCAGCTCCAGTACCGGCCGGCTGATTAAGGCCTCTTCTCCCACATTTCACCCCTTTTTCCTTCAACCCACCAGGACTCATGCCGATCGGTACCCCAAGCGTCCCTTACCGCCTCCCTGGCAGCCAGATGGAGCGCTGGGTGGACATCTACACCCGACTGGGAGTGGAGCGAATCCTGTTCCTCGGCTCTGAGGTCAACGATGCCGTGGCCAACAGTCTTGTTGCCCAGATGCTCTATCTCGACTCCGAAGACAGCAGCAAGCCGATTTATCTTTACATCAACTCCCCTGGTGGATCTGTGACAGCAGGGCTGGCGATTTACGACACCATGCAATACGTCAAGAGCGACGTGGTCACCATCTGCGTGGGTCTGGCGGCATCGATGGGCGCTTTCCTTCTGGCAGCGGGCACCAAGGGCAAGCGATTGGCCCTGCCCCACAGCAGGATCATGATTCACCAGCCACTGGGTGGAACTGCACAGAGACAGGCCAGCGACATCGAAATTGAAGCGCGCGAAATCCTGCGCATGAAGGAGATGCTCAATCGCTCCATGGCTGATATGAGCGGCCAGAGCTTCGAGAAAATTGAGAAGGACACCGATCGCGATTACTTCCTCAGCAGCGAGGAGGCCAAGGACTATGGGCTGATTGACCGAGTGATCGCTCATCCGAACGAGGCTTGATCGGTCCGGCACTTGCGTAAGCTCTGTCGTTACCAAGCTCCACGTTCATCGTCCGGATGGCTCAGCTTTTTTACGACTCCGATGCCGATCTCTCGCTGCTCAGCGGCAAGAGAGTCGCGATCATCGGCTACGGCTCCCAGGGCCACGCCCACGCCCTGAACCTCAAGGACAGCGGTGTGAACGTGGTGGTGGGGCTTTACGAAGGAAGCCGCTCCGCTGACAAAGCCAAGGCCGACGGTCTTGAGGTGCTGAGCGTTTCTGATGCTGCCGCCAAGGCGGACTGGATCATGGTGCTGCTACCCGATGAGTTCCAGAAAGAGGTCTATGACAAGGAAATCGCCCAGCATCTGAGCGCTGGCAAGGTTCTCAGCTTTGCCCACGGTTTCAACATCCGTTTCGGTCTGATCCAACCGCCCGCCGATGTGGATGTGGTGATGATCGCCCCCAAGGGCCCCGGTCACACCGTGCGTTGGGAGTACCAGAACGGCCAGGGTGTTCCAGCCCTGTTCGCCATTGAAAAAGACGCTTCCGGGAACGCCCGTGGCTTGGCCATGGCCTATGCCAAGGGGATCGGCGGAACCCGTGCCGGGATCCTGGAGACCAACTTCAAGGAAGAGACCGAAACCGACCTTTTCGGCGAACAGGCTGTGCTCTGTGGAGGCCTGTCCGAGCTGGTGAAAGCAGGCTTCGAGACCCTGGTCGAGGCCGGCTATCAGCCAGAGCTGGCTTACTTCGAGTGCCTGCACGAAGTGAAGTTGATTGTGGATCTGATGGTGAAAGGTGGTCTGTCTGCCATGCGCGACTCGATCTCCAACACCGCCGAATATGGCGATTACGTGAGTGGTCCCCGCCTGATCACCGGCGACACCAAAGCGGAGATGAAGCGCATCCTGGCGGACATCCAGGACGGAACCTTCGCCAAGAACTTCGTGGCCGAGTGCGAAGCCGGCAAGCCCGAGATGAACAAGATCCGCAAACGCGACGGTGACCACAAGATCGAGGAAGTGGGCAAGGGGCTGCGCTCGATGTTCAGCTGGCTGAAGGCCTCCTGAACGGGGCATCATTCAGCCCTTTCTGCTGGTGATCGCCGCAGCCGGTCTCGACCGGCTGATCGGCGATCCCCTCTGGTCTCCCCATCCTGTGGTGTGGATGGGGCGTTGCATCAGCCAACTGCAACGCAGCGTTGAAGCCTGGAGCGGCGATCAGCCCCTGCGGCTGCGCATCGGAGGAGTCGCCATCACGCTCGCTCTCACACTTGGCAGCGCCGGCATCGGCTGCCTGATCGAACGGGTTGCCCTGTACACGCAAGGCTTGCCCCAGGCCATTGCGGTGCTTGCGCTAGTAGCTGGCCTTGCCAGTGCGCTGGCAGCCAAAAGCCTTGAACAAAGTGTGCTGAATGTGATTTCAGCCCTTCCCTCAACAGAGGGAGAGGATCTTTCGGCAGCACGCGAAAAACTCAGCTGGATCGTGGGTCGCGATACGAGCTCACTGAGCAGGGGTGAGATCCTTCGCGCCACGGCAGAAACCGCCAGTGAGAATGCGGTGGATGGGCTGTTTGCACCGTTGTTCTGGATGTTGGTGGGCGCCGGTCTTTGGAACTCGGGGCTGACCGCCGCTCCAGGCCCCCTGGCCCTGGCCTGGGGGTTCAAGGCAGCCAGCACCCTGGATTCCATGCTTGGGTACCGCAGAGGAAACCTCCGCTGGCTGGGCACAGCCGGGGCACGGTTGGATGACCTGCTGACCTGGCTTCCCTGCCGCTTGGTGTTGCTGACCCTGCCGCTGGTGAGCAGGTCCTGGCTGAAGTGGCCAGCACTGGTCAAATCTGCTGAATCCGAGGGCAGACACGATGCATCCCCCAACGCCGGGCGCTCAGAAGCGATCTATGCACACTGTGCCGGCGTGCAACTCGGCGGCAGAAACCGTTACGGCGATCGCTGGCTGGACAAGCCACAGCTTGGCGCTGGTTACCCCAACGCAGACCCAAAAGCGATCAAAAGAATCCTTCAACTGACGCAACGACTGGAACTGCTGTGGATCCTGCTTGCGGCCTCGTTGAGCTGGCGACTGCAGATAGGGATTCAGTAGGCGCCACGATCCATCGGCAGCAACAACACGCCGAAGGTGCGCAGGATGATGGCCAGATCAAGCAAGAACGAACGTCCGCGGGCATAGGCCAGATCAAGCCTGACCCGCTTGGGATAGCTGAGGTTGTTTCGGCCACTCACCTGCCAGAGGCCGGTGAGACCTGGCCGGACCGCCAGAACTTCATCCATGTAGTCGCCGTAACGACTGATCTCTTTGCGCACGATCGGTCGTGGACCGACCAAGCTCATCTCGCCACGCAGAACATTGAGAAACTGAGGAAGCTCGTCAAGGCTCGAACGGCGCAGAAACCTGCCGATGGGCGTGATTCTTGGATCGTTGCGCAGCTTGAAATCGCGTTCAAATTCAGCGCGCATCTCAGGTGAGCGCTCCAACACCTGGGCCAGAACTGAATCAGCGTCAGGCCGCATCGTGCGGAATTTGATGCATCCAAACTGTCTATAACCGCGCCCAACCCGTTTCTGCACATAAAACACTGGACCGGGTGAACTGAGTTTCACCAGAACCGCCAAAAGCAGAAACAGTGGGGAACCCAGCCCAAGCACTGCGGCTGAGAACACAACATCACCACTGCGCTTCAGCGAACGCCCCACTCGACTCTGACGGCGAACCAAAGTGAGCGCAGGCAGGCTCGAAGGCGGCGCAGCAACCAACTCGAGGTGTCGGCGTGAAGCGCGAAGACGGAGCTTGGAGGGAGACGCGGAAAGGACAGGTCGACGGGGAGCACTAACCACGCATTGTCCCTCTCGTCTCAAACCAATCAACCTCAAGGATGAGCGTTCGTCAGCCGCAAAGGGCCAGTAACCGCAACGGCACAGAACCAGCTCAACAACCTACCGAGCCATCCAAGCGTGTCTCACGACGCGACAGATTGATCAAGAAGTCTCTCAGGGGATTGCCGTCCCACGCCCCTATCCCGAAGCTTGTGGCATGGCATCCACAAGCACTGCTCTCAATGGCCTCCTCGAAGAGGCTCTCCAGGAAGCCTCCATCGGAGAAACCACCCACTTCCATTGGCATGCCACAGCCGTGGGAATCGCCGCGCTTTGGCAGGGGGATGCTCCCCCCAGCACCCCTCCCTTTGACCAAGCCGTGACCGAAGGACTGGAAGTCGGCCTGGACCTGAGCCGAGAGGAACGGGAGTTTCATCAGGTCAGCGATGGACTTGTGCTGCTGTTCCACTCATAAATCCAATGTCGCTGGCTGCAGCATCAACCTCTTTTCGAGAATCGATTGTCGGCTGACCTCTCAGGGCCAAGTCGAACCATGGGGTTCAGATCACTCGCTCAATCAGGGCATAGCCGGAACTGTTTGATGCAAGCCAGCAGGAGGGTTTCGATCAAACATCAGGCAAGAGGCCAAGTCCGAGCCAGTCAGAGTCAGCCTCAGAAAAAAATTTCAACCGAATGATTGAAAGCAAACAGCCCAAGCTCAAACAGAACCCCGATTAAACGGGTTAAAAAATCTCATTTAAATACTAGTTAAAACGGAGAGGGTGGGATTCGAACCCACGAGGGTGTTACCCCTACACGATTTCGAGTCGTGCGCATTCAACCGGGCTCTGCCACCTCTCCAAGCGCTTAAAGCACTAACCCACTTTAGTAGGCAGCCATCTCACACCCTGGGCACCAGGCCCGATTGGGGCTGAAGATCGCTGCGGCGCAGTCGTACGGCTCTGCTCCCGAAGCGAACATCCAGAAGACGACCATGGCGCTTAGGGACACCAACACTCAGTCCATCACTCTGCAAACGCTGTCCTGCTGACAGGGGCAACCGTCCTCTCTGTTCTGCCTGCAATGTGCGCGCCAAGGCGTTCCAACACGCTTGCTGATCTGCACCGACAGGATCGAGAACCGCCACCCAGTCCAACCGCTGATGACCGAGCCCATGACTCAGTCGTGTCGCGATTCGACAACTGAGCTCATCGCCATGGCTGCTCAACATGGCAGCCCGTCCTCGGTGGCGCAACAACAACCACTGACGCCCCCACTGCGCCACACGAATCAAGTCATCCCGAAACTGAACGCGAGCCTGCAAACCCACCACCAACAGAAGCAACGGCAGCGAGAGGCAGCGCAAGCCCTGTGAATAGGGCAACAACCAAAGGAGCAAGCCCAACGAAAACACCAGCACCAGCAAAGGATGCACCGGTCCTGTGAGCAGCTGAGCCCATGGCCACTGACTGATCCAGTGCACCAAGCTGATCAGCAGCCAGCTCAGCTGCTGCACCGGCCAGATCAACCAGGGCAGCAGAGCAGAGCACAGCGCCGACGGCAGCAGCAGAACCATCAGAGCAAGAGCCATGGCGGCGAGGGTGAGGGGCCCCAGCAGAGGCGCCGCCAGCAGGTTGCTGATCACGGCATAAAGCGGTGCTGCGCCGAAATGAAGCAATTGCAGCGGGAGGGTCCAGAACAAGGCAGCAATTGGAATCGAGAGCGCTGGAGCTAACCGGTGCAATGGGCGAGGCAGGTGCTGCACGATCCACTGCTCCATGGGCCCAGCCGAAATCACCAGGCCAGCCGTTGCCGCTGCACTGAGCTGAAAACCGATGGAACGTGCCCAGGTCGGATGCAGCAGCAGCATCACGACCAATGTGAGCAGGAGCACCCCCAGCGGGCGACTGCGATGTCCGCTCTCACGAATCAGCAGTGCCGCCGCACCCATCAACACCGCACGCACCA
The DNA here is from genome assembly GCF_014279995.1 of Synechococcus sp. BIOS-E4-1. Taxonomy (NCBI): domain Bacteria; kingdom Bacillati; phylum Cyanobacteriota; class Cyanophyceae; order Synechococcales; family Synechococcaceae; genus Synechococcus; species Synechococcus sp. BIOS-E4-1. The sequence continues at coordinate 774,503 of NZ_CP047935.1, read as the reverse complement.
CGGATGGCTGCGCCCCCGCCAGGGCGAGAAACAGCGCCATTGCTCCACTGCCAGCAGCCAGCCTCAGTCCGCCAGGCCAGGCCCTGGTGCAAGCCATAGTGCTGCCCAGCAGTACGGAAAGATGAAATCCCGATGCTGCAAGGGCATGCGACAGGCCGGCCATCCGGAAGACATCGCGCAAGCTTTGCGGTAACGGCACCTGGGCACCTCCGAGCACCAGCGCAGCAAGCAAACCACCCTGTTGCTCTCCGGCAACAGCGATCAAACGCTGAGCAATCTTGCGGCGTGCATCGGCCAGAAGGGTCCGGTCCTGCCTCAACACCTGGATGGCATCGGTGCGTAAACGACTCCAAGTTCGTTGCAGCGCCAAGCGCTCATCAGCACCGGCCAACAATGGATGCGAGCCAGCTTGAGGTCGTCGCATTTCACCTTGAAGCTCAATCCAGGCTCCTGTCAGCAACGGGGTTGTACAAGGATCAAGAGTCAGCTCCGTTCGACCACGACTCCGCTGGCCATTGAGGCTGCTGACCGCCAGCAGAGATCTGCAGCGTCCGTTGTTCACAGCACCGTCAGCCTGGATCCGGCCCACCACGCGCACCGCAAGAGGCTTGCCATCAGGAGGAATGAACAGGCTGGGATCACCAGGCTGAGGCTGGGGCATGGCCCCAGTTCCGCAGCGAACACTGACCAGACAGAGCATCAAAGCGAGAACAGCAATCGCCTTTCTCGGTCGACGACAGGCCCGCCCCCAGGCCGCCAGTCCGCAGACCAGAAGGACCACCAGGAGCAACCAATGCATCGAGGAGCGCAGATAGGCCGCCCCAATGCAGGCAGAAAGCAGCAACAACCCGGCACTGAAGACCGGTTTCATTCAGCATGATCGGAGTTGCTGCGAAGGTTCCCCCCGCAATCAGACAGCGGTGGCGGTGGCGGTTGCAGGGGCGGACTGCTGTTGGAGCAAGGGGAATCCCAGCGCTTCACGCTCGGCGAGCCAGGCTTCTGCAACTTTGCGGGCCAGGTTGCGGATGCGGCCGATGGTGGCCGTGCGCTCGGTCACCGAAATCACCCCACGGGCTTCCAGCAGATTGAAGGTGTGGCTGCACTTGAGCACAAAATCCAGGGCCGGAGCAGGCAGATTGTTGTCAATTAGATCGGCTGCTTCCGCTTCATAGATGGCGAACAACTGCTTGAGGCGCTCAGGGTTGGAGACCTCGAAGTTGAAATGGCACTGTCCTTTCTCAAAGGGAAGCCAGATATCGCCGTAACTGCGCTCGCCATTCCAGCTCAGATCCCAGATACTTTCTACGTCCTGCAGGTACATCGCCAAACGCTCAAGCCCGTAGGTGATTTCAATCGACACCGGCTTGCAGTCGATGCCGCCGCACTGCTGGAAATAGGTGAACTGGGTCACCTCCATGCCATCAAGCCACACCTCCCAGCCCACGCCCCAGGCACCCAGTGTCGGTGACTCCCAGTTGTCTTCCACGAAGCGGATGTCGTGCTCGGCAGGCTTGATGCCAAGTGCTTCCAACGAGGAGAGATAGGTCTCCTGAATGCCATCCGGTGAAGGCTTGATCAGCACCTGATACTGGAAATAATGCTGTGCCCGATTGGGATTGTCGCCGTAGCGACCATCGGTGGGGCGGCGACAGGGTTCGGGGTAAGCCACCGCCCAAGGCTCCGGCCCGATCGCTCGCAGCACGGTGTGCGGACTCATCGTTCCTGCGCCCTTTTCCGTGTCGTAGGGCTGCAGCAGCAGACAACCCTGCTCCGACCAGAAACGGTTGAGAGTGCTGATGATGTCCTGGAAGTGCATTGTGCTTAACGCTTCTTGCTATGACTGGGTTCTTGGCCTATCAATCTGTTTAACAGTTGCTTAACAGAGGAGGTAGGAGGCATGAGTGACTCTAGTCCAGCACTTGCATCTCACCTGTTGAACAACGAGCGCATAACAAAGGGGACACCACGTGATTCCGTTAAACAAAGGCCGTTGACAAGCCTCCAGCCCCGCAGCTAGTACATGTGTTCTAGCAACGAGGAAGGTCATGGATGGATGGCTCGCAGATCCGAAGGGGTATTGGCGTGCAAGGTTCCACAGAGATCCAACAAAGACCTGGGCCAAGGATCAGAGGGTGTTTGTTGACCACGGCAGGCCCATGCCAGACGGTCCAGCCCTGCTCAAGACACGCAGGGAGATGCGATATGAAGACGCAGCCTCTCTTTGGTTTCAGCTGAAGAGGCTGGGCTGGACCATTGCCAAGCCTGCATGGGGAGCAGATGCCGAGCCATAAGGAGAGCACCGATGCGTGCTCTTCAGTTTTTATTTTCAGCAAAGCTGGGCACCTATCCAGCCATCAATCGGCGGCTTCACGCAGCACCAGAGCAGCTGAAATCACCATGACGGCTCCAGCTATTACGGCCTCGAGGAGGAGAGGCATGCGAGCAAAGCAGCTGCTCCCAAGCTGATGACATTCGCCAGTACTGACAGCAGCGAGGCACTACCAGGTACGACTGATCCTTCCTCCGACCACATTCCGTGACTGACGTCTTCGCTTTACCCAGCTGTCGCTGGGAAAGCTCGACACAAGCAGAGCAGTCCCCTCTTACTGATGAGCCTCCGTCTAATCGCAGAGGGCAGACTTGAGTAAGGCAGCTAGGTACATATGCCTAGATCGCCACTCTTAAGCTGCTGCTTTTGCTGTGACTTGCGTCGACGGGGCACATTCCCTTTCTCTTTCTTGAAGGCTCGCAGGCGCGGGCACGAAAGCCGCCTCGGTTTCAAGAACTTCAGAAGAAAAACAGCGACTCAAAAAACATACGAACTTTCCCGAAGAAAGCCATAGCTTTACGCACGTAAGTGACACTATCTAGTTACTAATACGTGCTATTACTTAATCCTTGCTGCAGCATATGTGCAACCTTAAATGCAAAACCTTTGATGCACATACGCGTCACGACGAATGCGTGAGGCATCGTAGCAACTTTACTTAAGTTAACAATTGCCACCCATTAGTTAGGCGCTAGTCATGACAAAGGTTTTGACCGACGATTAAACAGGCGGAACTGTTTACGTAAACCCCGATAGAGCTTGACTCAAACTCTGACTCTGGGGTTTCACGAACTCATGTGTAGTGCCATACTTCAAACGTGAACCGTATGCACTACGCATTCTCTATTGGAATACTAAAATTAATTAGTAGTAATCTTTAGTTTCCTTATATTATTTAGCATGATGCTTGATCTTCGTTTATTTGCGTGCCACGTCATAGAAGTCTTCACGCTTGCTAATCCAGTTATTGCCACCACGTACCCGCTTACCTTGTCGTACTGCGACCTTGGGATTGTCTAATGCCTGCTGAAAACTTGCGTCGAGTTCAGCTCGAATTCTTTCTGCGTCAGTGAGCTCGTCAAGTACTCCTTCTTTAACCCTCTCTTCATGCTGCTCTTTAGAGATAGTGCCATGTGTCCCCTCTGATATATCAAAGATAGACTTCTTGTTCTTCGGTGCGAAGCCTCTCTTGTTTTTACCAGTCACTGGGTTGATGCGATGAATCTTGCTCCACTCCTCTACTGACATTTGCCCAGCTGCTGGTGTTATCCCTTTAGCCGTTGCTTCAGCTACACCGACGGCACAGGTACTCATGTAAGTATCTGTGCTCTCTTGTTCTTTTGTATGCCGCAACTCATCCACAGCATCATCGTAAAGCACACGGAGTATTCCACTTAAATGCAATAGCTCATTCCTTGTGAGTTTTGTGATATCTAGATCAGCAAGCTCACCCAGTGCTTCACATCTAGCTTCAGGATCTATGGGGAGATATTGCGACACAGCTCTCTGTCGCATCCTCTTGACAGCTTGTTTGCGTAGATCATCAGCTTGAAGTGGCTTTCGTTTAGGACGAGGCATCTGTCTTGTCTCCTGTCACAAGGCTTTCACTCTTGGCAAAGAGCTGCTCTAACTTGTTAATATCTTTTTGTTTTACAGGGTAAGGTTTCGTACTGCCTTGATCATCAAGGATAAACATCTCAACTTTTCTGAAAGATAAAGCTGCTGCATAATGAGCATGCAGTGTGTGCAGAACTTGAGCAGCCTCCAAGATTTCGGTTGAAAGGATACTCATTGCTTCCGACAGCTCTTGGGGATACCGTGTGTCTTCTGTGTATGCTGCTTCTTCAGCTCTGGCCTGCGAAGACAGTCCTACATTCAAGGTAGATGAAATTGCTAGCAGCATCCCGACGGCTGGGTTTAGGTCGCTGCTGTCAGTAGCATTGTCGTTGATGAAAGAATCTACAGCTAGGAGATCGGTTGTTCTTACCGCAGCTTGTTTTGATTCCTCAAAATTCTGACTGACCAACTCCTGATATAGGTTCGCTCTTTGTTGAGGGCTCATTGCAGAGACGGCTTCCTCTGCTTTAGCTTGTCTTGAATCTTCACTCATAATTTCACCTTATATACTCCACAGTGTCTACTGAAATAGGAGTTCCATTACTCATCACAGTGGTATTTGGTGACACGATAGGAATGGGAGGTTCATATTGGCTGACTTTTTTAAAACGATTCATAGCCTCGACTCCTGCCACAGTTTGCTCAAATTGAGCTTGCATATTCTGTTCCGCAGTAATGTAAGTCCCAGGTGCATCTGGCTCTGACACAGTCCTTACAACTCTGTCGGATTGAGACATACTATTATTAGCAGCCATCATTCCCATCTTCTGAAGCTGTTCTTCAACCTGTCTTGGATTCAGCCCACTTGCTTGTAGCGCTTGAATAAGGTTAGCCATGTCATTGTTCATTTGTTTTTCTCCTTATGTAATAAGTTTAAGTGAATGATCTATTGAATGTGAAGGCTATAAAATCCCTTCGGCACGCAACTGCATCCCTACTTCTTGTTGAGCAAGACGGATTGCAGTATCAAAGTCCATCGGAGCAACGCTGCCGTCAGACTGTTGAATCGGCGTAGCCATCAGCTCTTGTGCTCTGTTGTTCACAAGGTCAGCGACTTGTGAATCGAAGGTGTTGGCAGGGCCCTGATCAATAGCTCTCTGCTGCGCTCTAAATTCAAGAGATTGAGCTTCTTCGGCGGCTCTGACTTCATCGTCAACCAATGCCCTCACGACAGCAGGTGAACCGATGCTTTCATTCATTTGCTGAACGTTTGCCCTTGCCTTCGCCAGTGGGTCGAGGCCTAGGCCACCAGCGATACCACCAGTAATTCCATCAATAAAGTTTCCAGTACTACGCGAGGCCACTCGGAATGGAGTTGGTTCATAACCTTCGTTCATTAGTTGATTAGCTGCGTTGAGTGCAGCTACTGCACCAGCAGTTCCAGTAATACCTGCGGCAAGGTAGGCGCCACGAGGGATCGCTCTTACCTGTGCTTGTGCGTCACCTACCGCATCGATCACGTTGCGAGTGGCATCTGACTTCATAAATTCAGGCAGATATTCCATAACATCTTCCCGACCTTGAACCCTTTCGTTCTGCCTGCGAATCTGCTCTGCGGCTGCGTAGTCATTGATAAGTTGCTGCCGTCTCGCACCTCCGAATGGGTTGATTCGTTCAATAAAGTTCAGCTCTTGTGGAGTGGGGACTGGCATAGTTTGCCTGGGTTCTCTATTGATTCCGCGTCGTCTTGCTTTAGTCATTTGTCTTGTCTCCAGTTGTTAGTAAGTAATAGATAGATAGCTGTCAGTAGTCATTGAGTATTCATAACAACTGCTCCTCATCTTTTTGCTTCCTTCGGGCTCCGATCTCTTCATCAATAGAGCTGGCCTTTGATAGTGCCCACATCTGCTTGCCCAGTAAATCGCTAGCTCTTTCCCTGTCAGGACCAGGGGCCATCTGATCAATCAAAGATTGCTGCTCAAGGGCGTAATCCATGAGAGCTGCCTGCTGGTTACGCCTTGAGAACCCGACCGCAGATTGCTCACGTTCCTGTGCAGCGTTTGGATTCTCTCGACCCATGCGGATCTTGGTGTCAAGAAGAGCCGCTGCGTTTGATTTGTACTGGTCGTAATCCAAGTCCTCGCCGTACTGTTCGGCAAAGTTCCGACGCCTGCGCTCGTCCTCTAGTGCTCCAGCGATGGCTCCAGCAGCAAGAGCTCCGACGGTTCCGCCAGCTGCAAGGGCAGACAAGGTACGAACATTATTCGTCCATGAGTTCTGTGCATCAGGTGCATCGAAGAACCTCTGGACTCCACGGACACTGTCACCGAGTGGCGTGCCTTCCTTGAATGCTGGATTGAAGTTTCGTTCGCCTACACCCTGGTCCTTACGCGGTATCGATTCAGGAATAAAACCAGCTGCTTTTCCAAGCGCCTTCTCAACACGGTTGCCTTTGCTTATCTTCTGGCGATAAGCCTCTGCGATCTTTTTGTTTGGATCATTCAAACGTCCTCGACGAAAACGAAGCGACCCAACATTTGAGAGTGCAGCTCCAGCTGCTGTACCAAGCAGAGCACCAGCAACAGGCATCAGCGTGTCGTTCACTGGCAATGACTTCCCGAGGAACTGAACTTCAACACCTCGTATCCCATCAGGGTTGGTCTTGAGCACGCCACCGAGATTGATCTTGCCGTCATCAAACGGATTCAGATCGATCTCTCTGTCACGGAGATAGCCCTTGTACTGGTTGTATTCAGCCCGTGTGACGTCAGGTCTTTCAAGCAGAACGTCATCAGCAGGTAAGAGGTTGCCCTCACGTCCGAGGAAATATCGAGAGGCAACCTCGGCAATGGCATTGCTGGTTTGCCTGGGATCCTCATCACTCGGAACGGTTGCGGCGTAACCGTCTTGCCTATCCAGTAGGCCAATGCCTGCGTTAACTGCTGTTGCGGCAGGTAGTAGAGCAGCAAGGCTGACGAGGTTCGGATTAAACCGACGACGCTTGAAGAAGGTCTTGCCTCCCTCCCGTTCAACCTTCCTGACCCCAGGCGCACTGGCTACATAGTTCTCTGCCTTGTTCCTTTCCTTCCTCTCGTTATCGAGCAGGTCCTTGTAGTTCTTCAGCTTGTCCTGTGCATCCTCATAGAGCGCTTGCTGTTCAGGGGTGAAGACAAGAGGATCAAGCTGACCGTAACCAGCAGCAGTGCCGCCAGGAGGAACGGGTGAAGGTTGAATCCCATCGACAACTTTCTTGGCCCTATCCCACTGCTCTTCTGCTGTACCTCCCTTCGGACTGAAACGAATCAGACCAAGCTTCTCGGCTTCAGTAATTCCATCAGCTCCAGAGGTGAGACGTTCGGCACCGAATAGGGAAGGGTTCAGTTGAGAAGCAACACTTTCACTAGCCAGGTCGACCACTGCCTGGGGTGCGTTGATCAGCCACCAAATGTTCCTTGATGCGTTGTTCGTGAAGTCCTGTGCAAGGTTGCCCAGTGCATACCCTGCCTTGGAGACAGTAGGAATTCTCCGCAGCTTTTCCTTGAAGGCTTCGACTACTTCAGGTGAAGCATCAGGCTTGATCTGTTCACCTCGGGTGAGTTGAGGCCCGAGGAGGAAGCCAGCATTCCCACGGCGGATCAGCTCCTCATCGTCATAGGGACTGATGCCAGGAAGCATCCGAGCAATCCTTCCTTCAGGGTTGACTGCCTTGACTTGCTTGGCCAGATCCACCAAAGGATTATTGCCAAGGACGTAGTGAATACGCGGTGCCTCGTCCATGCCCTGCACATCTCGAATGTGCCTCAACATTCCATGGCGCTCTTCAGGAGCCACATCCATGCCTCCCTTAAGTCCGTCACCTAATGCTCGCCAGAACTCTGGGTTAGCTGGATTGCGTGCACGCTCAAGGAAAACAGGATCGGAATATGGATTGCTGTTGTAACTGGACGTCATTGCCTCTGTCCTCTCTGTGTCAGCTCAACCATCTCCAATGAATGACGCAGGCTGCGTCTCACAAATTCAGAGGGAGAGATGCCTGCTTGCTTGGCAACCTCGGCGATCTGATCCTTGTAATCGCCTGGAACACGCACGTTCAGCGTGCTTTCTTTGTTCAAACCACTAATCATTTGTATTACTCCACTCAATACTGTTACTTCTATTCTACAATATTTTGTAAGACAAATATGATAACAAAGAAGAATATATTGCACTAATAATAATGGCTGCTAATAGAGCGCGTAGGCGTCAGCCTTCTATGGGTGAGGTTGAATTCAACCAAGCTTTTGATCGGATGTACGGTCGGCAGCCGACTGCTCGTGAAAAGCGTGAAGCGATGAGCGCAGTTGAGAGACTTGCCGAGCAAGAGGCAGGTGCACGGTTCATCGACGAACAGGATCGGGATGCGCTGCTTGCTTATCAGCAGAGAGAAGACGACATCTTTAATCTCTTCCCTGGCGATAGACCAGACGAACTTCGTAGCGTCATCGGCCCTGGTCTTGAGGACCATACCTATCAAGCCCCTGGTGTTTACTCAAGACGAGTGAGTATGGAGACTCCTGCAGCAGAGCTTTCGCCAGCTGAAGCTCGGACAAAGCTGCAGGCCATCGATGCGATCAGGGGACAGATCATCAAGGGAGCAATGCTTACAGGCGGTGCTGCATCAGCTGCTGGCTTGATCAACGCTCTCCAAGGAGAAGGCCTTGTTGGGTCAGCAATCACGCCTGCTGCTCTAGGCCTCCTCGCTGCAGGAGCTGGTGTAGGTGCAGGAGCTATTGCTCACAGAACCTCACGATTGCCTAGCCGTAGGTACGTTGAAAGGATCGGTCAGCTTGAGGATCGATTCGGGCCAGAGAAAGTTGTCAGCAAGATCGGCCTTCTCGACAACGCCATTGAGAAGCAAGCAATGGAGAACGCGCTGATGTCAGGAGGCCTGACCTCTGCAGGTGTGTCTACCTTGGGCCTGATCAACGCCATGGCCAACAGTCCTGACCGTGACATCGAGATGTATCCCTTCCCCTGACTGCTGAAGGGGATGACACTAGCCCTAGTGCCGTAGGGGGTTGAGACTCCATCTGCAGTGCCTAAAATGAAGGGTCACTTGATCTCGAACTCATGAAGGGTTTGTACGCACTGCAAGAGCAGATCGATCGGATCACTGCCCCGATGCTGGAGATCGAGGAGCTGGTTGCTCCCATGCGCAAAATAGAAGAGAAGCTTCTCGGGCCAGAGCGCAGGATGCGCGAAGCGATGGGCCTCCCTTCCAAGTCAAGTCAGCACACCTCCTACAGGTCAAGCCATCAGGGCACTGTTAAAGCCGTGGGAATTTCAGAAGAGCAGGCAGTGGTTAACCAACGCCAGGCTGCTGTTAACGAGAAAGCCGCGATCGAACGTGAGCGGATGAGGCTCGACATCAACAGGATTCTTGAAAAGGATCAGCAGGGTATGTACGTGATGAAGCTTCCGAACGGGCTGTACCTGAATGTTGGCTGGGGCAGTGACCTTGATGAGCGCATCAAAACCCATGAGTCAAAAGCTGGTGGTGAATGGATCTTGATGGCGAAAACCTATGGCGTCTCCAAGACTGAAGAGGGACGGGTCCACGCCAACCTCAAAGCAGCAGGCCATAAGCGATACGGAAACAAGAAAGAGGAATACGAGAACACCCCCGAGCTAGTTGCTGATTTAAGAAAAGCTCGACTTATTCCCGACGACGTTTCTGACACAGACTTCTTCCAAGGAACGCTTGCTCTCTGACTCAACCCTCTACTCGTGTGTTCAGCTTGAGCGGCTGGACACTTTGCTTGTGGTTCACTGCAGCAAAGAGTTATGAGTAAGTCAGGCATAGCGAGAAGAAGCAATGGCAAAGATGTACCTTGCAACGTTGAGTGAAGCAAACAACAACGATATCGCTCGACAACAGTGGTTACTTGAAAACGTCTGCTCTCGCTTTGAATTTATTCGAACTGTCTCTCACTCGGTAAGAGATGACAGCTGCGGAGAGATGACTTCGTTAATTCAACTGTTGTCAAAGGTATACGCAGCCTCATCATCACCACAAGGACACCCGCCTAAATACCGCGAAATCTACAAGGCTCTCGAGGAGATGCTGCACAAGTACGAAGAGCAGTGGGATCCTGAACAAGTCGCTAGGGCAAGAGAAGAATTCGCACGCAAGGGAGATGATTTAATGAATGAACTCGAAGAGATAGAAGAAAAGCGCGACGTAGAAAAGCTTGAGCGTCTACCAGCCTTCACCTTCTTCTCGCCTAACGCTCGGAGACATCGTCGCCAGAGATAACACGACAATCAATCTTGTTAGATTATATCGGTAACCAATGCAATACATATGCCTGCTTAAAAGAAAGCACAAAAGAAAGTAGACTACGGCTCACCTACTTCAGACCATACTGTTTCTTCAGATGGAGACTACATCCATGTAGCTGGAGGGCAGGTTTACAAGCGAGTTGTCATACCAGCTGGAGAAGGTTTGTCAGTTGCCGAGCCTACTGAAGATTTAACATCCGCAGAGTTCGAGGGAACGCCGAGAGAATCAGGATTGAGCGAGGAGCTTCCATGGCAATCATTATGCAAACATAAAGACGTGTGCTTTTAAGTTGCGTATCTTTGACAGCATCAGTTGTCTACATAGCTAGTCTTTAAAGACTGATGATTAAATGCAATGGGTCTTACGTGTGAACATAAGCTAGCAATGGTATTCGAGTCAGAAGATGTAGCCCTTCGTGTGTTTAACAGACTCTTATCTGAAAGCAAAACAACAGAGCCCTTCCCTGGTGGCCTTGCTGATGCTCACTGCGAAGAAGGCTTCAATGAATATGGCGTGACTATCGACGATAAAGAAAGCAAGCTAGAAGATAATTACTTTGTACTTTCGTCTGGTGGTTACGGAGCATTCGCCTATAATGAGTTTGCTTTACGACCATCTGAAAGGGAGGACTTCATCGGCTGGGTCTCGATGATCCAGAGCATTCAAGGTGAAGAGGAGACGATCGACCACGTTTTGAGTGGTGAATCCTTGGACGATCCTATTGGGTTCAATATGTATTCACTCCCCGAGGAAAAGGTATGGCCCTTGCCTGTTACTGCTGATGTCAAATGCGAGAAGTATGAAGAGCAGAATGGTGAACCACCGAGTGACGAGCACTATGAAAAGTGGGAGCAGCAATATCAAAAAGATATAGAGGAACGTCCAGCAAAGATGCAAGAGCAGTTCCAGATACTCCTCTCTCGAATGCGTGACGGTGGTATGTCTGATCTGTAGCAGCACAGCACCGTCAAGCACTCACGACCATCGACTCATCTACTAAAGCTTCAAGTCGCAGCCACTGCGGGTGCTTCATCTGCTTCAGCTTCGGTAGCTGTGTCTTGTGCGGCTGCAGCTTCGATTGACTTCAGACGCTCCACCAGATTGTTCCAGGTCTCAATGTTTGCTTCACTAACAATCCTGTCCTTTAAGTCATAGCTATTCAGATCCTGGTAATTCTGAAGCAGTGCGCTTGTACAAACCTGGAGAAGCACATTGACAGGTTGTGCCTGGACAAGATTTGATACGTAAATGGAAGCGAGGAGCTGAAGCTGCTTATCATTAAAAATAGAATCGCTCATTTTTAATTATCACGAGTACCAATTAACTATAGCTACTGCTTATATTTAATTGGGGATTATTTGTGTAGTGATAAACCTAATAACAAGGTAGTGCTATCCACCAGACATTATCACTCAAGATGCTAGCGACTCACTGGGATTTCAAGGAATACGATCTTATCTCTTTGCAAACATTACGCTACACATGTAGTGTGATTACTCTTGCAAATGTGACTGAAATGCAACCGACAATGACGCTATTAATATCCACAAAAGATACAATCTATAGCTAGACTAATAGTATAAATAAGAATGCAAATGAAACCAATTACAGAACTACTTACAACAGAACAACTCAAGAAAGACTTCGCTCAATACAAGATCATCAACCCGCTTCTATTCGCAAGGAAACTGAATAAGCTGCTCCGCTCTGAACGTGTGCGCCGTGAGGTTCACCGTGCATGCTTGGCCTTCGATGCGGTGAAGAGGTGGGAATGCCTAGAGAATTACAACTTCGACAGGTATGTAGAACCACGTCGTCCCTTGAAAGACGAGAAGTATCTACTGCCTTGGCAGGTGGTGACCATGGACTGGGACTGTTTCCTCCCACCAGGGCGTAGGCCGAACTATCACCAGTTTGTAATGGCAGCAGGTTGTCACTGGCGTGCTGGCTACGACCTGATGCTGGCTCGTGAGCTAATGCCAGAGCACGACTGGGTTGTTGTCTCTGCAGAAAAACACACGATGGTTATGGCTCCTGAAGCACAACTCATCTGGGACATGAGCTTCTATGCCATGGGCGTTGATGCACAGTCAGCTCTCGAGCAAACCTTCGGTGAGGACCTCGACAACACTGACTACGATTTATACGAGGATGACTTCTCCTTTTCTCTTTACACTATTGAGCTCATCAATATTCTCGACACGATTGATAACAGCAGTAAAGACAAGGTTCAACTAATTAAAGACGTCAAACTGATCATGGATGGCGTTGACCCTGATGAACTTGCAGTGCAACGAGAGCTTGTCGCTGCTTAACCTTGGACAAAAGAAAAGCCCGACGAGTGCATGCGTCGAGCTTCTCTCTATCCTTGAGCAAAAGCAAATGAACTTAACTCTTTTGCTCTTTTAATCCTAACAATCAGCAACAAATAATGTGTCTTGGAATTAGATCTATCTTGACGGTTTGAGAAGAGATAACCAAGACTATATTCATTTTAACCATTACCCTTTTTGTCAAGAGACTCTCGTAGCATTGAAGCAAAAGCCCTGTCAATGCAGGGGCTTTCGCGGGTGTGTAGGCTTGAGAACGCAGGTAGGCTAACCCTCAACAGTTGGCACAGAGTAAAAGTCTTTGCAAGCACACCTCCCTCCAGCTGCGCCCTCCAATTCCTCATCTGAAAGCTCTGTGACTTGAGCGTTCTTCAAGTCTTCAGCAGAAATCTTAAACCCAGCCTCTTTCGCAATCGCAAGAACTGCATCAGTATTAGCTGCAGCTTTCAGCTTCTCCTGAAGGCTGGTGTCTGCTTTGACCTTCTCCAAGAAGGCTTTGAGTGCCGTTTGTATTTGATGTGCGGCTCAATCAAATCCCAGAGGAGTGGCATCAGGTTGCGGTGAGATTTAGACGGGCGAATGGCATCCGTGATGGTGATAGGGAGCGAAGGTTTTGGCAGTTGCGTTGAGGAGATATAAGTAGATGTAAGGTTAAAGAATGCGGAGGCTTTATTCGCTGTGCCTTGTATTTTTTGTGGATGGATTAGGCGGTTGGATGGGTGAAACTAGTGACTGTTTTATGGATAATGGTGCCAGGTATTGAAGGCTGATTTATGGGGTCAGTCAGACCATTGAAGCAATAAAAAACCCCTGTCAATGCAGGGGCTTTCGTGGGTGTGTAAGTCTGGGCTTGCGAACGTCTATCGAATGCAGTCGGGGTTGCAGGACCAGTCTTCCCTAGTGCAGTCGTAACCACCCCCAGCCGCGCCTTCAAGTTCCTCATCTGAAATTGACGTCCGAACGTCATCAGCAGAAATACTAAACCCAGCCTCTTTCGCAATTGCAAGAGCTGCGTCAACATCAGCGGCTGCTTTGAGCTTTTCCTGAAGACTGGAGTCGCCTTTGACTTTTTCGAGGAATGCCTTGAGTTGTTCTTCTGACATAAGGGAAAGAATGTAGATAATTCAATTGTCTCTTCTGCAGGCTGCATTGTCAGACTTCAGTGAAGAAGGTTGTCGCTCCAGCCACGCCCATAGCCACCCAGCACATCGCCAACGATTTCCCAGCTCTACCTCAATCCTTCTTCTGCCGCCCTGCAGAGGTGGTGGGACCTGACTTGGTGGGCTGTCGGCTGGTGAAACGCCAGAGCGATGGAGGGGTGTTGTGGGGCGTGATTGTGGAAACGGAGGCGTATTCACAGGACGAACCTGCCTGCCACGGCTACCGCAGGCGTTCGCCGCAAAACGAGACGCTGTTTGGTGAGCCTGGGCGGTTCTGCCAGAAGTATCGCCATCACGCCAAGGGAGGGGCTAAGTGCCATTGGGGCTCAAGGATGCTGAAGCGATTGGTTGGGAGCAGTAGAAGCAAGAAGAAACGGGTCTCACCAGGGCAACAGCAACTCCCTTTTGCTTTTGATGTTCGGCTCAATCAAATCCCAGAGGAGTGGTATCAAGTTGCGGTGAGATTTAGACGGGCAAATGGCATCCGTGATGGTGATAGGGAGCGAAGGTTTTGGCAGTTGCGTTGAGTGGATATGAATAGATATAGGACTAAAGAAAGCTGAGGCTTTATTTGCTGTGTCTTGTATTTTTTGTGGATTGATTAGGCGGCTGGGCGTGTGAAAGCTTTGACTGTTTTATGGATAATGGTGCCAGGTATTGAAGGCTGATTTGTGGGATTACTGGCGAGATTGAAGAAATAAAAAAACCCTGTCAATGCAGGGGGTTTGAGTGTATTGGCTGTGGTCAATCTCTAACGGCAGTCCTGATCTTCTAGCAACACAGTGATGGGTAACATATGTCAGTGGCACAGCCAGTGACCCCCCTACACACACCAGCATATTAACACAGTGCACCTCTGTCCAGTCGAGACACCAGTGACCTTCCCCCCAGATGCATTTTCAAGCTCTTCTTCTGAAACCTTTGATTGAGCGTTCTTCAAGTCATCAGCAGAGATGCTAAAGCCAGCCTCTTTTGCAATCGCAAGAACTGCGTCTGAATCAGCAGCAGCTTTGAGTTTCTCCTGAAGGCTGGTGTCTGCTTTGACCTTCTCCAGGAAGGCTTTGAGTTGTTCTTCTGACATAGGTTTCAGGAGTCTTTAACGGTTATAGCATTGATATCTTCTAGTGTCTTTGTCTGACAACCATCTATCAATCTGCTTTATCGACAACCTCCCGTAGTACAGAAGGTAGAAGCATCTTCTCAAGCTCCTTTCTTGCGATCAGGATTTGAGTGAGCTCTTCTTCTTCTACCTGCTCTTCATGCTTACGTTGCCAGATGTCGTCTTCCATGTTCACTTCTTCTCCTCAAGATAACGAGCTACCAGTTGATCATGGTCTGCCAGGAAGGAACTCAAGACATGCCTAATACTGTTGGCTCTATCGCAATCGATGTGCATTGCATACCAAGTGAGAAAGCCTTCCTCAAAGTCAGTAAACCTGACAGTGATTTGATTATTTCGTTTAGGTGTCGTACTCATGATTCGTAGCCAGTAAGTGAAAAATTGAAGAAGCCTGGAGTACCTGGCTTATGTGAACGCAGGAGCTGGAAGCAAGGACTGATGAACTGTTTCTGTGTCTTTCCCATGAAGGGGCAGAGATAACGCCACTGTTTATCGCTTTCGTTGGCGTAGTGGATTAGCGTTCCAATCCCTATGGCAGAAGTCTCACTGAAGCGTTCCCAGTTCTGCTCCATATAGGACCAGGCTCTCCAGTAGTGACCGTCGTCAAACCGTGAACAGGTTGCAAGCCATGGCTCCTTGAGGTCATCACTGATGCCTCGACAAGCCATGCCAACCTTGGTCCATGACTTACGGTCAGTCAGTACCTCCTCTGACAAGACGTCGTTCTCCAGAATCCAGAGTGCAAGCTGATAGTCCTGCTCGTTCTCTTCCTCGGTACGTCGTGCCTTTGGTTTGAGACGTTCTCCCTGTTGTTCACGGAAGTCAGCAATCAGCTGATCCATCAGATCTACAGGCATGCAGCCATCGTTCAAGTAGAGCCAGCTGTCGGTTGAGCAGGGATACGTGCTCTTTGTTCCGTCATCTCGTTGGAACTCGACGGGAGTCTTACCGTCGTTGCCATACATCAGCTGGCCAACAGTCTTACCGCAGTCGTCCTGCAGTCCTTCAATGCCGAGCTCTCTGCAGAAGCGGTCATAGATGTATTCACTGACTGCGATGCGCTCGACGTGGACAGCTGTCCTCTCCAATGCGATTGCAGTCGTGGGCTTACCTGTGTTGAAACTTCTGCCAACACGGAACAAGACACGAGATCTGACCTGTCCATCAACTCCCTTCTTCTCTGCAGTGACACTGCTGCTGGCACTGGGCCAGATCGCAATACCGAATGCCTTAAAGACAGGCAGTTCGGCAATCACAGCAGGATCGATGCCTTCATCCTCGTCAATAACAACGGTGTCACCTCCGAAAGCGTTGGCACCAGAGCGATAGCCACCTCTGAACAGCGATGGACAGAACGCATAGCCCTTACGAACAAACTCATTGATGAGATCACCAAGAGGCAGAGCAACGTTTTGCCATTGCTCGTGCTCTCCTTGATGTCGGGTCTTGTTCGTGCAACAAGTATTGGTCGAGACCGTGACTCGAATGTCCTTGGGATCCATTGCTCTGACCTCGATCAGAACGGCAGATCATCAAGGCCGATAGCGGCATTGCTGGTATCGACACCGTCGACGTCATAACCAGACTCGTAGTCAGTAACAGGGGTCTGGGCCTTTTTACCACCACCGTTGTACCGCGACTTACCCGCAAAGCTCACACATTCTTGAGCAGTAGTGATGGCCAAGCTCACGTGGTCATAGGGGTTGTACGTCGTGCCCTTGTCATCAGTGCGAGCTTCCGTGCTCTGCTGACGACTCAACGATCCAACGACTGCGACGTTCTTGCCTTTGAGGTGAGCAACGTCAGCCTGTGCTTGCTTGGTCAGCTTCACGGCGAGTGGACTCTTGTCATCTTCAACACTGCTGTTCAAGTGAATGAACTCCATTGACCAACCCTTGTCTTGGATCTGACCAAACAGAAAGACGGTGTTGCTGTGGGGGTCGACGTCAGGTCGCGGATGCACAGGCCTGACGGTTGCAGCAGCGACATGAAGCTTCAGTTGACGATCAGGATTTCCTGCCAGCTCTGAAGGTGCGTAATCCATCTCGACAGGACCAGTCACCTGGAAGCGGAAGCTTGCTCTCCCTTTTGCTTGTGCTCCCTTATCGAGAGCTTCGATCTGTGCACGAGCAGCCTCCGCAGCAGAGATCTCAACAGGGAACCAGATATCGGTATTGCCTTGAGCGTTCGCAGTCATCGTGAGGATTCCTCCTTCGACGGCATAAGTACCGACCTTGGCAGCAACAGTGGCCACGATCATTCCGCAGTGAGCTGGCGAATAATCAAAGTCAGTAAGAGCTTTAGTTTCAGTGGACATAATTAATGATGATTGTTGATCTTTGTATAGGTACTGCGCATACACACAGCTGATAGCAATTTGAATATCAATCTATTCACATCGCTTTCAATAATATAAACGATTATTTCTATAATTGAGGATCTTTGAATATCTTTTCCAGACTCTCATATATTAGAAATGTGACTAGATATTAACAAGTGCAAAACAAATGCCCTTGCCATTCAACCAGAGCAAAGCGTCAGATACATTGCAATGACTATGCACTCATCAATTCAAGCGCCTGCTCTGTTGCTGACTGATTAACAGATACTCCAGGAGTGACCGTCGCTTTCATCGTCTGCTTGGTCTTACAACATTCTTCAAAGACTCTTGCCATCTTATTGACAACGTGCGCCTGGGCTGATGTCATCTCACCTTGAAGACGTTCAAGGTCATACAGGCAATAGCTACTTTCACATACGACAGGCTCGGTATCGACGAACTCAACATCAGCTCCGATAGTGAGCACTGCTGTTCGCGTACCCCTACCAATTGCCAACTCACCGATAGCAGGGATGACTTCAGAACCCTTTGCAGCGTCTGCTTCCACCATCAGATCCTGAAAAGCTGCAAGGTCTTTGGGCCTGGTGACACCGATGGTCCTACATAGCCAGCTCAAGTATTCGGTCTTGGCCAGAGGAGCCTTTGAACGGCGCTCGTAATCATCCAGAACAGTCGCCGCTCTCCTGTTGATCACCTTGTGCCCATTCGTCTTGAACGTGTCTTCAAGGCGACCAGAGAACACGGTGAAGACAGGTACTCGTCCAATGCCAGGAACAACAGTCGAGCCATGAGGACTGTCGAGCTGAACGCAAGAAGCAATAGTGCATCCGCTTCTACTGCTCAACTCACGGAACCCATCAAAGGCAGCCAGCTGCTTCTCCCTTGATTCGCTAACGGCCACAAGAAGACCGACCATGCTCGGGATCTCCAACACACCTTTGTCTGCATTGACGACACGCGTTTCGATACCCATCAACGCAAAGAACTGTTCAATCAAATAAGTCTTCATTCGCTTTTCTACTTCGTTTTTTAAGTCTAGTCTTTTATATTGCTAAACATGACCTCATCCTTGTCTATTTTAGATGAACTTCGATGCATAAAAAAGCCGCTCATATCGAACGGCTTCCTCTTGACCTTTCACTAATCTAGCAACAGTCAATCAATAATGCAGACAGACTTCTTCTTCCCCTTCCGCATCCCAGAGCCAGCCTCCTCACACATCTTTGACAGTTTATATGTGTGCACATAGCGATTATTAACTACTTGCTGCCTCCTATCCAGGAAGGACAAACGAGCTGCACTGGTATGAGCAATGCCCGTTATATTCCTCAACTTCTTCGCTGTGTATTGCCGCTGAAATTCAGAAGGGTTATTGGTTTCAAATACCCAGCAGGCCAGGGTCTTCGCATCCACCCAAGCGTTGTCAGCATTGACCTCGCAAAAGAAGTCGACCAGTCGGCGGTCAAGATAGTTTTGAATTTGATTGTGTTGATAAAGTTGATTCATGATGAGACCCAGATTGATACTTTGATCAGAGTGTTTGCCTCTGTTTCTATTTTAATTCACATTACTTTCGCGAGATTGCTATAGTCAATGTATAGGGAATGATATACAAATATTCCTTTTGACCTATCGACAGTTAACCAATGACTAGTAAATTAGTCGCTCAAGAAAATGTCAGGATGACACTTGAGCTTAAACATAAATTCAACCAGCTAATCGATGAGGGCAACCTCAACAAATCCTCCGTACTCCGCTCTCTTGTTGAGCAATGGATCAAGCAGCAACAAGGAAGGAGTTGAGGAGATGAACATGACGATTCAAGAACCATCAAAGAACGCAAATAGTATTCTGCTGTCCACTAATCCTAATCCATCCAATCACAATTTGCGTGAAGGAGAAAGTGAAGCTTATTTCGCCTTTCAGGATTATGTCTCCACGGCTAGTAAGAAAGGGGGAAGAGTTAAGTCTCAAACAAATAGCAATACCATCGATGCTCTTGCAAAGCTGCTGGGTACTTACCCAAGTGTTGAGCCTGTAGCAGTCAAGTTCGTTGCTGAACTCTGGGACATGTCTACCTACGAGATCAGGCAGAGCGTCGCCAAGGCTTCTGAAATTCTCGACAAGACGCAGCAGTACGCCGATGCACTTGGCAGCTTGGCTCCGAAGTTTGAAGCTGACTTCAATATTGAAGACCTTCTACCACCAGCTGTCGCATCCATCATTCAAGACTCCTGTGACCGCAGCGGTACTGACTGGAAGTCCTCTGTCTTCCTGCTGCTTGCAACGACAGGGACCTTGCTCGGAAGCAAGATCATGGGCCATTCAGGAGTGAACGGCTCCGACCCGATCCCGCCCAACCTGTATGTCTTCTGCTGCGGAGACACAAGCTCGTTCAAGAGTGTCACCTCAAACAAGTTCATCACTCCACTACGTCAACTGCGCCGCATGATGAACACGCTGCGTAAGAGCGCGCTTGAAGAAGCCAAGCGGCTTGATGACCCAGCCCAACAAAAGGCAGAAGTCAGACGTCTTCAGGACAACCTCAAGGACTACATCTCTGAATCGCTGTCGTTCTCTGCTGAAGGCTTTGCTCGTGAGCTCTCAAAACAAAAAGCTCGCTCTGGCTTTCACCTGCATCAGGACGAAGGCTCTGACCTTTTGGCTTGCAACCGCTACGGGAACAACGGCAATAGCGGTGCTGGCGTTCAGAGCATGGGACTCTTCATCAAGATGCTTGTTGAGGCCTACACCAAAGAGCTAACCAATACTTTCACTCGGGCTAACAGCGACAACAACATCGAGTTCCGTGCACAGTCCGTCACCCTGACTGCCAACCTCCAGCTCCGTTTCATCACAGAGATCCTTGACTTTGCAGAGGATTCAATGGGCTGGACGAGCCGCACTCTTGTAGTCGAGTCAAAGGCAAAGGAAGGTTCTTTTGGACTGAACACCACTGACCCAGGTGACGCATCTATCGATCCGATTCAGGAGTACATCTCCACTCGCTTGATCCCGTGGTGCCTTGATATAGATCGAATGGCTGCAACTCAAACAGATGTGCTTGGCAATGTCATCGACTATCAAGTGCTTCACCTAGATCGGTATGACGGAGCTCAAACGCTTTACAACGACAGCGTTAGAGACCGTATGGAGATGGCTTCTGACATGGAAGCCGAGAGTAAAGAGGCAGGCCTTCGTTCCTTCTTGAGGAAGACAGGTGTGCGCGTGATCAAGTTCGCTGTACTGCTCCACGTCCTCGAAACGCTGGTAGGCAAACGCTTCACGTCAGCGAAAGATGGTCAAGGCAATCAAATCCGTACACCGTGCTCTGACGCTGTGCATGCTGTGACCTCAATCCCTATCTCCAAGGAAACCGTTCAACGTGCTCTCAACCTTGAAGCTCTTGCCTGTAGTCAGTACCAACACATTGCTGACATCTGTAGAGCTGCTCCTTCTATTCGGGAAGCCGAGCTAGTACGTGAGGCAACACTCAAACGCCTTGACTATGTACTGCGCAAAATCCGAGAGCACACACCAATCAAAGAGAGTGTCCTCAAGACGAAACTGAAAGGTGTCAAAGGGTTCTCTCGAGAGGACATCACCAGTGCAGTCGTGCAGCTTGAACGACAAGGATGCATTACTCGACTTAAACCAAAAGGTGAACGCACTTATTACTTGACTTACGTTCGAGATCTTCGTCAGTGACTTGCTGATGACAACAGCGCTCCAGCTACGGGGCGCTTTTTCAATGTGAGTGTATTATGCATCTAGTGATTCTCTAGGAATGAAAAAATTCATTGCGCTAGGTATATTTTTATCATTGACTATCTGCGCCTGTGACACTAATCAAACACAGCCTGATAGGCCTGAAGCTGAATCTCAAAAGGAATCTCCAAAAGAATCAACCAGCTCCAAACCCGTTGAACCAGGAAAGGGAACATTTCAAAAGAAAGGTGGAGAGCTTGAGACTTTTGACATAACCGTTCACGATCGAGGCCATAAAAAGTTTTACGGTGAAGGAGATGCACCCATTATTGTCATTGACTGGTCTGATGGTTATTCGTCTGCATATCTGTTCGGACTTGATAATACTGGACTAGTTTATGACTATGATCCCAAGTCAGAGAAATGGGGGAAAGACGGTGCAAAGATGGAATGGGGTTATCTCGGTAATAATATTTCCATCACTTCAGAGAGTGGGGCTAAAACTGTATTGGGAGGCGTCAGTGAAAAATTAAAACCAATGCTTGCTAGCTTTAAGGATTTCCAGAAGCAACAAACCGAAGCCTATGAAGCTAGGCAGAAACAGCAAAAAATGTACACTGATATGGATTTAGGACAGCTTGATACCGAGTTCAAGCAGAACCGCATCAGAGCCAGGAGAAATTATGAGAATAGAGTCATTACCGTCAGGGGCGAGATTGATGCGATTTATGATGACCACATGACTTTATGCCAGTCTAATTCTGGTGAGTGCATAAGCTTGCCCTACGGTTACTTGGAGCCTGGTCTTGAAAACTGGCTTGCTGATAGAAGTCAAGGAGACAGGGCTACAGTCACAGGGACCCTGCAGATAGATGTGGCATTAGGTGTCCCTACTTTTAGAATGGGTAGATGGAAGATTGTTTCTGGCTATTCCAATGCGCCTTTGAGCCTCGACTGAAAAGGAAATTTGAGATCACACCGCTTTCATTTGTTATCTGAACACGGTGCGCCGAAGGCGGTGTCACTCACTTAAAAGATAATATTATTATTATTTCTTTAGTCTATGACAGGGTTCTTGATTACTGAAAGGCAGAGATGTTTTCTCAAACGAGCACCTAGGTGATCAATAATATTCAACGAAAGCGGGGAGGGCGGTGCTCTATTCAGAGCTTAACTCTGCGTCTATTCCTCGAGATCAATTGCTATGACTAGATCAGCTTTTCAGAAGGGGGAGCGGTGACCCATATTTCACACCGCTTTCATTCCTACAGCTGAACACGGTGTTATCGCATCCCCGTCATATCCCCAATCAAAATCAAAGATAGCTACCGTAGATATATCCTTGAAACCTTTATATAAATGACAAACTTTACCTTTCAACCTGCTCCTGAACCTTTGAAGTTGTTGCAGGGCGGTGTTACTACAGCAGGACCAGGCCGTCCTCTCAAGACAGCTGACGTAGTTGCTCAAGAAAAAATTGCTGATATTGAAAAGATCAGAAGTACTGACGTCAACTTCAGGAAGAATTTGATGACAAATCAGATTGAGTTTGCCGATACCAATGGACGCACTGCTGCACTCGAAGGCGACCGTTTCACCTGGCTGGGCTCTGATCTGGCCGTAAGGTTCGGCGCTTCTCTACCAGACGGGCGGCTTAAATCTGCAGTTCAGTTCCTGGCAAACGAAAACTCCTATGACCCCCGCACTCAATTCCTTGAACGGTGCGTTGAAGAGCATGAGCCATCAGAGGGGATCAACTCAATAGCTACTGACTACTTCGGCAACGAATCAGAGATCGCCAACCTGGCAATGAAGCGGATGATGATCGGCGCTGTAGCTAGGGCATACAACCCAGGCTGCTCGATGTCCTGGCTGCCGATCCTTATCGGTGCACAGGGACGAGGCAAGAGTCAGTGGGCAAAGAGCCTTGTACCTACAGAGATGTTTTCGGAGATGAACTCCGACCTCCACACCTTAATCAAGGAGGCCTATCGCCTTCACACAGGCTGGATCCTTGAGCTCCCAGAGATTGATCAATTCTTCAAGCCGCAGAACGCGGAGGTACTGAAGAACCTGATCACACTCCAGGTCGATGAGATCAGACGTCCCTATGAGCTGCCAACCAAAGCCAAGCGGGGGTTCATCTTCTTGGGCACGAGCAATGAGCCACAGCTTCTAGTCGACAGCACAGGCAACAGACGCTTCGTACCGATTCGTTTACCCAACGATCACGTCGTTCCTTGGCGGAAGTTGAAGGATGAGCGAGGCAGCTTATGGGCTGCTGCCGTCAAGCTTTACCGAGAGCATGAGCCATGGGAGTACACGTCTGGCCAACTGGCAGAGCTCGCTACATATCAGGATGACTTCTTGGAAAGGGACTCCTGGTACGAGTCGATCAGTAGCTACATCAGCGACAAGAAGGACACGACCACTTCCAACATCCTTCAATACGCAATCAACATTCCCCTTGACCGCGTGAATAACGGCCATCAGCGCAGGGTCGGAAGAGTAATGAGGTCTCTGGGATGGGAGTACAAGCAGACGAAGAGGACCATCGATGGCAAGCGAAAATCCGTCAGGCTCTGGCTGAACCCAGAGGATCCGAAGCAGTCAGCTAGCTCGGACTTCTGATCCCTCTCACCTGTCATTGACGATCACTTATCCCCCGAATGGGGGATGACGATATTGGCCCCAAAAAAATAAGGTGCGATGCAACTCGTATTCAACATGATTCGATCTATCTCTTTGCTGGTATTGGCTACCGTTTTTGCCTCATTGCCAGTAGAGGCCAGCTCTGGAAGAAGAGCGGCAAATGAGCATGCGAAAAGCGCGATTATTGCAACCTGCGCCGTAGAGCTTGAGACAATGGATTACGACGATTCAGAGGACTTTATAAGGGAAAGGATGAAAAGCAATTTATCGAGACGGGACTATCAGTTGTGGGCAAACTATATGAGCAGAAAGGGGTTAAGCTCAATAGCAAATAAAGCAGTTGACAAGACAATAAGCAGGTATGGCGGATGTAAAAACGTTCTTGAGTCACTTGGTCCTGAATATTTGCCTACCTCCAGTTACTAGCCCATAAAGAAGAAACAGTAATCCTCTAGAAAATGGACTCCCCCAAACGAGGGAGTGGATCAAGATACCCAGTCATACCAATGGTTTCAGATTCACTCGAATGGGGGATGTGCTCTCTATCCATCTCAACGATGGTGAATAGGTCAGAGGGCGACCTCACACACACGGACTCAACAATGACTACTACCTTCCCCACCACCAACGTCGAAGAGTGGCGCGAAGCAAACCTGGGTCTGGCATTCGTGACACCGAGGCTCGAAGCTTGGACCATGATGGCCGCTAAAGACGAGAAGTATCAAGGCGGCCTCGACAATGATCAGGAGAGATGGACGGAGTTAGTGAAGTTGAATATGGCCTCACCAGCTCCTTACAGAGACAACGTCATCAGGAACAAGGCTTTCGCTTTCTCCAAGGTGAACTGCTTTGGTCAGATGAGTGAAGACACAGAGGCGTTTGTAGAGGCATACCAGGCAGCATTCCGAATGGAGTGGTTTGTCGCAGAGAACGACTACATCTCTAGTCGCCTGACCGAAGACGAAAGAGCTAGGCAACACGAAGCTGGATACGACATGGACTTGAGTTACTACATCGAAGTCCTGGCCTTCTACTACTGCAATCGCCTATGCAACCTTGCTGATGGTGGCGATAGAGATGTCGTTTCAGTCGATAGCCCAGAGCATGCACGCCTAGTTGAGCTCACCAAAAAGCTTGAGGAACGAAAGATGTTCGATGAAATGTACCTCGTACGAGTCGGAGTGGCAGGTGCCTTCAGTGCATTCACTGGACCGAGCTGGAAGCCTGATGGGATTAAGTTCATGGAAGACGCTGTCGTCATGCTCTCGGAGCTGTACAACGTCCCTGTCGCTGCTTGAGCTGCAGGACTGACGTAAAAGCAGCGGCCAAATTTTCGTAAAAGCACGCGGAAGGTTTTGGATGAAAGCCTTCCTTTTTTATTTCTCGAATTCCCTTCGGGAAACCCAGTCATAGCAATGCATCAGAAGAATATATTCATATTCAAATAACTCGCGTTTGACTACTATTGTCGCTAGCTTATATATGCACTATTCATTTAGTAGCAAGTCACATAACGTGACCGATGCGTAAATACTTAAGTATGCAGCATCAACAACCTATATTTAATTTGACACTTAATCATGACACTACAAGTTTTGCCTCCCGAGTTGACCCAAGCAACTGCTGATTCAACGAGCAAAGGAGACAACAAATTTGATTCGAAAGAATTTCTTGCTTCATCTTTGAGCGATGGTCAATCCGTCTTGCTTCGTCCTCTAGGAGTCTTTTCCAGTGGACATGCCGCACTGTTTTACAGATGGCCAGTCGAGCAAGCGGTTCAAGGCGAGCTCAAGTTTTCTGGATATGACTTCAGCCAGGCGTGGCCTGGTGATCCTGCTCCTAACGCTGCCCGTGCAGTCGACTGGAGTAATCCCGCGCGACCCAAGATCGAAGGTGAGTACGTACGTCCCAAGCGTGCTCTGGTCTGGACGGTCTACAGCCAGGAGACCAAGCGCGTTGAAGTTGCTGTGATCGAGCAGCGTTCGTTGAAGGACGGCATCATCGAAATCATTGGAGAGTCCGATGACTACACCTTCACAGACGATGGTATTGCCAACTTCTGCTTGAAGATCACGCGCAAGGGAACTGGTCTAGACACCAGCTACTCGGTCCTGCCCAAGCTGACCAAGCCAACCAAGGCTGAAGTTGATGCTTTCCAAGAGGTTGCAGAGACTTCACAGATGAGCAACTACTTAAAAGGCAAGCATCCTCTGCGTAAGCCAGCTGCTGAATTCAGCTCCACAACTGAAGCAGGCGCGACGTCCGAGTTCTGATTACAAACTAATCACAACCATTGGAAAGCCTCGGCAGAAATGTCGGGGCTTCTTTTTAGTTAGACTTAAGATCCAACTATTGCGGAAGTATTGTGAGATTTGCTGGCGACATTTATTCTCAACGAACTCCTCCTGGGAGGCATTTGGAATCGCTGCCTAGACCTACAAACTCCGTGCATCAAAGTAACGACAGTGGGGCGGCATCTGTTGATAGAGATAGTGACCACTACAGAAGGCATCTCGCTGCAGCGGCAGGAGGTGGACGGGTCGATAGGCTGGGGTGGTCGCTATCTGTTTAGCTCGAGTATTAATCAATAGAATAAATATCTAGAATAGAAATATATTTTGCGGCAAGACAATGGCACGTATGGCAGGAACTCTCGGAGAAGATACCCCTGATGCAATCCTGATCGCCCTTGACCCACGTCAGCGTATGCAGCCAAATGCTGAAGAACTACGTTTTCAGTACCAACAGCTGCAGGATGAGCTGAATCAAAATCCTTCAGTGGATCCCAATTCCCTCGGGCTTTCTGGGGATCAGGTCCCAGCAGGTGAGTTTGGAATCCCTCCAACGATGATCCCGATGCTCCGTGACAGATACCTCATGGGACCACAGTCGCCACTTGCTAGTGGTCGTTAGTACTGGAGCTCTGCATCCTTCAAATGCACTAGCCCAATAGGGGGAACGAGCAGACAAGCTCTAGTCATACCAAGCGATCTTGAGGATTCAAAGATCCCCTGAATGGGGGATTCTTTCTGCTGTCGAAAAGGCGATCGTTAATTCACGGGGCGAGAGCTCCACTTACGCACAAACAAACCAATGACCACTACTTACCCACGTCTGACAGGTGCCGCTCTACTGGAGCGAGTCAGAGAACTTGGTGACGCGTCTGGCCCAGAAATTGCACAAGCTTGCGGCTACTGCGATGGAGACACGCTTGAGTTCAGAGCGCTGCACGATGCCCTCCTCCTAGCCAAGGCAGGCGAGCTAGGACTCGATGCTGAAGACTTTAGTTCTATGCGTTTAGCCCCAACGGATGCTGATAGAGACGCTGAATTTCTAGAGGTTTTCAGACAAGACTTCGAGACTATGGGTCAGTACTTCGCCATGTCTTTCGAACAAGCGTGGCTTGATGCGAACGAGAAGGGTGAATTAACCACTGCAGCTTTCGTCAACGCTATGACCGTGGGTAACCCTGCTGCACAGGTCATGGCAGAGTCGCCTGGAAGCGTAGACGTTGTCCATAAGTATGTCGCTGAAATACTTGATAAGTATGTTCCCGATCCTGCTAATACTGCAGAACAAACTGCGGAACATATGCTTCAGACGAGTGCGTTACTCGCAGTGATGTCGAAGGAAGCTCTCTATACACAGAAAGTACCTCTGAACGTAGGTGACGTTGCTCTCAAGCCCAAGCACTGGAGTAACTGATTAAGTTCTCACCTTCGGGAAGCCTGATGCTTCCTCTTCAGTGAGGAAGTCGAAAGCTATACAAAACCATCAAAGGAAAGGCAGGGGGCGTTGTGTAGTCGCCATCGATCTCCCGAAGAACAAATACTTCGCACCAAGACAACTACCACTCATAGAACAAATGGAATCAATTTCTCCAGATACTCAATCTAAAAGCACAGAAGTGAATCAAATCTGGTATCTAAAGCAAAAAGACGTACTGGTCGAATTCCGCAGCCTCACAGACACAGGCTTTTTAGAGATCGTAACCTGCGGAGCTAGTAATCAAGAGCCCGAGGTTCTTTCCGTTGAAGCAGCACGTTCTAGATGGAGAGAGCTTCGAGATGAAGGCTTTTTCCGAGTATTCAGGCTTGAACATTCGGTTCGACCAGAGGAGAAATTATCAGAGCCCCTCCCTGCGTATTGGGGAGAAAACAGAGGAGACGAAGAGCATATTCCTTTTCCGTTTGAAAAGATCGAGTACTCACCTTCTATCAATGAACAACTGGGAGTTAGCTATGACGCGGAGGATTGGAGCTAACAGACCTATCTCGGCGAGCTCGTGAAAGTCTTTTGATTGATAAGTTATCTTAATAGATTGAAAGGGCCGAATGGCAACGGGCATATCAGCCCAAACTAATAATGACAATCGCATATCAAGGCTTCGTCGTTGACGGTGAAGCATATCCTTCTGTATCTTCAATCATCAAATCAGACCCGAAGCACAAGCAATCAAAGAAGTCTGCCTGTCTTGCTAATCAAGGCAAGAAGAAACAGCATCAGCTCAACAGCACGAACCGAGGCCTTGCAGTGCACAATGCTTGCAGGCAGTACTTAAAAACGGGAGAGTGTGACCTCGACCCTGCTTATTTTAAATACTTCGATCCAGTACACGATTTACTCAAGACACTTGACCTGAAGTTGTGGTGGGCAGAAGGTCCTGTACTTGAAGAACTTAACCACCTTCGATCAGGAGATAAGTCTGCTGTCTGGTCGAACAAGCCACACAAGTACATCGGCATACCTGATGCGGCAGGTTTAGTAGGAGGTGTGCCTTGTCTACTTGAATTTAAAACCAGTACCTTACCTATCCGTAGTAACTACAATCCAAAGCAATTCAATCAATATTCAGAGTGGGTTAGATATAGCTGTGCTGCGCAACAGGTGTCCGCTTACATCCATGCCTGGAACCAACGCATAAAGAGTAGACCTATACACACAGGACTCATAATCAACAGCACGCCAGAAGGTGCTCAACTATTTATAGTAGAGAAAGGTGAAGTGAAAAAACGCCTAGCAAGCTTTCACAAACTCTGCAAAGAATACAAATCCCTTTATTAATTACTATGGCTCAAAGACGCGATACCTCCTCCTTAAGTTTCGGTAGAAGAATGCTTCAGCTTGAAATGGAAGCTGCTGAAAACTCACGCAAGGTTGCAGAGCTTGAAAAAGGCAAGCTCACTTCTGCAGAAAAGGAAGCGGCACGGGAGATGACACGTGCTCGTCGCGCCGAAAGGAATAGAGCTGCAGCCCTTTTGTCCAGCTACAGCACGAGCGCTGACGATCTTCTCTCGCTGGATACAGGGTCACTCACTCGAGCACAACAATTTCTTGTGGGAGAACAGCTGAAGGCTTTGGCCTTTGCAGATGCTGTAGCACCTGCCATCGTTTTCAGCGATGAAGCATCGTTGCGTATGCAGAACTGGCGTCAACTGCAGCCGATCAACGGTGCTCAAGCATTCGCCAAGAGCAACTGCCGTGGCTGGGTAGAGCCGCAGACCGAGTTCGAACGGTGGTCAACCAGGCGTGATGAACCCTCCGCGCGGAAGGCACGGGAGGAAAACCAAGCACGTCAGCTGCAGCTGGAGCTAGATCAAGCAAGAGCTGCTGCTGCTAAAGCCAGAGAGCCGAAGCCCCAAGGAACTCACTTCGGAGTGTCAGCTCTCAACAAGCACAGGTCAGATCAGTAACCCTCAATCAGAGCCTCTAAAAATTCAGCATCATCAGCAGAAATCTCACGTCGTTTCAGTGCTTCTTGTTGTATTGCCCTTACACCCGTAGGTCTCACAAAGACATCAGTAGGGTCAACCTCAACACGAACTGGTGGTACGCGAGTAGTGATAGGAGCGTCCCCTAGACCGAGTAGATAATCAACTTCATCGGTGTTAGTGACGGGCCTCCGCGATGGTCTTCGCCTCGGCGTTGGCGCGCTCGGATCCCATCTTGGACGTTCAGCAGCAGCCGCTCGCAATTCATCCACGGGGAGAAGATCCTCATCCTCCAAAAGCTCTTGTCTGGTCTGGGCGTCGAGAGATCTCGCAGCTCTGGCAGCTTCCCTTGGCGTTAGTGGTTCTGCGCTCTGCAGTCTTCGGAATGGAACTGCAGGACCGTAGTTCGCTTCATCGACGATCGCTCGCAGACGTAGCCCCTCACGAGTATTCACGCTGATCCCACGCGCCCTCATCTCCGCAAGAGTTTCTGCAGCAGCTTCTTGAGTCGGGGTTAGGGCGCGCCTATTTATCAATGGAGTATTTGGCCGAATCGGGTCACGCCCTGGAAGCGACGAGAGCATGGCGACACTATCTGGTACAGCGTTTTCAGGACCAACTCGTCGTGACTGAAATGTGCCATCAGCGTTAAGTGTCGGCGGTGGTGTGCGCGGCGGATTCGAAATAGGCCAGTTCAATGCTTGTGATTCTTGCCAAGCACGGAGAGCCGCAACATCTTCTGGTAGATAGTTCTCTTGAAGCACTACGTTCAAGTCGTCATCGGCAGTGCGAGTAACAGCTGCACGCTTAAGTCGATCGCGTACGACGCTCGGGTCATGGTCATATCCTGTGGCGCTAATTCCACTCTGGCTTGCTCTCAATGCATCGATCATTTGTGCCCGCCTCCCTTCCAGAGTGCGCGCATTGATTTCGTCAAATTCAGTTAGTCTCCAATTGTTCAATTCATCGAAACTGCGGTCACGCTGAAGATCTGCGGCAGTAATTCTTGGAGGTATAGGACGTGGCCGATAATCATTGATCACATCGATTTGATCTCTTGCCCCCGAAGGTACAGCACTTGCACGGATCTGCTGCTCTCTAAACCACGCCAAATCCTCTGGAGTGGGTTGATAGTCACCCCTGTTCGGATACCGCCGTGCCATCTCCGCATTTCGACGCATACCAATCTCGGGCGGAATGTCATCCCCCACAACACTTCCATATCCGCCCTGGGGTTCCGTGTATGAGTCAATAACTCTCGCCCTTAAATCCGCTTTAGTAGCAGGGGTTGGCTCGTCATAATATTCACCATCGTCGTAGTCATAATCTTCGGCTGTAAGACGTCGCTCTTTATACGGTTGAACAACAGATTCTGGATTGAGATTTTCCGCTAGCCGTTTATTCAACTCACGGCGAAGAACGTCGTTTGTCTCCATGTCGCCTGATGCATATGCTCTATCAGCAAGGTGGCGAAGATGTTCTGCATCCGCCTTGAAGGGAGAGAGCGGCTCTATCTTCCCTCCTTTGACGTAACCGTACTGGTAACCATCGCTCATTAGGGGACCAAACCCCTTCCTTAAATACAAATCCGCACGCTCAAAATCCCCACTAGTCGCACCGACAGGAGTATTTCTGACAATAGTGTTGGTCGGAAGCTCCTTCAGCTGCTCTGACCACGCACGCTCTGCAGTACGAGCAGCGCGCATCTTCGTGCCTGTGTCATCACCTGGGTGTGCGGTAGTACTCCATGCAAGCTCAACGATACCAGGAGAATTCAGTTCACGAATTTTCTGCAGCTCTGCTTTGTTTCCTATAATCCTATCTTCATCAAAGATGGTAGGCATGTAGACGGAGCTACCAGAAATATGTACATTCTCATTAATTCCAGGGACAGGCACATCTTTACTAAACCCTAGGCCAGCGTTTTCTTTTTGTAGCTGTTCCGTAAGCTCCTTAAGCTCTTGAGTGATATCTTCTAAAGGAACACCAGCGGCTAAACGTGCGCCAGCAAATCTACGATTACCCATATCCTTACCTGCACTTTTAAGCCTTATTAATCTCTTTTCTATTTTATCTTTTTATTAATAAGATTGTTTCGCTTTTACATACTTAACAGCCCACAAATTGTATCTTCATTAGTTATAGTATAGATATGATTGTATCTACAAATATGTCTCAAGTAACTGACAAAAAATTTCAAGCTTTTAAAAAGATATTTGATGAAGTTGTCGCTGAAGTCAAGCAGTTCAAGAGTGTTTGCGCCATCCTCAAAACGAAGGGTTTAGATCGATCAGATTTTTACCGCAAGATTAGGCACTATGGTTTTGATGTAAGCCAAGTGAAATTACAGAGCTACCGAAAAGAACTGCTACAGGAAATGCTTGATGACATTTGCAGTTACAAAGTGACTAGAACTGAAGTAGCAGAAACGCTGCAGACTTCCCCTCAATACATCACAGTTCTGCTTGCCGATATGGGAATTGTGCTGGATTCAGCCAAGGCAAAAAGAGCCGCTCATCGCCGCAGAATTCAGAAAAAATACAAGCCAGTGCTTGACCACATCGAACAACACGGTGGTTACGCAGTCGATGCATGCAGAGCTCTTGGAATCCCAGACCACGCTGCAGTACTCGTAAGACGTGTAGCTGAAGAGCTCGACTTCCCACTTGATGACTACACTTTTGCCTATAGAAGATACGGTGATTGGATCACTCTGCCGAAACCTGCAAAGCCACTACAACACAAAGGTCAAGGCAAGATTCTTTCATGCCGTTGCACGCTGTGCGGCACAGAGCATGACGTCGCATACTGTAATTTGGCAGCAGGTCGGTCAACATGTTGCTTGAAATGCGCGTCAGTCAACAAGAAGAATTACGTGATTGAGTGCGACCAATCCACAGAACAATACTCGTCTTTCCCGAAGTTCTTTGAAGCTGTTGATATTGGCAACCGCTGCAAACAGAAAGTGAAACACGATTTACGAAACGGTAAGGCCATCACAATTGACGGTTGTGCTTGGCGCGCTACACCTATTGATTAATCTTCTCTCCCTTTAATCGTTCCAGCCAGCGCAGCCTGTAGAGCTTTATGCCTTAACCGTAGCTCCTCAAGCTCCATCTTTAGTTGATGATTTTTCTCACATAGCTCAATTACATTATCTTCCACAGCAATAGAGTAAGCGTTCAATTTTGCTGGAGCTTCAAGACCAAAGCGGAGGAGGATATCTTTACTGTCATCTGAAAGGTCCGCTACAGCAATTGTCTCGGGCAATTCTTTGAGGACGTTCTCTGCAGACATCCCGTCAATCGTATCGACACTTGCCTTTAGTTGTTCATATGTCTTGTCGTCCATAGGAAATGGCTTGGGATTGAGCTGGCCCAATTCGTTAACCTCTCCCTTGATATAAGCGGCTACTTGTTTTAGTGCGGTTTCCATTACATTATTGCGTCTGCTTTTATGTTAATTGCATAGCTAGGTTGATGTGACTTCAGTGCCTTTCCCGAAGTGTTATTGACCAGAACCTTTCCCGAAGTTAAAAACCTCTATAGGACCTAAAAAATGCTACAAAATTTTTGATAGGTTAAAACCCCTCTGTTCTTCGGGGGTTGCTCAAACAAAAAAATAAAGTACTTATGTATGCACATAGTACTTGTGTTATCAACACAATATTATTTTTGTAGCAACCAACGAGAACGAAAGGGTTTCAGCTCACAAGAATCAGAACTAAAGTTCTTCTTCTGTTCACATTCCAAACGTGAAACACTTTGTGTTTCGTTTGTCTTTGAACTTCAGACTTAAGTCTTCAGTTCTTTAATTGAAATGACACAAACGATTCGTTTGTTATTTCATTCGCGAACGTACGAACGTCGTTCTTGTTCGCTGATTTAGATTCAGTTACCAATGTTCCATTGATACTGGGCACCAATCCGAAGGATGACGAGCGACAACGTTGCCTGCTTCGTTGATGCGCTGATGCTTCAGCCACCGCCGCACTGCACACAGCATCTGTTCACATGCATGACGTGTGTGCTCGTGTGCGGCTTCAGTTGTTTGCTTCGTTGTGCTGGTGTTGATGCGGTGGTTGCCTGACCTACCACGCCTACCGAACAGCCAGCTGTCGTGAAAGCAGCGGTTCGATTTGTGCACAGTCACTCTTTCTTTCCTTGTAGATGCGCGCCTATCGCGCGCCTCGAGGGGGATGTTCTTCTCTTATATCCATGAGTTCCTTCCCTTCAGTCGTTGAGGCATACGAGCAGCAGCGTGTCGCTACTGCCAAAGCCAACGGCTTCTCTCTATTCGCCATCAACGGCGATAACGAGTGCCCAGCCCACGTGTACACGATCGGTCTGTCCCAGTTCAAACTGCCAGAGCTGCTTTGCTTCTCCACACCAGAGATGATGCCAGGCACTGTCGCCATGATGTCCCAGCTTGCTGCTCACCTTGTTGAGGGTGTCAAACGTTTGCCTCGTCTCGCTCTCGTCAAATCTTTGATTGACCGAGGTATCACCGTGAGTGATCCAGAGATCCACTATCAACCCGAGTTTTTACAAGGCGATGACTTCGTCTACGCCCTTCAGGGTTACGTAACCAGAGCAACCAGATACAGACATGAGCTCGGCATGCCACGAGGAGTTCTCGTACTCAATCATGACGGTGTGCCAACGATCCAGCAAATTCGCGCAGCAAAAATGCTTGCCGCTGTTTGATAGACATATCCAGTTGCATGTGTCTTCAGACTCCGATGACTACAGCTGTTAGCTTGTAGATATGCCCGCCTATCGCGGGCTCCGAGTCTTCTCGCTCTTTCAGAGCAACAGCCAACAGCCCTAGGGCGCTATCGCGCCCACAGAGGGCAGGCTGTACACATTCAATATTTTTAAATCAATGACTACTACTATTTCTGCAACTGAAATAGAGACCTTCACAGTTACCTACAGAGTTGACACATACTTCACCGTTGACGTTGAACGTCCGACAGGCACTGACGTTGATGCTGTAATCGCTAGTGTCACTGCTAGTGAACTTGCTTCTGCCGAAGAAGTTCAAGGCACAGTTGAGGGTCTTGAAGACGCCCGTCTTTCTCAAGACGTTGTGCGTGTCGTCAACCAAGACGACGAAGATCTTCTCTGATAATTACCACCTTTAAATCAAACACACGTTATAAACTATGCATTCCCAATTGACACCTAACGCCTTTAACAGCGTTGACATTCATGACACAGAACTAGGCGACGTAGTTGCCGAGAGCAATGCCTCTGCAATCACTCGCTATCTGCAGAAGTCCATGCAGGATCTTCTGCTTGACAATGTTGAGTTTGATCCTTTCGCAATTGCGATTACCTCCAATAGGTACATGACCGCAAGTCTTAACTACGAGGATCGTGTGCAAGCCAGCAGAGTTGCAGGTCGCTACTTCGGTAACCTCGCACTAGAGGCAGGCGAAGAGCTGCTTTACGTAGGCACTGCCTTCGTAGGACTGACGAATGATTCAGGATCAGATGTCAGACCAGCAGACGACCCCGATGCTCGTCAGGTTTTAGTGACGCATGTCCAAGACTTACGCCCCATGCATGAGGCTTCTGACGTAGACGGATTTGTTGAAGCTCTGAAGCAATCAGACATGCGTGTCTCCATTGCCTCTTTACATGAGGGGCTAATCATTGACGTACTGTCTGATGCCGACAAGGTAATACCTCACGATCAGTACAACGCTATCTCTGAAGATGACCGCACAGGTTTCACAACTCTTGACTCTGCACTGTTACCAGAGATCTTCACGGGCGCTGCACCTTCATTCGCCGTAATCGCTAAAGAAGCAGACAAGGCTCAAGCTAAAGCTGCTGTTTAAGTCGCTCGGTTTCTGCTACGCAGAAAGCTCGCTCTGTAAAGTGCACAATTTAAGTACTAATACTACTCATATAGTGCACTAATTACCCACACTATTTGTTTAAATTTGTTATATTAATTGTATGCCCTAGAGATTATATCCTTGATCTTGAGGCATGCACTTTATACGTTTAACCAAATGAACAACTCTACTGTTAAATCCCAGGCTCTCGCACTTGAGTTTAAGCAAGTACGTGAAAACATGCTCGCTGATTACGTAACTTCTATCAGCGGAAACGATCTATTTAAGATTATCTTTGATCATCTTTCGGATACAGAATACGAAAGGTTCGCAAGCAACTTCTATGAAGACGACGAGTACACCTCTGCTTGCTTCGATTAATTCTTACTCCCAACAGCCAGCGGGCCTATCGCCCGCTCCGAACTCGGGTGCTATTCGATAAACGAGTAGCACCTTTACTCACTCAATAATTTTCAAATGACAACAGCTACACCCACGCAACTCACAACTGATCAAGCCAAAGAGCTTGTCATGAACGGTCTTGAAATCTTCTTCTCTGATCACTATGAGGATGCAGAGAAATCAATGAGAGACGGTGAACTCGGCGATGAATTTGCTACTGCAATTGATCTAGTCGGTATTAACTTTCCTTGGAAAGTTTCTGTCTCCTTGTAATTCAACAGCCAGCGGGCCTAGCGCCCGCCTTGAACTCGGGTGGCAGGTAATGAATAACAGAGTCGTGTACTCAAATTAGTCAGAGACTCAACATTATTCTGCCATTCAAATTAGACTTAACTTAACTCAAGTATTTATCCCAATCATGACATTACAAAAGAATCACAACGGGGAATATGTCATCTCCCCTCGCAAGGCAGGTCCAGAAGCTGCCGCATTCGGTACTGGCTTTGCACCAGACATCAATGCAGACGGTTCAATGCTCGGCTTCGACGGTCTTGTTGAAGGTACAAGCGGAGGCTTGATTACCTACGCCATCTACACAGCAGTGCTGACGTTCCTCGACACAGAGAAATCAGTCAAGTCAGGACAGCTAACTCGAGACGAGCAACGAGAGATTGTCCTTGATAGGACTTGGGAATGCACCAAAGGTGCCGTGCCCACAGTCATCATCATCAGTTGCTTGCTTGCTGTCTTCCCCTTCCTAGGTTGGCCAGCTTTCCTCGCAGGTCTAATCGGCGGCGGTGTCATGGCTACTCGCATTACACGTGCTGTCTTTGACGCATTGAGCGAGGAACAACGCCAGACACTCGTTACCAAAGCGAAAGAAGCAGAGGTGACGATCAAAGGTCTCACCGATGTTGATGACGCAGATCCAGCTATGGGCGTCGCTTGATAACAACTAATGCCGCTACTTTTGTATGCGGCTCTTAACATTTACTTAACATTCGCATTAAACTAATGACCTACCGATTGATAGGCATAGCGATACTTGTGCTTGCCATAAGTAAAGTAATTGCCACACGCATTCTCATTCCTTCTCTCTATATAGCATTCAAACTTATAGAAAGAACCTTTGCTCCAGATGAATCTACTCAACCAGCTCTAGCTTTAATTACTCCTATTACTGCTGCTATTCCAGAAGCTGATGTTCCCTCTGTCCCAGCTTCTACTGTCAAGCCTAAAGCTGCTGCCACTTCTTCTCCAAAGAAGGATGTGCTCGTGGCTGATGTAACTAAAGATGCAGTTAAAGCTCCAAGAAAAGCTAGGCGTAGGAAACCAAGCCAGAAAACCCTTGAGCGTATCCAAAGCCTCAAGGTTTCTACTTGATGCAGATTCTACCGCCAGAGCTTACTTGTTTCAGCCGCACTAGACATCACTCTGATATTGACTATCGCCACTTGATTGATATGGAGATGCAGGCTGAAAGATTCCAAAGACTAACAATTTTATTTCACAATATTGATATCTACAATGACACCACTTATGAAACCTCCAACACCCAGCTTCAAAGTCAAGCCGACTGAAGCTTTAGATGCTCGCCTCCTCATGAGGCAGCTGCCCGAGACGATCCGCAAGAGACTCGGCATGATCGAAGAAACAGGCTTTCACCTCGGACTTAATCGCCGTGATATCTACTGTCAAAACGGATCTGTTCAATACGTTCTGAACAGTGACACTATGACTGTTGACTTCGACTGATTACAGACTCAACCACATCAGGAAGAGAGCCTCTATTAACTACTGCTTTATAAATACAGGGGCCAGCCTACCGCTGGCTCCGAGCAGGGGTGTTCATTCTTTAAACCTAATATGAATACCATATTGCTATTGAATACTGCTTGCTTAACGGTGAGGTCTGTACAGATACCGTTTACTCACAGAGGAAGGCCAATCAATTAAGTGACAGGCTTGAGTCTGATGACAACGTTATTGCTATCCGTCTACTGTACGGCTGACAATTGAATAACATAAGGGCACTATCGTGCCCCCAGATTCTTCGTACATTTATATCCTCAATCAAATGCAAGTACCTAATCGTTACCATCACAGCAAGAAAGATACCAAGCCAAAGCTGAAGCCACAGGCATTAAGAGCTAGGCGGCAGGCACTGAAAGCACTGAAGCGAAAGCTCAACTGCAAATAACAACAGCGGGCCTATCGCCCGCTTCATTTGCTGGTGTTCTCTCATAAGAACTATCTCTCATGACTACAGCTCCAGCCAGCAAACTGCTCAAGCTTGGCCGCTTTGTACTGACCCGAGGTGTCGCTGACTTTATCGACACAGGTGTCTTGCCTTATGACGATGAACCTCTACCTGGCACACTCGGTGTGGACTGGCGGCGGCACTGGCTCACTGTCTGCGTTACCTCTCACGCAGATGGATGTTGGGGTGACACCTGTGCTGAAGATGCCGCACTGAATGACGAGGTCTACAACAACCCAGGTTGTGGTGGACGTCTCATGAGTGTGTGGCACAGGTCAGGCTTCCCCAAACTCTGGGTCATCACTGAAGACTTCGGCGGGGCTCACTGCAATACCTGTGCTCTGTGGCCTGACGAGTACTGATTCAGAAATCCCCCGATCGGGTGAGGACATGCGTCTGCTTCCGACGGATGCTGATAAGTGACCCACCCGTTTATTAATCCTTCTTCCTGTTAATTAATCCAATGCTTCGTTTGTCTTTAGCCGATTACATTCCTGAATAGCCATGTGGTTAAAACTAAATTGGTGGCAAAGGATCTTGCTCTTTCTCGCAATCTTCTTACCTTACAACTGGGTGCAAACCCATTTGAATACGGAGAAGACATGCGAACGTTTAGTCACAGGTCAGATTAACTACATCGTCGCGATCCAAGACCTGCGGATTAACAAGTATGCGATAGGAGATTCCAATCCAAAGCAGTACGTTCAAGATTACTGCAAAGTCAATTCGTACTCTGCAAGAGGTTAATTGATCCCCAAAAAAAAGCTAACACCGCCGCTTAACAGCGGCTTTTTTCTTGCGTGTCATTCATATCTCCTATGACAACTACCTCTGCACCAGGCACAGCTCACTCACTGCCTGCCTTCAACATCAACGGCACTAATCCTCGTGCCATCGAGGACGAGTACGAAGCTGCACTCAAAGCAGTTCGTATCGCTGAACAACTACTCGTTGCAGCTACCTGTCATGGCCGTGACTTCCAGACGTTGCCACCTACTGCATTCGAGCAAGCCCGTGATCAGAGAATGCAGATGCTCAAGCATCTGTGTGAAGTCCACGACTACATCGAGGCCTGGTACTGGCATGCAGTGGATGCCCAGTAATGCATCTACCCATTGCACTCACTGCTCTATCAGCAGCAGTGTTGTTCAGCTCGACACCCTTGATTACAGCTGAACCCCCTGACTATGCAACCTTCATTGCCATTGAAGGCTGTCGTCTTATGCAAGAGGAAGGTATTAACCCTGCATTAGCTGGTCAGATGGCTAAAGAAATCACACTCAATAGTCATCACGGACCAGCTCTCAAACGTGCATGGCAAGACGGTAGTTACTTCGCTCGTGTAGCTCATCAACTGATGGCGACATGTCCTGACTACTTCCGCAGCCTCGACTAAACCAATGCCCGCCTAGCGCGGGCTTCATTCCTTGGTGTTCTCTTCTTGAGAACTTCAATCGCTAGATACTCAATGACTATCGCAGTCGTTCCAACTGACGAGCTCGGCATCAACAACCTGGCTCAAGGCGTCACTGGTTTCCTCGATGAAGGAGAGGAACAGCTTCAGCAATCGATGATGACCA
This sequence comes from Synechococcus sp. BIOS-E4-1, assembly GCF_014279995.1. Lineage (NCBI taxonomy): Bacteria > Bacillati > Cyanobacteriota > Cyanophyceae > Synechococcales > Synechococcaceae > Synechococcus > Synechococcus sp. BIOS-E4-1. The sequence goes on along the minus strand of NZ_CP047935.1, from coordinate 735,183 downwards.
CGCTCTTCATTGGTGGTAGCTGTCCTGAAAGTCAAGGCCGTGCGGCATACATGCTGCTCGACGATGGCTCCAAACTCTGGATGCCTAACTCCCTGCGCTGCTGGCTGGTTGACCTCAAGATCATCACTCAAACCTATGAGTCCTTTGATCCTGTCGACAAGTTACTTGTCCGTGTCATCGCTGCTGATGGCACATCGTATGTGTACCGCACATCGCTCAACAGCTGGACAGCTTCAAGCTTCTTGCTTCAGCTCAAGTACCTAACGCGCAAGCAGCTTGGTGATCAGCTCACCATCACTCTTGCACCCAAGGGGAGGGCAACGTTCGTCAACGTTCAATACGTTGAACAAGGTGCATTCCACCGTGTCGACATTCCCAAAGAGGAGTTCGGCAAAGGCAAGATGGGTTACGACGACATGCTTGATGCAATCTCTTGGGCAAATGGAACTGCTCAAGAGAATGAGGATTCACCTCAACTAACCCAGCAGGTTGATGAGGAAGAAGTTCCTTTCGATGTACCTGAAGAAGAGCTTGACCAGCTTCTCGCCGAGGTTCGCCAGGCATAGCGCCTCTGGCTCACTCGCCTCGTCTCATTCAATAATTTCAATGCCCTCCCTAGCGGAGGGCATTCTTTCTTATTTCTCAAAGCCTCAACATTTCATTCGGTTTCCACGCCTTGTGACAATCGCTCATCTGTCCTACGCTGAACATGAAGAAAGCGAAGGTTGGCGGATGACTGAAGTCGATTGGGTTGGTGTATGCGCACTTATATCGATCATTACTTTGATCACAGTGATTGGATACCGAGAAGGACACTCAACTCTTTAGATACAGCGAGCTACGCAGTATCGCTACAACAATTCGTTGATCAACTGATCTTCATTGAGCTGTTCGTAGTCTCTCATCATGACTTTCAAGTCATGCCCACAATTACGGGCGACGATGTACGGAGCCTTACCTTCAGCTAGACGATCAGTGATGTATGTCGCTCTTGTTGAGCGGATTGTGTAGCCCTTACCCTCTAATCCAATGTGACGGAGTCGATCACGAAACATTTTCCCGTAATGAGTGTATGAGTACGCCTTATTACTTGGGGGATACGCAAATACCAAGTCAGATCCTTTGATCTGTGGGTAACCATTCTCTTTTCTCCAATCATTCGAGTATTTCTTGAAGGCTTTCAGCAATACCCCTGCATTCGTTGCAACTGAACGCGAACCTTTGCCTTGATCGTTGCGAACGCGGATGACAAGAGCAGAATCAAGCGCTCTAGCTGTAGCATTCGCCCCTTGATTGCGGAATTTCAGGTCATTCCACGTGATGATCTGGGTTGCTTCCTGTGGACGCAGGCCTGACAGCACAAGCATCTGCATCAGGTAGAAGAAGTTCCTTCTTCCGAACCAATGCACTGGACGCATCCTCTTGATCTTCCAGTCAGGGCCTTTCGCTTCGGTAAAAGCCCAGCGTTTCAGCTCTGCAAGGAGCTTTTTCCAGTCGGCATCTGTGAATGCCACGTTGCGTTGCCGTGGTTCCTCCCGTCTGGTGGAAAGCTCTTTGATTTCAAGCTCGACCTCGCTCAATCGCTGTGCCTTCACCCACTTCCACCACATCCGCAGCTCCCTGATCCCTTTATTGAGGGACGAACGGCGCATAATCCCTGCCTTACCAGTGGTGATCAGCAGTGATTTGTCCCGACGCCAGGGCAAAAACTCGTTGAAGCTGTGCGCTTGGACGTGAGTCAGCAGGGTCAGCTCCTGCAAGCCGCAATAAATCAAAGCAACAGAGAGCTGTGCCCTTGAATCCCGCAGTGCGCCTGCCTGTATCTCCCCTGCTTCCACCCTCCGCTGCTGATACGCGTAGTAATCCTCGATGCAGGCGGCGATTGACCCTGCTTTCAACGGCACATTGGCCTCAATCAAGGGCATCGACTCCCGCCAAAGGGCTATTGCCCTGTCAGTCGCTACTGCCTGGTCGGTCGTGCGCAGAGAACGCGTGATGTAACGCCTGTTCTTGCGGTCGTACAGACGTGCTTGATAATTAGGTCGGTCATCGAACCGCTGAATCAGCAAATCCCCGCCCATCAGGCGGATGCTCTCGAGGATTTTCACGTAAGTGCAACCCTGTTCAACAGTTGTTTAACAGTTGAGACAGGCTAATCACCCAAGCCAGTAGTTGCAACGGATCTCAAGGACAAAATCGAATGTTGTCTTTCTGTCCTGAAAATGCATCCGTGCGCTGGAGCCAATCCGATGCATTCTCTCGTCAGAGCCGCCTCGGCAGCTCAGCTCAAGGAAAGGCAGCGGCGCAGATGGGCGATCGCATGATGCCGATGGGGATGACTGCGACCCGGACCCATGGTGCCCAGCCAGAAACTGCCATCACCCTGAAACACCAGAACGGGCTTGCTGGCCCCTTTGCCGTGGGTTTCCAGCAGCGACATGCAGAGCTTTTCAGCCACCTCCGCACCTCTGGGCCGAGAACGCAGACGGCGCAGCACAGGATCCACCTGAGAAAAGGAAACGAAGGTGGCCTTCTGTGCGTCGGTGACCAGGATCATCCCGTCCAGCCACTGGACTTCATCCAGCAAATCCTCAATGGAGGACAGCAGAGACGGCAACGGAAAGGCCATGCGTTTCTCCCCCGCTTCTTAATCATTCCTTCATAGTTCATCGGTCTCACTTGTCGCAAGCGAGCTGCGCCGGGGGATTAATCTTTCAGGCCCAAACCGTGAGAAGGCCCATCAGGCCACCTGCCAACGGGCGATGGCAGGCTTCGCGGAAGCCGGCGTCGAGTGCCAAATGCTGCTGTGCGGGTCCATCGGGGAAACGCATGAGGCTCGCTTCGAGATAGGCGTAGTGATCGGCAAGGCCGGCCCTAGACGCAACAGGAACCACCACTCTGCGCAGGTAAGTCCGTTGGAACACAGCCGCAGCAGTGCCAGACGGCGGTCGGTTGAAATCCAGCAGACCGGCGCGGCCTCCCTCACGCAACACGCGCCGAAGCTCCCTGAGGCCAGCAGCCGGATCAGCCAGATTGCGCAATCCATAGGCCATCAACGCCCCATCGGCGCAGGCATCCTGCAGTTCCAGATTCAGAGCATCGCCCTGCTGCCAGTGCACCGGCAGCCATGGTTCCCGCGCTGATCGCTGGGCCGCGATCGCCAGAGGAGCAGCCGCCGCATCCACACCAACCACGCCCCCGCCAGGTCTCAAACGGCGTGCCAGAGCGAGGGCCAGATCACCCGTTCCGCAACACAGATCCAGCCATTGCTCTCCTGGCCGCGGTGCAAGCTGCAGCACCATCTGTCGCTTCCACTGGCGATGGAGTCCGAAGCTCAGCCAATCGTTCAGCCTGTCGTAGCTGGGCGCAGCCTCGTTAAACAACTGTTCAACAGCTTCTGCATCGCCGGGTTTCAAAGCGGCAGGCCACTGAGCGTCATAACCATCACCGTGGCGATTCCAACTGCGGCTGAACAGACCATGCAGCCAGCCAGCATGAGCGAAAACTCTCCCTGATCCATGGCGGCTTGCATCAACTGAAGAGCCCAGCCCACAAGGGCGATCACCACGAACACAAGCAAAATGCCAAGGGGCAGCACCCAGCTCGAGGGAATCAATGGCTGACCAGAAGAAACCTTCAGTGCCTCAATCGTGGAAAGCGGGAGATGCACTAAGGGAATCCAACTGTGAAGAAAAGTTCCACACACATTAAGAGAAATCAAGCCTCCAAAGGCCGGATCATCAGGCCTCGACTGAGCAAATCCGCCTTAATCGCCTCAACGGTGAGGATTCCGTCATGAAGCAGGGATGCCAGCAGCGCAGCGGATGCCTGGCCTCCATCCGGGCCGGAGTCAAGAGCCGCAGCGATGTGATCAAGACAACCGGCGCCTCCGGAAGCGATCACAGGCACGGGAACGGCCTGTGCGACCGCCCGCGTGAGCTCCAGGTCATAGCCCGCCTGGGTGCCATCACCATCCATGGATGTGAGCAGGATCTCGCCGGCTCCGAGTGCAGCGACCCGCCGTGCCCAGGTGATCACATCTAGGCCGGTGTTCTCACGACCACCCTTCACATACACATCCCATCCGCCTTCATCCCGGCGGCGAGCATCAATGGCAACCACGATGCATTGACAACCAAAGCGATCCGCTCCCTCCTTGACCAGCTCCGGCCTTCGCACTGCTGAGGAGTTGAGGCTGACCTTGTCAGCACCGGCCCGCAGCAGCTCGGTGATGCCCTCCACCGAGGCGATGCCGCCACCAACCGTGAAGGGAATGGTGACCTGATCCGATGTTCTGCGGACCATCTCCACCAGGGTGGCTCGGCCCTCATGACTAGCCGCGATATCCAGAAACACGAGTTCATCCGCACCGGCCTGGCTGTAACGGCAGGCCAACTCGACAGGATCTCCCGCATCGCGAAGTCCCACGAAATTCACTCCCTTCACCACGCGCCCCTTGGCGACATCAAGACAGGGAATCAGGCGCAGGGCGACCATGGCATTCGATACACGGCTGTTAAGGTGCAATGTCTTTCCAAGCCTTGCAGGTCATGCTGGGAAATGTTCTCAATCTGATCAAACGATTAACCGGCTCAGAACCTCTTCCAACACCGAAACTCGAGTCCATTGAGGTCGGAAGCAAAGTTCGCGTAACCCGGGTTCGTGATCGCATTCCTCAGGACATGGTTGACCTGTTGAAAAGTGATGCATTCGGCACCGTGACTGAATTCCGTACGGTCGACGGCAAAGGCATTGGAGTGGTCGTCGAGCTGAGTGATGGATCCAGCTCCTGGTTCTTTGAAGATGAAATCGTCGCAGCCTGAGGCTTGATTTTGTGAGTGACGCCCGTCAGCTGCTCGGCATGAAAGGTGCCAGCGGCACCACCAACATCTGGAAGCTGCGTCTGCAGCTGATGAAACCGGTCACCTGGATCCCCTTGATCTGGGGCGTTGTCTGCGGTGCAGCCGCAAGCGGGAACTACGAATGGCGGCTTGATCACGTGCTCGCAGCCATCGCATGCATGGTGATGAGCGGCCCCCTGCTGGCGGGGTACACCCAGACCATCAACGACTACTACGACCGCGAAATCGACGCGATCAACGAGCCTTACCGCCCGATTCCCTCCGGTGCGATTTCCCTCGGACAGGTCAGGCTGCAGATCTGGGTCTTGCTGCTGAGCGGACTGGCCGTGGCCTGGGGGCTCGACCAGTGGGCCAACCATGAAATCCCTGTGCTCTTCCTGCTGGCGATCGGCGGGTCTTTGGTCAGCTACATCTATTCAGCGCCTCCCCTCAAACTCAAACAGAACGGTTGGCTTGGGAACTATGCCCTCGGTGCGAGTTACATCGCCCTTCCCTGGTGGGCAGGCCAGGCACTATTCGGTCAGCTCACCTGGGCGACTGCCCTGCTCACCCTGGCCTACAGCCTTGCTGGGCTGGGAATCGCCGTCGTCAACGACTTCAAGAGCGTTGAAGGTGACCGTGCCCTCGGGCTTCAGTCACTTCCGGTCGCATTCGGAATCGGCCCCGCAAGCTGGATCAGCGCTGGAATGATCGATGTTTTTCAGCTGCTGATGGTTGCGGTGCTGATCGCAATCGGGCAGCATTTCGCTGCTGTTCTTCTTGTGCTTCTGATCGTGCCGCAGATCACCTTCCAGGACATCTGGCTGCTGCGTGATCCCGTGGCCTACGACGTGAAATACCAGGCAAGCGCGCAACCCTTTCTGGTGCTTGGAATGCTGGTCACTGCTTTAGCGATTGGTCACAGCCCTCTGACCCAAGTCATGTGATTCGCACCCGTCGTCATTGGATCCTGATCGGCGGTTCAGCCCTCGTGATCGGCAGTGGTGTGGCTCTGGCCCAATCTGCTGTGGTGAGAGCATTCGATGCCACACTCCCGGACGCACGCGGCATCAGCCGTTTCAACAGACCCGGCACCATCACCCTGCTGGCCAGCAACGGAGCGGTGATTCAGAAACTGGGTCCGGCGACCCGCGAGAAGATCCAACCGGGGCAGATGCCTCTGCTCGTGAAGCAGGCGTTCATCGCCGCGGAAGACCGGCGCTTTTATGAGCACAACGGTGTTGATATCTGGGGAATCGGCCGGGCCCTGGTGCGCAACGTGCGCCAGAGAGCGGTTCGGGAAGGCGCCAGCACGATCACCCAGCAACTGGCTCGCACGGTGTTCCTCAGCCAGGACCGCACGATCACGCGCAAGCTCAAGGAAGCAGCGCTGGCCTACAAACTCGAACGCCAGCTCAGCAAGGAGCAGATACTCGAGCAATACCTGAACTATGTCTATCTCGGGGCCAGCGCTTATGGGCTGTCCGATGCCGCCTGGGTTTATTACTCCAAGACACCGGATCAACTCAATCTTCAGGAAGCCGCACTGATTGCAGGCCTGCCTCCGGCTCCATCGGTGTATTCACCCCTGGTGAATCCCGAACTGGCCCTGGAGCGGCGAAGCATCGTGCTCAATCGGATGCGACAGGCTGGCTTCATCACCGCAAGTGAAGCCGAGCTGGCACGCACCAGCCCGCTCGATCTCAAACCAGCCATTCCCAAATATTTCAACAGCTCAGCGCCTTACTTCACCAGCTGGGTTGCTCAACAGTTACCGCAGCTGCTCACCCCCGAGCAGATCGAGGTGGGAGGCCTGAAGATCCGCACCAGCCTCAACCTCGACTGGCAGAAGAAAGCCCAGCAGGTGGTCCGCAAGTTTGCCCCGTTCAACACCGAAGGGGTGATCGTGTCGATGGAACCCGGCACTGGCCTGGTGCGGGTGATGGTGGGAGGCAAGAACTTCAGCAGCAGTCAATTCAACAGAGCAACCCAGGGCCTGCGCTCGCCGGGATCCACCTTCAAGCTGTTTCCCTATGCCGCCGCCATCAGTTCCGGAGTGAAGCCGGAAGACATCTTTGTGGATTCTCCCCGCTGCTGGTCCGGGTACTGCCCCAAGAATTTCCGCAACAAATACTTCGGCAATATTTCGCTCGCAGACGCTCTCAAGAATTCTCTGAACACGGTGGCCGTGCAGCTTCAGGACAAGGTCGGCTTCGACGCGATCATCAGCACCGCAAACAAGCTGGGCATTGGCAACGAGCGACCTCTCGGCAAGTACTACCCAATGGCGATCGGCGCCTATGAGCAGACCGTGCTCGACATGACCGCGGCCTATGCCGCAGTGGCCAATCGCGGTGTGTACGTGAAGCCGATGGCCTTCGAAGAGATCCGCGGCCCTGAAGACAACGTTCTCTGGAGCAGGCGCATCGATGGTGAGAAGGGCAGTCGGGCACTCGACAGCGAGGTGGCCGATGCCATGAACTGGATGCTGCAACGGGTGGTGACAGGAGGAACGGGTGCTGCAGCCCGCCTCGACGATCGCCCCGTAGCTGGCAAAACCGGAACCTCTGAAGGAGCCAGGGACCTGTGGTTTATCGGCTCCATCCCACAGCTCACCACCGCAGTGTGGTTCGGCTACGACAACAATGCTGAAACCAAAAGTAGCAGCGGCGAGGCTGCCTGGGCCTGGAAGCAATTCATGACTCAGGTCAAAGGCAGCTACAACGTCCAGAACTTCCCTCCTAAACCGGTGCTCAACCGCCCCTTCAAAGGGCCTAAGAAGAAGGGCCGCACCCCAGGGGGAGACTCAGCAACCGGTGGCAATGGTGATCAGCCCTTCAGCAGCGGAGAACAAACCACACCAGTCGCGCCGGTCGCACCACCCAGGCGCTACATCGCTCCAGATGATGGTCCACCGGTTGATGAGAACTTCAGGCCGCTGCCGGTGCAGTGATCACCGCGGCATAAAAGCCATCCCCCCCACTGGGATCAGGCCAGCGCTGCTGCTCTGATTCGAGCACCAGATCAGGATGGTCCTTCAGCCAGCCATGAACCTGTTCGGTGTTTTCTGAAGGATGAATCGTGCAGGTTGCGTAAACCAGGCGTCCGCCTGGGGCCAGTAGAGATCGCAGGCCATCCAGAAGGACGATCTGCAGTTTCAGCAATTCAGCCACCGACGCCTCGGTCACCCTCCAGCGAGCATCGGGATGGCGCGCCAGGGTTCCCAGGCCGGAACAGGGTGCGTCGACAAGAATCCGATCAAATCGATTCCTCCACTCAGGTCGCTCCTGCCCGAGCTGCGATGCATCGGATGCCAGAGCATGGATGCTGCTGCAGCCCAGCCTTGCGGCATTGGCAGCCACCCGCTGCAAGCGACCGGGTGAACGATCCACAGCCCAGATCTCTCCCTCGTCACCCATCAACTCCGCCAGATGGGTGGCTTTGCCTCCTGGGGCAGCACAGGCGTCCAGCACTCGCTGACCAGGCCGAGGATCCAGCAGTGGAGCCACCCACTGGGCCGCACGGTCCTGGACACACCAATAGCCTTCGCTGAAACCGGGCCACTGGCGCAGATCACCGGATGGTTCCAGCACCTGAAGCCCGTGCGGGCAGCCTGAGATCGGAGCTGTTGCAATGCTGCGTTCAGCGAACAGTGCTGCCGCCTGGTCAGGCGTTGAACGCAGCCGATTCACGCGCAGATCGAGGGGCGGCACCTGATTGAAGGCCCTGGCTACGCGCTCAGCCTGCTCCGAACCACACCACTGAAACAGCCCACGGCTGATCCATAACGGCAGCGAATGCTGCTGCGCCAGAGCCGCCGCGGGCTCCTCGGGCAGAGCCAAGCCTTCTCCGGCCTCATGGGCTCGCAAGGCTGAACGCAACAGTCCATTCACCACCGGTGCCAAACGTGCCAGCTTGCCCTGCTTGGCCAGTTCCACCGTGGTATTCACCGCAGCGGAGGCAGGAATGCGCTCCATACGCAGCAACTGGTAGAGGCCGATGTGCAGGAGCCAGCGCAAACGCGGAGGTTGCTTACGGGCCGGAACTTTGCCCAATCGATCCAGCCAGCCATCCAGCCACTGACGCCAGCGAATGGCCCCATAGGACAGCTCCGTGACAAATCCGCGGTCGACAGGAGCCAGAGACCGTCGACGCAGAGCCCTCTCCAGAGCGACATCCGCGTAAGCCCCAGCCGCAACAGCTTCAAGAACGTCCCAGGCGACATGGCGAGAGAGCAAAGCATCTCGGGAAGACGGTTCAGCAGGTTGAGCCATAGATGGGCTTCGCTGGCTTCAATCATCTGCCAGCAACATCCAACACCTCGACTGAAGCGCCAGCAGCCGGACAGGGCTCCTGCTGAGACCGAGCGCTTCAAAGCCAACCCCTAGATCAGAAATTCAAAATCAGCTCTTTACCAGAAAGATTGAAAACAGCTTAAAAATGAAACCCAAATTCACCAAAAACGCCGATTTATTTGAACAAAAATCTTGTTTATTTGCGAAAGCATAAGAATCTTTCAATTCAATCTTAGTTCGGTCCAGGACTCTCTTTGATACCAAGGTCATGTCCAAAAATTGCCATGCTTTCGTCCACCTCTGTCGCGACACAATTCGGCGGTGAACGTGCAACAAAGCAGCCCGTAAAACTGCGTTCCGGCTTCGCAGGCTCTGCCGAAGCAGCTGATGTCGACTCGGCGATTCATGAGGCCTACAAGCATGTCTATGGCAATGGACATGTCATGGAGTGTGAGCGCTCAACCTCTCTTGAGGCTGAATTGCGCGATGGAAGGATCACCGTTCAGGAGTTCATCCGTGGCCTGGCCAAGTCGGACTTCTATCGCAAAAATTTTTACGATTCCTGCTCTCCACAGAGAACCATCGAACTGGATTTCAAACATCTGCTGGGCAGACCGCCTCATGATCAAAGTGAAGTGTCTGAATGCATTCAGCTCCAGGCTTCACAAGGTCATGATGCGCTCGTGGATTCTCTGATTGACTCCGAGGAATACAGCCAAGCCTTCGGAGAGCATGGCGTTCCATTCGTGCGCTCCTGGCAATCCCAGCCTGGATCAGCCCAATCGGCCTTCAACCGAACCGCCGCGGTGTCTCTGGGTTACGCCTACAGCGACAAAGCGATCGGAACAGGCTCCAGACTGGGTAATCAGCTGGCTTCTGGACGCGCCAGCACGATCGCTTTTCCTGCCTCCGCCGCAGCCCAGTGGATGAGGGCCTCCAGCAGCTGGAGAGGCAATCAGCCACCGCGCTGGGCCACCCGGGTTGCAACGGTGTTCGTGATCGCTGGCGTGATCGAAATCACGCGCCTGGTGGTCACCGTCGCCTACAGCGCCCTGAGCAACTGACCCATCTCGGCAATCTGCCCTTCATCAGGTGACCACAGGAACCTTTTGAGGGGCAAGCGGCCTTCCAGATCCACAGGAATTCCCTCGGCGATCAAAAGCTCCCGCTGCATCCAGTCGGATCCCTCGCGACTGAGGCTCATGGAGATACGACCCTGGGCATTGACAACACGCTGCCAAGGAATCTGAGAAGGCAGGCTCAAACGACGCAGAGCCCAACCCACCTGGCGCGCACAGCCATAGGCACCAATACGGTCGGCAACCTGGCCATAGGTGGAGAGATGTCCATGAGGAATTTGCCCAACCATGGCGTAGACACGTTGATCAAAATCGGTGCCTTTCATCACACTTTTGAGATCTTTGATATTACTAAATATCCTCAAAACCCCTTCATAGGGCTTAGCTGGCCACAATTGCGATATTTCACTCAAGCAACGTGTTAATCCATCTTCTCGCCGGATTGTCATCAGGCTTGACCACAGTTGCCCCTGTTTCGCTCGAATCAATTCCTCAGCGGTTGGATTTTCAACACCAACAAAACAAGCCAATGATGATGAGCGGCTTGGGCCAAGGATGGTGCTGGGCAAACGAAGGCGGAACGATCAAAAAATTAGATACCTTCTGCGGCGGTGGGGGAGAAGGTGCTTCAGACATCAGTTGCACCCCCTTTTATTATCGCCCCTATCAATTCAACTGGGACAAAGGTTTATCGCCGGTCTGTAAAAGCAATAACAACGATCCCTATGACATTGTTAATGGAGCCAAATACAACATGGGAGCCCGAACATGGGCCAGCTTTCCCAAAGAAGGGCGCAAAGATTATTGGGTATTTCATAATTGCGATGGAGCTGGAATTCAACCCGACTGTTTAGGTGATATCAAATACATCGAACGCTTCGATGGGCCACCGACATCTCCCGAATGTGAGAACAGCGGCTCAAGCAGCCCCCACGGGCGTAATCACTGCACATTCACGCATCCCAATTCTGGGACTACTTTTGGTGTTCAAAGATATTGGGCAGGATGGTACAGCGATGGCAATACGGTCATCAGCGGTGCTGTTTGCGGAGCAGGACCAGAACAAAACCAACGCAAATGGAATAAGAGTGTCTGTCAAAAAATCCAAGACATCCACCAAGTCAATCCATATGCAAACGTGAAAGGCGTGCTTAAGACGTTCAACTTCGCCCTTTATCCATGGGTTTGCGAAGCAGATTCAAGCATGCCTAACACCAATTTCACCTCGCCAACGATGGATACTTTTGGAGTTAAGAGTGGTTGGAAATGTTATGCCGACAACGAGCCTGGATGCAAAGACGACTGCTGGCCACCTTTTATCGAGATTTACTACGCGGGTCTCTTTGATGAAGGCAATGGCGTCTATGCGTTGCGACTGGATAAATGGATGATCAACAACAGCGACACACCGGAATTGATCGGGAAGGGCTATCGCATCTATCCCTGCAACAGCGGCGACAACTGCGAATGGTGAGACTGCTGATTGATCGCTTATCCAGTCAGAAGACTGACAAAACCCTTCCCCCATCCAGCAAAGATCAGCCCCCGTCAACCTGGCAACCAATCAGTGCACCAGCGGCACCACCGACAGGCATACCGATCCAGCGACCGTTGCCACGGGACAGCACTGCGCCGAGACCGGCCCCGAGCAGACCACCGATCACGCTGCCTTCAACGCAACTGTTGGTATCTGTACCTGGTTCGTCCCATGCAGCCCGCTGAGCCACTCCATTCGGTCGATACAGATACTCACGGCTGTTCTCATAGTCACGGCTGTCGTCATAGTCACGGCCGATGCCGTAGGCGCGACGGCCGTAGTAATCGCGGCCGTCGTAGTAGTTACGCCCGTCATCACCGCGATACTCGTGTGCGAGCAGAGGAGTTGCCGTCATGGGCAACAGGGCAGCGAGCGTCAGCAAAGCGGACCAACGCATCGGAACAGGCTTATTCATGAAAACTTCATTCATGGACAACGCCATCCTGTTGAAGCCCACCTCTGAAGAGATGACTGAATATCAGCGACCCTGCATCCAGATATGACTGGGATCAGTCACCTGCAGCGAACAGTCATCACGAACAAGCCATCAGCGTGGGCAAGGCGAAGGGGACGAAAACATGAGCAACCAACCCAAAAGCAACCAACCCAAACCCATCACCTATGCGCTGCAGGATTCAGAAATCCTTGAGTTGCTCGCAGCCTTGCCGAACACAACGATGGGACGCCGCTATGGATTCGCCTTCCAGCTGATGGCGACCTATGGCCTCAAAGCGGCTGACCTGCGCTACCTGCAGGTATGCAGCCAGGAGAGCGAGCTTTGGCTGCGATCCAGACGCCATGGCGCTGAACACAGCGGACGCAGCAACGAGCCCTGCAGACTTCAAGCCTTGAAGGTTGTGAATGTCGAGGGCATTCCCCAGGACTGGAATCTGGTGCGTCGCGTCGTGCTCGGCGAGCGACTCCCCCCCCTGGGCAATGACTCCGAAGCAGACCGGCATCTGGAGCTGTACCTGAACGACAAAGCTGTCTGGCGACAGATTCAGATCAATGCACAGCGATCAGGTCAAAAAGCCATGGTTGACAGCTTCTGTGAGCGCTATGCCTCCTCAGCCCAAAACCTTGACCGTGCCATGGGGAATGCTGATGAAGAGTGCTGAACTCAGCAATCGAGATCCTTTCAACATCAGACAGGCATAATGATGGATCACAGCACAAGCTTCAACAATGTCTGAGCAAGGCAATATCCAAAGAGTCGAGTTGATCAACTACAAAAACGACGCTGGAAAAGAGCTGCTGGGCCTTGGCATCGAACTTGCCGACGATCCAGACGGCGGCATCAAAGTGCGCGTTTTAATGGACCCTCAAGTTGTGAGTGGCGTCACCGTGACACCACTGCAGCAGAGCGGTTGCTGCGGATAAATGTGCAAAGGCAACCGACCGACCCTGGGCACCTAGAGCTGAACCTTAAGAAGAGAACTTCAACCAGTAGCAAAGATTTTAAGCAGCCCTGAAAGAGAAACAATTTCCGCACGACGACACATCAATCGTCTTACCAGAGAGAAAAAAACCGCCCCCAGAGAGAGACTCCTGATAATCGATCACAAGACCGGAAAAGAGCCGAACCTGCTCAGCCTTGGAGTAGAGCGTTACCCCAGCTTCTCTGGAGATTGGCTCACCTGAATTGCGCCCTGCTTTGAACACAATCGCGTAATCAGAGCAACCTCCAGACACCACTTCCGCATGCATTTCACCCGGCAGGCCAGCAACAGCGGATTGACGCATGAGCTCCAAAGCCGCATTGGACGTCAAGATCGTGCCCATCACCAGATCCCTCGCTTCCATCAGAGCTATCAGCTGAAGTCACCTTGAGCCTGTGGTCATGACAGGGCCCTGTGTAGCAAATGCATTGGGCGCTCAGCAGGATGCCGGTTGCGGCTCGCATGCAAATCTGAGCCATGCCCATGGCTGCCAGCAAACCTTCACGCCTGCAGCGATCTCAGCGATGCCGATCCTTCCCCGCAGATTTCAGCGTCTGAAGCAGGTTCTGAACTGCCGGATGACGGATCTCACCGTGCTGGTGGAGCACGTGGAAAAGCCCCATAACCTCTCGGCGATCCTGCGCAGCTGCGATGCCGTGGGGGTTCTGGAAGCCCATGCCGTCAGTTTCAGCGGACGGCCCCGCACCTTCAACAGCACCGCCCAGGGCAGTCAGCGCTGGGTGCCACTGCATGACCATGCCGACATCAGCAGCGCCGTGCGCCAGCTCAAGAATCAAGGATTCCGGCTGTATGGCACCAACCTGGGCGTGAACGCGCGCGACTACCGCGAATGCGACTTCACTGGCCCCACTGCCTTCGTTCTCGGTGCTGAGAAATGGGGACTGACCGCAGAAGCCACCGCATTGATGGATCAGGCGGTCTTCATTCCAATGCGTGGGATGGTGCAGTCCCTGAATGTGTCGGTGGCCACGGCCACATTGCTGTTTGAGGCCCTCAGGCAGCGTCAGGCGGCTGGGCTCGCACCGCTTCAAGGTGAAGGCATTCCTGCAGAGCGATACACCGACCTGCTGTTTGAGTGGTGCTATCCGGAGGTGGCGGGCTGGTGCCGTGAGCAAGGCCGCAGCTATCCCGCCCTCTCCGAAGACGGTGAGATTCTCGAACAGCTGCCTCGCACCGCCAAGCTGCACTGCTGAACTCTGAAGCCAGGAGCCGAAGCTCTGCTAACAGGTTCAGAACGGCATCAACACATCCTTGCTGCCTTGCCTGCGCTCCATCACAGGATGGTTTCGGCGCGCTGCCGGCAGTCGCAGGGCGAACACCAGAGCAAGCAGTTCCAGGGGCAGACTGCGACCAATGAACAGGACCACGAGCCCCAGCGCAATCGCCAGCATCTGCTCCAGAAGACCGATCACATCATCTGGGTTGCTGCGGCCAGACACCCAGAGCGTCACCATCAGCGTCATCAGAGCGAGCGTGGCCCAGAACGGCATGGTCTGATCTGTCCTGTTGAACTATTTTGCCGCGTCCCGGCCCGTGCTGCTCACCCAGGCTTCGAGACCCTCACCCAGAAACGACAGCCCCAGCACCAGCACGAACATCGCTAGGCCTGGATAGAGAGCGGTCCACCACACACCGGTCGGCACAGCCGCGAGCGCAAGATTGAGATCACTGCCCCATTCCGGCACCGTTTCCGGAAGTCCTAAGCCGAGGAAGCCAAGGCCACCCAGCACCAGCACCGCATCGGCAGCATTGAGCGTGAGCAGCACCGGCACGGAGGTGATCACGTTGCGCAACAGATATCGGCGCAGGATCCAGACCGGTCCGGCACCGAGCGTGCGCGCTGCCTCCACGAACAGCTCCGCCTTCACCTGGGCCGTCTGGTTGCGCACGACCCTGAAGTACTGGGGGATGTACACCACGCACAACGCCGCAGCCGCGTTGGGAACCCCCCGACCAAGGAGAAAGGCCAACACCACCGACAGCAACAACACCGGCAGTGTGTACAGCGTGTCCATCAGCAGCACGAGCAAGCGATCGACGCCTCCCCCCAGGTAGCCACTCACCATGCCCAGGGGCACACCAATCACCAGCGCGAAGGTCACGGCCAGGAGCACCACCTGCAGGGCCACTCCGCTGCCCTGCAAGGTGCGCACGCAAACATCACGCCCAAGCCGATCGGTGCCGCACCAGTGCGCTAACGAGGGAGGTGCATAGATGGGATTCTCCAGGCCGGCATTGGGATCCGGCAGCAGGCCAGCGGCCAAGAGCACCGGTGTGATCAGGGCCACCAGGCCATAGATCGCCACGATCACCAGGCCCCAGCGGGCCATGCGAGCCGAAAGGCTGGGGCGGGCGATGCCCAGCGGCGAGGCGGCAAAACTCACAGAGGAGTGCAGTGCTGATCAAGCGCATTCTTGCCCGACTGTCCGACCAAGAGCAGCATTGGAGCATGAACCGTTCCCGCCACTGGCGCTCCCGCCTGACGGGCACCATGCTCGGCCAGCTGCAGCTCGCCACCTACGCCGCAGTGCTGCTCGGCTTCACCGGTGCCACCAGCACAGGGCTGTTGCTGAGCGAACGCAGCCGGCTGCGCGTGGGAGAAGCTGAGCTGCTGACAGCATCAGCAGCACTCGCTTTTCAGCTGGAGAGCCAAGGCGATCAGGGCGAAACGCTGATCGTGCAGGAACTTCAGAACCACTCCAGCCTGCGCACCAACCTGTGGCTGGAACAGCCGGACGGGCAGCTGATCACCCCCAGACGAGACCACCGCCCCATCCCAGCAGCACTGCTGCAAGCCGCCGCAACGGCCAATCCACAGCGGGAACAAGGCCAGTCGAATCTGATCGTGCTGCAGGAGCGGGAGTACCTCACCCTGCTGGACCGCCGTTTGCGGTCTGGTGATCTGCTCTGGAGCAGCACGGAAATCTCCGGCCTGGGCCCTGCTCAGAGCGAATTTCTGGCCTGGATGATCCTGATCTGGGGCAGCGCCCTCAGTGGCTCGTTGCTGCTGGTCAGCCTGTTGGTGAAGCGAATCACCAGACCATTGCAGGAGCTCAGCAGCCGCAGCGCCGAGCTCACTGCCGAAGGCCTGCAAACAGCCGCTCTACCGGTGCCGAGGGGACCACAGGAACTCAGCCAGCTCACACGCACCTACAACGCCCTCACCGAACGACTGGCCCAGTCCTGGAGCCAGCAGCGTCAGTTTGTGAGCGCCGTGAGCCATGAATTGCAAGCGCCACTGACCCTGGTGTCTGGATCTCTCAAACGCGTGATCCGCAAGGCACCGCAGCTGGAGGCACAGCTGGTTCAGCGCCTTCACGACGCTGAAGAAGAGACGATCGGCATGCAGCAACTGCTCAATGACCTGCTCGACCTTTCACGCAGCGATTCCGGGCGCTTGCAGGTCAAGCAGGAGCCCGTGGATCTGCGACCACTGCTCGAGGAAGTGGTGCGAGCCCAGGGATCGGCCCTGGCCCGTGAACTGACCCTGGAGCTGCCTGCAGAAGGCAGCTCCAGCATGGCGCTCGGCGATGCCGCCAGGTTGCGCCAGGTGTTGCTCAACCTGATCGAAAACGCCCACAAGTACTCACCGGCTGAGCAGCCCATCCAGCTGCGCTTGCGTTCAGGCATCAACAACCTGACGCTTGAGGTGGAAGATCGAGGCATCGGCATTCCCTTGCAGGACCAGGCCTACGTGTTCGATCGCTTTCACCGTGGCGCCAACACCACGGGGCAGAGCGGCAGCGGCGTTGGACTCTCCGTGGTGAAACTGCTGTTGGAAGCGATGGGTGGCAGCATCAAGGTGAGAAGCGAACCCGGCATGGGCAGCTGCTTTCGCATTCAATTGAGGCGAGCCCCTTGATTCCCTACCTGATCCTGGTTTCGCTGCTGGTGCCGGCCAATCTCTGGGCGTCGATCACACCGCATCTGCACAGCGATCTGAGCATGCGTGTTCTGCATGGCGTCTCGACGCTGGTGTTGCTGCCACCCCTGTTCAGCATGTGGCGTCAACGCCGGCAGATTCAACGGCTACCCGCCCTGCTGCTGGCGAGCTTTGCCGTGGTGCTGGTGGTGGTGAACAGCAAGATCACCGCCATGGGCATGGGCGTGCAGTACGGCTGGGTGGATCACCTGTTTCTGGCCATCGCCTGCATGGCCGTGCTGGCCTTCTACCTGCTCAATGAAGCGGAGGATGACCTTCCGGCGCAGGAGACGAGCACCTCCTGAGACCCAGCACAACAACGGCACCTCCGCCTTGGGCGTCCTCGATCGACACGCTGCCTGCCATGGGGTCGACCAGCGTCTGCACCACGGCCAGCCCGATACCACTGCCGGAACTTCCCTCACTGTTACGGCCACGCCGGAAACGCTCGAACACCAACTGCCGTTCTTCCACGGGGACGCCGGGGCCATGGTCGCGAACCTGCAGGAACACCCTCTCTGCTTGGCAGAGATAGCCAATCTCGACTGGAGAAGCTGGCGGACTGTATTGGCAGGCGTTGTTGAACAGATGGGCAAGACACTGCAGCACAGCATCACGATCAGCGAAGACCTCGATCAACCGGGGATCAACGCCATCAGCAGGAATCACCACAATCCGCGGCTGTGCCTGTGGATCGAGCAGCGCAATGGCCTGCTGAACCAGATCAGCAATGCAAAGAGGCTGACAATCCAGGTTCTGAGCGCTGATCTCAGCGCGGGTGATCGTCACGAGATCGGTGACCAGTTGTCCCAACCGGCGGATTTCATCCTCAACAATCAAGAGCTGTCGTCGCTGATCGTCAGTGAGGTTTTGGGCGCGGCGCATCAGCCTGCGGTTATAGCCGCCAATGATGGTGATGGGATTGCGCAGCTCATGGCTCACGCTGCTGGCGAACTGTTGCTGATGATCCAAGACGTTCGCAAGACGCTCGCGCAGATCGTTGACAGCAGCAGCCAGAGGCTTCAACTCCAGTGGTTGCTGGTCGGGCGTAAGCGGTTGATGCTGTAGAGGATTGGAGCACAACGTCTCCAACATGTCGCCAAGGCGCGTTAAGGGCTGCAATGCACGGTGAATACCACGGCGATTGAGCAGGACAGACACCAGCGCGGCCAGAACAGCGGCAAGCAGCAACAGTGCGTTGCGTTGATGCTGAAACGCCATTTCAGCAGAGACATCCTCCAGCAGATACAGGTGGAAGGGGTTGCCGTTGAGATTCACAACCCTGCTGGTGACGATGTAACTGTTGCTGCGGTTGCGGAATAGCTGAGGCCTGGATTGGTTTTGAGCCAGCTGCTCAGCCCGTTGGCGCAGATCTGCAGAGGGATCCATCAACGCAGCATCAACGGACTGCTGATCTGAAAAGTGCCCCCAAACCGCCAGATTGGAACTGGAGAAGGCGCCGAACAAACGTTGCAGCTGTTGGGGTTGACCTGCAAGCGCAACGTTGCTGCGCAGCAAGCGTTCAGCCCGCTGCATCGTGGTCAGCTGTCGCTGGTTGCGCTGCTGCTGGAACAACTGAACATTCGCCAGCACCAACAAGGCGTACCCCAGCAGCACCACCAGCACACTGGTGCGCTCCAACCGTCGCCGGATCGACGTCTGTTCAACCTCGGCGCTCACAGTGGCCTCTCTGCCGCAGCACCAGAGATCGGCAATCTTCTCAAGCCGTCAGGCGGCCAGACGGCTACGCAGGACTTGCGGATCCCCGGAACGGGACGGCAACTGCTGTTCGATCTCCAGCTCCAGCACAGGCCATTGCGGGTGCGGACGTGCCGTGAATCCTGAGCCGATGTCGTGGGGAAGTGCATCCAGCAGCACCCGATTCTGGAAAGCACCCCGGAGGTTAGGCACACCATCCAGGCCGTAGGCCGGGCCACAGCGCATCAACACCTGCCCGCGCCAGATGGAAGCTGGAGCAGAACCCACCGAATACACGATCACGCTTTCGCCGCGTGCCTGAGCATCGTCAGCGAGAGTTGCAATGGCCAGCACCGGACGGCGACCCCGCATGCGGCACGGCCAATACGCGGAGACCGGTGGATCGACCATCCAGCCATGGGCCCGTCCCAGTTCCTCGCGGATCAGCTCCAGACTGCGGCGTTGTCGCGAGCTTTCGCTCAGGCGCAGGGCCATGGCCCTGCCCAGCTGGAGATCGGCGCCGATCAAGCGCAGCAGCAGGGCAAAGAGCAAGGTGCCCAGGCTCAGAGCCAGCAGCAGCTCCACCAGCGTGAACCCCCAAGAGCCTCCTGGCTTGCATCGCCCTCGCTTCATCTCAACCCTCCTGAACCCTGGGTTTGCAGAGCGTGCTGCGGGGTGCCTCACCGAGCGCGGGAAGGTCTCCCTGATACGTGCCAACCCTGCTCACACCCAACGGCAAACTCACCACCAGGCAGCGCCCCTGATCCAGCCGCTCATGGCTGAGCACGGTGGTGCCGCCATCGAGCAGCAAGCCGTTGGCTGACACGCGAATCAGCTCCGGCAGGTTGGTGTGCACCCGAATCGGCCCCTGCTCGAAGGCCTCCTGCAAGGCCAGGTCAACCCCTGAGCAGGGCGCCAACGCAGCCGGCAACTGCTGTTGCCCTGGCTCCAGCCAGGCATCACTGCCAAGGCTGATGCCGCAGGCCTGCTGCGCACGTCTCGCCGCCAGGCGGGCCCGTTCCAGGCCCAGCTGCAAGCGCCGGGCCGCCGCATCCAGCTGCAGCCGATCACGATCAGAAGCAGCATCGGGCACGACCAATGAGGCGATGATCCCCAGAAGTGCCACCGTGACGACCAGCTCCACGAGACTGAACCCTGCGTTGACACGCTTCATGAGCGGCAGAGCCCATAGGCCGCTGGGCTGACCAGCTGGCGGCGCTGCAACAGCACCTCACCATCGACGTTCAGCGCAGACAGCTCCTGCCAGATGCCGAGCTGATCAGCATCCACAACCCATTGGCGAGTCATCCCCTGTGGCAACGGCACAGCCTGATCCAGCGCAACAGCAACAGCACTGGCATCCAGCAGGCATGGATCCAAACCAGGGATCACCAGATTGCGCTCAGCGCCGTGCTGCATCAGCCAGCGATGGCTGGCCAGCTGAATCAGCTCCAGCTGATCTGCTGTTTGCTGCAGCGTGCGGCTCTGCTGCCAGGTCGCCGTCGCCTGGCTCCAGACGCCAAGGGCCGCACTGCTGCTGCTGGCCAGGAGAATGGATGAGATCAGGACCTCCGGCAGGCTCATGACAGGGGCTCCGATCGATCACGCCCGATCAACTGCACAGCACGGATACGCAGGATCTGAGCTCCATCGGCGGCCAGCTCAAGCCTGAAGCTGGCGCGACGACCATCGGCCAAGGCCAAGCGCAAATCCCCCGAGCCGGCGGCGGGTTGCCAAGACAGCAGCTGCCATTGCTGATCAGCAACCATTCCTCTCAGCAATGATCGGGGCTCTGCGCCGGAGCATCTGTTCTGAAGCAAGCCCCAGTCATCAGAGGGCCATTGCAGCAGACAGGCATGCTGCGCACCAGTGGCCATGGTCGTAAAGGCCTGGGCCGCTGAGTGCAACTGATCGGCCGACTGATCACGCTCGATGGCCGCGTGCAAATGCAGGCGGCCCTGCAGACTGAGCGTATGAATGGAGGCGCTGCTTAGTAACAACACCGCGGAAGCAGTCAGTGCCAAGGGCAGCACAAAACCTGTTACTGCTGGCTTCGTGTTCGCGCCAGGCCACTGGCGAAATCCCGGACACAACACGGCAGAGCTTCACGACTGCACAAAGCATTCCCCCGAATGGGTGATGTGCATTGCTACCACTTCAGAAAGGATGGGGCGAGCCGAGAGAGGAGATGCAGGGATGGCTAGTTCCGCAGTGGATGCCAGCAGAGTGTTGGTTGTTGATGACGATCCGGAACTGCTGCAGTTTCTGCAGGACGAGTTCAGCCAGCAGGGGCTGGACTGCAGCAGCGCCAATTGCGGTGGCGATGCCCTGCTGATGCTGAGGCAGGAGAGCTTTGATCTGGTGGTGCTCGACTGGACCCTGCCGGATTTCGATGGCACGGAGATCTGCCTGCGACTGCGCAGCAGTGGCGACACCACGCCCGTGCTAATGCTCACCGCTCACGACGATCTGGATGATCGGGTGCAGGCACTGGATCTTGGCGTCGACGATTACCTCACCAAACCCTTCGAGCTGAAGGAATTGCACGCCCGCGTGCGCGCCCGCTTGCGCCGAGGGCAGTTCGCGAGTTCTGAACGCGCTAAAGACAGCCTCACCCTTGAAGATCTACAGATTGACCTGATTGAACATCGGGTCACACGAGGGGATCGTGAATTGGCTCTCTCTCAGCGTGAATTCGATCTGCTCGCCTACCTGGTGAAGCACAACAACGAGGTGCAGACCCGGCAAGAGATTCTGGAAGGGGTGTGGGGCAAACCCTTTGTGGGCGATCCCAACTCACTGGATGTGTACATGGGATATTTGCGCAAAAAAGTGGAAGCCAAAGGTGAACCGCAGCTGCTGCACACCGTGCGCGGCGTGGGCTTTATGGCCCGGCTGCCGCAAGCCTGAAACGCAGCTGCAGATCGGCGCCACCACCTTCAGCATCGTTGATCAGCAACTCACCCTGCATGACCTGCATCAACTCGTAGACAAGAGCCAAACCAATACCCATGCCCCGGGTGCCAGCAGAATTAACGCCGCGCTTGAAGCGCTGAAGCAGAACAGAGCGATCGCCTTCTGCGATGCCATCACCCTGGTCGATTACGTGCAAGATCAAGCCATCACAGCTCTGCTCTGTTTGCAATCGCACAATCCCCGAGCTGTAGAGAAGAGCATTACGAATCAGTGCTTGCAAACACTGCTGCACCCGCGCTGAATCAGCCCATAGAGATGGCATTAATTCGCCAGCAGGTTGAGGCAACTGAAGCCGACCATTGGAATTAGCGGAAAGCGACTCGTAAGCCAGCAGCAACTGATCATCAGGATCGAGTGATTGGTAATCAAGTTGAAGGCGACCGGAGTCGATCAGAGCCAGATCACGCAACACCCGTAGCAGATCAGCGATTCGCGCAGCTTCCGCATTGATCAGATCAGCGGAACGCTGGACAGATGCCGGGAGTGCTTCGCGCTGAAGCCGCTGACTATGGCCGGAGATCACGGTGATCGGCGTGCGTAGTTCATGGGCTACCCCATCCACAAAAGCCCGCTCTCGACGCCAGGCAGCGGCAAGGCGTTGCTGCAGGTTGTTGAAGGCGATAGCGATGGCACGCAATTCCTGCGGCTGCAGCTGGGGATCCAAAAGGTGCTCACCGAGGTTGTCGGCTTCCAGGGTCTGCAGCTGCTGGTCGAAATCATCCAATGGAACCAACAACCCACGCCGAATCACAGGCCTAAGCAACAGAGCTGTGAACAAAGTCGAAAGTCCTGCGGCTGCAACCAAAAGCAACTGCGCCAAGCGCTGTTGCTCAAGGGAACTGGTCACGTTCTGCCGAAGCTGAAGCCAACGTTGTTGACCACTGGGCAACTGCAGGAGTTGTCGACTAACCAGCCATTGCTCACCAGAAGCATCACGCTGAAGCCTGGGCTTCTGAGCTGAGCCTACCGCCAGTAACGATGCCTCCAGCCCAAAGCTGCGCAAGGGGGCTGGATCCAATTGCACCACTGCAGCCCGTTGCACCAACGACTGCACTAACCGTTGATGCTGTTGACGTCTCTGCAGCTCAGACAAAACACCGTTAAGCAGCAGCAGCACGGTGTAACCCGCCACAACCGTGAGCACCGCGGTGGACTGCAGCCAGGTGCGCAGCGAGGGTAGAGGCTGGTAGTTCAAAAGCTCAGAGCAACCCTAAGAACGTTCTTAGAGAGCTCTAGCTGTTCTTTCCTCTGCAGGCCAAACAAAGGAGAGATGCTGAATTTGTGAGCACGACATGTGCCAAAACCATTTACAAACACTGATTCAGCCATGACAACTCTCAACAGCCGCCTTCAACTGGCGATGCTCAACCGCAAGAGAGGACGCAACCTGATCGAAAAGGGCTTCACCTTGGTGGAGCTGATGATCGTGATCGTGATTGTTGGAATCCTCTCTGCTGTTGCGCTACCCAACTTCCTGAATCAAACAAGCAAAGCCAAGGCCACAGAATGCACTACGAAAGCTGGAACAATAATGGGAACAGTGGGAGCAGATGCATTAGATAGCCCAGCAGCAGGGACAGCGACGTTAAATGCACTCGTGAGTGACGCCAACGGTAAATCCGCTCTTTGTACATTTACAGCGGGAGGAACCGGAACGAGCGTAGGCGTACCTGTCAGTGGTGTATACACATTAACTGCAGTAGGAAAGTCAGGTAGTGATCTAGAAAATAAATACAGCGGAGATTTCTGTGTAAACTACGAGACTGGCAAAAAAGGGCAAGCAACATCAAATACAGCAACCGCACCAACCCCAGGCGCATCATGCTAAAGAGCTAAACAATCAGAAGAAAGAGCAAAAAGGCGATGTATCAAAAATCGCCTTTTATCAAGGCAAACTTATCTTAAACGCTTAAAACAAGTCAACATGAACCATTTAGCAAAGCGCAGACGAAAGCGAGCACGACAACTAAGCCACCATACTCAACCAGACATCAACGGATTCACTTTAACAGAGCTGATTATAGCCGTCGGAATCGTTGTAACTCTCAGCTTTATTGCAATACCGAGCTATTTCAGCCAGGCTTGTAAATCAAAAACAACAGAAGTTATATCAAGCGTCAGCTCTCTGCAAGCAATCATTTCCGCCTATATCGACGAAACAGGCGCCTACCCGACCAACTGGGACAACCTCAACAGCATCAGCGCCATCATGAGCGTCGGTGGTGAAATGACAGGAGAATTCACTGAAATATGGACACTGCCAAGTGAACACTATGAAATCACCGTCAGCGGTCCAGCAAGCTCGACGTACAACATCACTGGAGTCTCGAAAGATGGGTGTCCTAACAGAGACGTCAAAGCCTGCTTGAACGCAAGTACCGGAGCCAGCAAACTCAGCAGAGGAGATGGAACAACCAATGCAGTAGATGTCATTTGCACGTAGACCATGAAAAGCAGATTCGTAGAAACACAAAATTCATCATTAGCCCCCAATCAAGAACAAGGGATGGCCATGGTGATGGCCTTATTGATGGGAACCGTGTTGCTCGCAGGAACTACCGGCCTCATGATTCGCCAGATGATGGCTAGAAAACTTGGAGCAGCAGAGAGTTACAACCAATTAGCCGAATCTGCAGCATTGAATGGACTCAATCGCATCATCAGTGACCTGAACAAAGATGATCGTGATAACTACACAGGATTTCTGCTCACGCTTCGCAACGACTCACAGCAATGGGGTTGGTCAAACCCAAACGCTCCAGCCACAGACACCTCACCAAGTACTCAACTGGTTGAACTCTGTACCCCAGTCGAGCCATTCATCAATGCCTACCCCACGGGCACAGTGGGAAAACCACAAATCATTCCAATCAACACAAGCAACATCCGAGCCGATGGTGTCGATGGGGACATCGAAGTGGGATACCGTCTACGCAGCTACAACACCACGGCGACAGGCGGCAATGGAGAAGGCAGTTTCTACGTCGAAGGCATTGTCAAGCGTGGAGACACACTTCTGTCACGAGCGTTGCTCAAAAGGGCTCTCTACGTCAATTCGAGGGTCGTAGGGGCTGGAGATTGGGCGGTGATCAGTGGACATAACTTACGACTGAACAACACCAGCATTGACGGACCTGGATATATCTTTTACTTAACCAAATCACCTGACAATTATTCTGCCGATCAATACTCTTCACGTTGCTTTGGCTCACTGCTTAATGATGTCGGAGCCACTAACGTAAATCTTGGAGGAACAGATAGCGACAATCAGATCTGGCCAATCAATATTGATGAAACTAAGCGTGGCATCAGCGGTCTTCCGCCTGCAAATCTTTTTGAAAAAGATCGCATTAACGACACAACATCGGATTCCGACGGAGACACGATTCGAATCTGGAGTTTTGACGACAGCCCACCAGCCCCAGACGATCGCGATGGCGATGAACTCAACGACATCGACCCGTTAACCGGCGAAGAGATCCTGTATCCGCCACTCCCCTGTGGTGAGGTGATCTGCGTTCGCAATGCAGATCAAACAAATGCCAGCGACTTTCGAACGCTTGCACAAGAAGGAATCAATCTAGACCAGACCGGCGGAAAAATAAAATTAACCAAAAACGTTCTGTGCAATAATTCGGACAACTTTGACTGCCATGTTCATCTTGATCACGTCAGGTTGAGTAGTACACAATTACATTTTGAACCATCAGAGTCAGGCGCGATTGTTCTGCATCTGGATCAGCCCGTGAGCTATCCCAACAACCTGAATCTGACTCAAGCCATTCACCTATCTGGGTCAGCAGAGCTGTGTGCTGCCACGGGCAATGATTGCAGCACCAAACCAGAACAACTCGTCATCATGGCGGCAAGCGGAGAAGCACCCTCAACAGATGCCTGCTACCGCACTGAACAATCAGTGGTCTTTACAGGAGAAACCTTGCCGTATGCATTGCTCTACTTACCAACAGGAATCGTACGACCGAATAACGCCACACTCACGGGGCTGGTTTGGGCTAGCAGCATCTGCGTCCTCAAGGATGAGGACGCATTAGCCGATGAAGACACAACACCACCAAGCTTTAATTTAAAAACAGAACAGGATGGGATTTCGGTTGTTCAGAGCGCAAACAATCACTGGGGCTGGACAGAACGTTTTAATTATCCAGGCTATGGGCGCATGGTCACCCGCGCGATTCGTGGCACCAGCCTTGATGTCTTTGAACGATGGTAAACAAACAGTACATGGAAATATTCTCATCAAAAACTCAGGCGCACCACATCAAACTCTCTTGATCGCTTAGACCAATTGTCATCAGCTGAGCATTACGACAGACCAGAATAGAAAAGGAGGTTCTCAAGCAGCAATTACGTTTCGGCACACCCTGTCGAATGGCTCAGAGAAGGCTCATTCAGACACCATGAAGCAGCCATCAACCCTAAAAATATTCAGGCCTCTCAAAAGAGATGCTTCAGTGGCTGGATTCACATTGGTCGAAACGCTAGTTGCTGGCCTTGTCATCGCAGCCGTGATGACAGCTGTGGGGCGTCTGAGCGTTGCAGGCATGGCCGCCAGCCAAAATCAGTCGGCAAGAAATTCCATTGAAGCTGCGATTAATGATCACATTCAACTCCTACAAATGCAGGATTCTTATCTGACTCAGGAAGCGATTACGAGTGCTGCTGGCCTCGATAGCCCAATGGAGACTGCTTGCATCTCTCCAAGCACCTTCTTAAAAGATCACCTGCAAAAGCCAGAAATCGCAGGAGTCGTTGAGCATCCTGCTGTAGAACTTGAATGGAATGCCGATAATCCATATTTGTTAGTGGTCACCCACAGCTTCGAAGCACCTGAATCGTCCATCGGCTTGGAAAAACGCATCACAGAGCTCAATCCCAATTTTTCTTCGCAATGCTATGACCTGCAATAACACCAAGCAAAAGGGATTTAGCCTCGTTGAACTCATTGTTGGGCTGGCAATTCTAAGCACTGCATCAGCAATCACAGTTCCAATCATAACTCGAAATTGGTGGCAAGTTGATGTGGATCGTTATGCATCACAACTCGAATCAGGCATTTATGGCTTACGCGCAAAACTCGGTTCACGCAAAACCAGCTGTTCCATGATGTTTCCTGCTGCAGAAAGCTTTATGACACCAGAAACCATCACGGAATTTAGCCAAGGTAAAAACAGAACAGATTTCAAGTGTTGCGACTCCGAAATCAGCCAATTGATCGACGACACGGGCTGCATGGAGGGATATGCCGGCAACAAGCTCAGTGAGATTACGGGAAGGCCTCTCGATAACTTAAGGCTTGTGCAAAAAGAATCCGCGCCAGAATCGCAACATGTCAGAGTTGCGGTCAGCACAAGAGACTTTGGCTTTACGCCACCTGGAACAACTGCAAACGCGGGAACGCTCACGTTTTTAATTTGTCATCAAAAGGCCCTATCCAAAGGTGATCCCACCAACTGCATCCCTGGTCAAGAACGACTCAGCATTCGCTGTATACAAATTGATGGAACTGGCGCTATTGAGAGTGGCAACTGGATCAACGACACAAGCATTGCAGCGTCGAGTAATGGTCGTTGCCAAGCAACATAAGCTTGACTATCAGCGATCTCTCATAACAAATTCAGCGATAACAAATTTATGAGTCCCAACAGGATGGCAGATTGAAGGGAAGATCAAAAAGCTGGTAAAAAGAAAATGCTTTTAATCTCACCAAAAAACAAGCGTTCACACAAGAGATCAAAGGGGTTCACGATCCCAGAATTGATGGTAGGCGTTGTATCAGGAACACTGATTATGGGTGCTTCCTCCATGGCCTTGCGCTCAACACAAACACTGATCTCTGAAGGACAAGGGAAAGCAACGCTGCGACAAAATACAACCAATGGCCTTCGGTTAATGCGCTCAGAGGTTGAGCGCAGCATGAATCTCTTGGTCACGCGAACTGATACCACTGAAGGAGACGATCCAGAGATGGATCTGATGAGCAATCATGCTGATGTGGTCATGCTGTGCAAGAATAATGCAGGCAGCCAAGGATTTAAGCCGATATTTGGAATCAATATGGTCGAACTTGAAGAGCCTGTGATCTATGGCGTCAGCCTGAGTAGCAACCAACGCGGCTATTCGATTTTGAGGTGCGGAGCTGCACTGAATATGGATGGAACATATCAGGGAAGCAAATCAGGCACCAGTGAGGCAACCACTTCTGATGAGACCTTTGAATCGCAACTGTTTATCAGTCGGGTGATTGATGATATTGGAACAATCCCTTGCAGACTGGACGACTTGGCAGAAGACGAAGGCTGTCCAGCTGGGCAGCCGCTAGCCGATGTTCTCGAACAATCAGAATTCACCTTCACGCAGGGCAAAACACCAGCAAGAACCTTTCAGCAGCCAGCCATTCGAGTCCAAACTGACATCAACACCAAGCTCGTTAAGTTTATTGACCCGTACACCCTGGACGATTCCAACACAGAGGACCCTTATCAAATTTCAGCAAGTTATTTAGAAAAGACGTCCGACGTTAAATCCAGTACCAAAAAAGACCTTCACTTTGCAGCCTTTGCAAGAGCCGACAAGAGAGTGCGCTATGGATTTAACGACACCAACGGCAATCAAGGCGATGGCTATAGCGGCGGTGCTTTTTTCCAAAACATCACCAGCCGCAATGTTCGCTTTATCCTTGATGGATCAGGCTCAATGAGTGCCTGTGTGGCCTGGAGTGGCGAATATAGCAATTCATGGAGACTCTTCTATGACCCTAACAAGGGGTGGTTTTATACCAGAGAAATCTGCAGTTTCACCAGGATGGAGGCACTGCAACACGAGATGATTGACATCATTAAAAACTTACCTGACGCCACCAAGATGGGCCTTGCTGCATTCAGCACAGAAGATAATGATAACAACAAAACGTGGGCACCGAGTGAAGAAAACCTTGTGGAACTTGGACCACCTACTTCAGAAACTCGCCAATCTGCAATTGATTTTGTTCTCAGCCTCAGCGCCGGCAATCCAGGCTCTTGGGGTGGCACAATGCCATGGGACAGCCTTGATCAAGCGTTTGGAGACAGCGTCACCGACACCGTTTACTTCCTCTCTGATGGCAAACCAAATCGTGACCAAGACTCAAACGATTGGACTAATAGTGATTACGACATAGTTGCCAATTACTACGCCGGCCTTAATGCTTCACGGGTGACCAATGGCAACCGCTCGATCAAAATCAACTCCACAAGTGTTGGTCTTGACTCCCCATGGATGCAATTACTCTCAAGCAAAACCTCAGGAGAATACATCAAAGTCGATGATATTTAGATCGCAAACTCAGAGGTAAACAGAGATTTACGCAATTCAGCCAACATAAGATTCTAGCTACATCACAAAAACAAATTACATATCCGATAAAGAATATCTAGCCTATTTGAGGCGTTGAAACAGAGAAGAATGATGATGTGAGGCGAGAGTGGCTGAACAACGGACCTAAACACTTGGCACGGAATTAAATCCTAAAGCAAGATGGGGAACTTGCCTCAATAACCCGTCTTAACATCAAGGCCAAAAAGCCAACCATCCAGCGACTCTGAAGTTTTAGCCATCAGATTCAAACCACGAACGCAGAACGCATCCGAAGCGATGATCATCAAAAACAAAGAAGCTTCAAAGCGTAAACACATTGGTTGCAGACGCAAGCGCCAAGCAAGGCTTTTGCAGCCTTGCTCATAGCGACATGAAAACTTTAGCCTTTCTTTCCCCCATATCCGGCGAAAAGTGTGAAGGTGAGGTGGTATGCGCCATCGGTGCGGCACAAACATCCACCCACAGACCAGCCATGACCACATTGAACAGCCGGCTCACACTGGCCATGCTCAAGCGCAAAAATGCACGCAACATGCTTGAAAAGGGCTTCACCCTGGTGGAGCTGCTGATCGTTGTGATCATCATTGGAATTCTCTCAGGCGTAGCACTGCCGGCTTTCCTGAACCAACAAGACAAGGCCAAAGTCAATGCAGCCGAAACTCAGGTCATGAGCGCGGCTAAGAGCTGTGCTGCTCTACAAGTCACCGGCCAAGAATCTAGTTTCGAAATTCCCGAAAAAGCCGGAACCGCCACAGTGACATCAAACGCCACTGCTACCAACGGCTGCGATGCAAGTGGAGTAGGAGATATCACTTTTACATCTGTTAGCGCTGCGGGCTCTCCTTTTGAAGGGCTTGCAACACCAGCCGTAGCAACATTAAGCGAAGAGGGGGGCGTGAAACTCACACAAGCAGCAGCAAAAAATTAGTATCGGAATAGAATACAAATACAAGTCGCCATCAAGAAGCTTGAAAGCCAAAAAGGTGGCGACAAACACCAAGAAAAGCGAACAAGTCGACTATGTTGAAACCCCGAAATTGAGGCTTCGCTTCAGCTTAAATTCTTTAACATCAAAACCCACAAGCAAGCGCTGACCGATTCTTCCACAAAATCGTGACAGCGAAGAGAATGGCAACTTCACCCAGAAATATTTAAAGCAATTCAAGCAAATTTACTCACCAAAATTGCCAGAACATTCAGAACAAAACCACAAACAACGACTATAAATACGCATAAACACTTACGATATAATTCGTTGTCATGATAAGCACCTAACAGACCTCAAGGTCCAACAATTTCCGCAGCTCAACGATCAGTCAAATCATAGACTTAATCAGCAAAACCAGTTATTAATGAAATATCAACGCACAGAAGTCAAACAAATCGTCAGAGCAAACAGCAAAAATCTCACGCATACCCCGACAAACGCCTAAACACCACTACAGCGATATGCACATTGACAAAAAACACAGAAATAGCTAAAAAGAAGTATAAGCTTGTAATTCATCGACCCTTCAACTTAAAACACTAACAGATTAATCCCCTTGACTTGGCCAACCAAGCCATCCAGAAAAACATCTTCCAACCAGAGAGAGCCTGACGGGTACGTACTAATCCTGGTAATTTTTACAGGATTAATACTCGCGATTGGCGCTATGGTTATCGCTGCACGGAGTTTTGATGGATTAATTAAATCAGGTAGACAAAAACAAAAAAGCGAGGCAGTAGACATTGCTGAAATAGGAGTAAATAATATTCTGGATGAATTAAACAGCAATTATCCTTCACTATTAACGGTCAACTGCAAAGTAGAGAACAACAGTGTTTCTGAGCAGTTTAATAAACCTTACTGCACGGGTTGGGATCAATTTACTTTAGGGAAATTCGGAGGGCCAACTAGCACTTGCCCCGGTCGATCAACTAAACCCTGGCAGATTATTGATGATCAATCTGAAACGCTATACAAGACAATAAACAATAATAGTGGGGCTTATCGATTAAGGAATTACGAATTTCTGGGTGATCAGAGTCAGGGTGGAACCGCAATCATTCAGGTACAAGGGCAACAATTCAAAAAAGGGGATACAAGCAGTCTGGCAGCCTCGGCAATCCTCGAGCAGGAGGTAACGATCGTACCTAAATGTTGCAACAAAGCTCCCTATGCAGCCTGCTCATCTTCTGGATGGGGGTATGGCTTGGCAACGAAAAATATCGCACTGCAACTCGGCGATATCATCGACGAAGTTCGCCCTACAACTCCAAGCGGGGCCAATGTTCATTGTGTGAATTGTGACGAGCCACCTCCGGAAAAATGTGAACCATGGACGAGTGCTGGGCAAAAAATCACTGTTGACTGTTCAGCTTTTAATCAAGAAAGTCTCGATGAGCAATTGACTGGAGCAGGTGTCATTGACGGGGAACGTTCAAGCGGAGAAATTGATTTTCCTACAGCACCGACCTGGGAGGATATACGAGACGCAGACGGAAAGGAACTGCCTGACAATTTAAAAAATTTAGAACCTTGGAGTTTATATTATCAAGCTGTCACAATCGGGCATGACTCAGAGCCTGGGAATTTTCATCCAGAACACTGTATTACAGTTACCGAAACGTCTACCAATAAAAAAACGACTCATTGCAGAATCCTAAACATTAATGCTTCAGGCACAACCACACTAACCGTCAAACCCCAAATAGGTGGAAAAATTATATTTTACATGGAAGGTCAACAAATTAATCTGTCTGGAGAAAACAGCTTTAAGTGTTATATCGAAGACCCAGTAACCGGAGAGGAATTACCTTGCGAGTTTGGGCAATTTGTCATTTACGGTGGAGCGAGTACATACACGGGACAATGGCCTAGCATTCCGGATACTACACAATATGCTTGCGGGCAGAAAGATTTCAACCTATCTGGTGGTGGAGCGATAGACGCATTTTTACACATGCCATGCTTTAATGTTAATTTGAGCGGAGGCAATGAAACATATCCGATCACCATCAAGGGCGCGGTCATTGCCAATGATTACGACACTACGGGGGATTACGCAAGATTAATCGTTCCCACAGGTGCAGGATCAATCATCTGCAACAATTACAAAATCTGCTCAAGTGGAAGCAGCAAAATGGAATTTATCGCCCTTGGTAGTAATCGCTGGTCACTCATTCAAATGAATAGTAAAGATAATGATTGATTTAAACACAGAACGGTCACAGCTGGGGCTCACTTTTGTTGAACTAGTGATAGCTGTGACGATCCTAGGAATACTTTCAAGCATTGCCTTGGTCAATCTGTCATCCTCATGGAAAAATAATCGACTTCTGTCAAGCACAAGAGAGTTGGAGAATTGGCTCAGCACTCAGCGGAGTTATGCGATGACTCATGGTCTCACCTGCCGAATCGTGATTGATGAGAATTCCAAACAACTCTTCAGCAGAATGGATGTTGATAACAGCAACACTCCATGCAGCATTGATTCCTCAAATCCGAACGACTCCTCTTTTGATTTGTCTAAAAGCTTTGGCGACGGCAGTGAAAAAGTCGCACTGAGTCTTAACCCACCGCCCGAAAAAGGTCATACCACTCGGGTCATCCGCTTACAACACCAAGGATTCAGTCAAGACAATCAACTCAATGCACTAGGTGAATTAAAAGATGGGAACATCAATGATGGCGTACTTGAACTAAAAATTCAACACGAAGATCTTGATCAACAACGCTGTATCAGAATACTTTCACCAATCGGCATGATTCGTGATGGTCGTGCAGAAAAAGGACGCTCAGATTGTGATTATGACAAATCATTCTAACGAATCACCAAGCAGTTTCGATCCAATGGTCCACTCTGAATCAGGGTTGACCTTGGTTGAATTATTGGTCGCCTCGTTAATTGCTGGCATCGTGTCAACATTAACATGGAACATCTTGATCCAAAATGCCAAAGGCGACGCACGCGCTGAATTCAGACGAAGGCTTCATCAGGATTGGCAGCAGGCAACATCATTGATTCAATCAGAGATTGCTCTTAGTGATGTAATCAAGTCGCAAAGCCTTTCACAGGAAGACGTCGAAGCCACTGGCTGCGCACTCCTACAAGACCAAAGTGCACGATTGAAGCTGAAAATGCACCTCCTTGGAACATTGCCGGAAATCATCTATGGTGTCCGTAAAATCAGCTCCCTGCCGGTTGATTACTCCAAGAAGCTATTGGGAGGCCCAGATGCAGGGGTGTTGATACGTTGTGGGCCTCGGATGACAATTAGCAAAAAAGGAAGAATCGAATATATCCAAGGGAATTATCAACAATCAATCGTCCTGGACAATCTTGACTTATCGGAACATGATGGTCTTGATATTCTTGATAGAATAACTAGTCCTGACGGGAAAACAAGTCAAAAATTTGTAGATTTTTCATTAAGCATGATAGAAAATTCAAGCGAAGCTAACGACAGAGAAATACGAACAAAAACATTCAACAGCGGTGGCGTATCACGAATCAACGAAGTGCCGCCGATCCCCAGTGATCAATCAGTCTGCGAAGCAATTTGTCGAATCCAAGATGTTGAATGCGGAAATAACGTAGTCACACTCCTCAAAGCTGATGAAAGCTTTCACGTGGCAGGTGGGCGTGAGGAACCAGCCTTTGGCACTGAAACAATCTGCACCAATCGTCCATACTCGTACAGTCAAGGTATACAAGGGGCCAACGGTAATTATGTGCTGGATGGCAACCCAACGCCCAGTCGAACTAATCCATCTCGAGTCACACTGATTGGTGGACAACAAGGTCGTAATATTCTGCTTGGCTCACCAGCCGATGACGTCATGAAGGGTGGCGAAAAGCATGATGCACTGATCGGACGGGGTGGCAATGATCAACTTGATGGAAACGACGGTAATGACAGTTTCCTTCCATGGTCCGATACCTCACAAGAAAACGGAAGCACCATTTCAGTGAACGGGGGTAAAGGATTTGATCGTGTCTATCTCAAAGGCGATCAAAAAACTTATCGACTGGCTGGTGGCTGTGATGACAAGACGTGCGAAGTGCGCTTGAGCGGAAACGATAACGTCATCCTCAATCTGATAAGTGTGGAGCAAATCATCTTCAACAATGGTATAACGACCTTGAAATAAATATGGGGATCTACACGTTTCCAAATCGCTCATCAATTTGCGAACCACAAGCTGGATTCAGCTTGATTGAGGTTTTAGTGGCATTCACAATATTACTCATCGTGCTTGCGGGAGTATTTGAGTTGCGATTAAGCAGTATTCGTCGAACTGAGGAAACTGGAACCCGCAATCAAATCCAGGACTTGATTCGCATCGACATTGCCCTTGTCCGCAAAAAAGCACTTCAATGGCAATGCCAATCAGGACCATCGTGCAGTGGAACCCAACCCCAGACCGCTCAATATCAACCAACGCGCTATATGAATTCATATTGTTCTGAAACGATCAACGATCAACTGGGGCATTTTCTAACCGACGAAGGCATTAACGACAAGACGATTGAAAACAACGAGCAAAACATCAACATTTCCAGAACGATCAACATCAATGGCAAACAAATTGATATCACCTACCTCGGCTCTTCAGGAAAGCAGACCATCAGCAAAAACATCTCTCTCCTGCCTGAGGCGATCAGCTGGTGCGGCTGATCAAAGTGTGATCAACCGAAGCTATGGATCAATTCGCGTGATTCAGTTTCAGCACCGCCATGAAAGCCTCCTGGGGCACATCCACCTTACCCATGGCCTTCATGCGCTTCTTGCCTTTGGCCTGTTTTTTCAGCAGCTTCTTCTTGCGCGAAATGTCACCGCCGTAGCACTTGGCCAGCACGTCTTTGCGCATCGCACTGATGCTGGTGGAAGCAATGATGCGACTACCAATTGATGCCTGCAGGGGAATCTTGAACTGCTGGCGGGGAATCAGCTCCTTGAGCTTTTCCACCAAACCCTTACCCACGTTGTAGGCCTTGTCGCGGTGCACGATGGTGGTCAGCGGGTCAGCCCGTTCACCATTGATCAACACATCGAGGCGTACCAGTTCGTTTTTGCGATAACCGATCAGGTGATATTCCATCGAGGCATAGCCCTGGGTGCGCGTCTTCATCTGATCGAAGAAGTCGGTCACCACTTCAGCCAGCGGTAGTTCATAGATCAGCGTCACCCGGTCGGTGGTGATGTACTTCATATCGATATACTCACCTCGACGCTCCTGGCAGAGGCCCATCAACGTACCGTTGTAGTCATTAGGTGCATAGATCTCCATGCGCACGTAAGGCTCTTCGATGGATTCACGCTTCTGCGGATCGGGAAGCGTGGCGGGGTTATCCACCATCTCTTCAGTGCCGTCAATCATGTTCACCTGATAAATCACCGACGGTGCGGTAACGATCAGATCAAGGTCGTATTCGCGCTCCAGGCGTTCCTGCACGATTTCCATGTGCAGCAAACCAAGGAAGCCACAACGAAACCCGAAACCCATGGCACTGCTGGTTTCAGGCTCGAACTTGAGTGCAGCATCCGAGAGCTGCAGCTTGTCGAGCGCTTCACGCAGATCGGGATACTGATCCGCTTCAGTAGGGAACAGACCGCAGAACACCATCGGCTTGGCCTCGGTGTAACCGGGCAGCGGCTCATCCGCCGGAGCATTCAGCAAAGTAATGGTGTCACCCACACGGGCATCGGCCACGGCCTTGATCGATGCAGCCAGATACCCCACCTCACCAGCGTGCAGCTCATCAACTTTGCGCTGGTCAGGGGCCATCACGCCCACTTCATCGAGCTCATAGACCTTCTTGCTTTCCATCAACAGGACCTTGTCCTTGCAATTGATCCGGCCGCTCATCACCCGGAAATACACAATCACCCCCCGGTAGGGGTCGTAATAGGAATCAAAGATCAGCGCCTTGGTGGGCTCATCCACCGCATCGGCAGGCGGCGGCACCTTATCGACCACTTCTCGAAGAATCTCGGGAACACCAAGCCCTGTCTTGGCTGAACAGGGAATGGCATTGCTGCAATCCAGCCCGATGATCGCTTCGATCTCTTCCTTAATCCGATCGGGGTCCGCTCCTGGCAGGTCGATCTTGTTCAGCACCGGAATGATCTCCAGATCGTTTTCCAGGGCCAGGTACACGTTGGCCAGCGTCTGAGCTTCGACGCCCTGGCTGGCATCCACCACAAGCAGGGCACCTTCGCAGGCCTGCAGGCTGCGGCTCACCTCATAGGAGAAGTCCACGTGACCAGGGGTATCGATCAGGTTGAGGGTGTAGGTCTCACCATCAGCAGCGGTGTACTTCATCCGCGCGGCCTGGAGCTTGATCGTGATCCCCCGCTCCCGCTCCAGATCCATGTTGTCCAGAAACTGCTCCTGCATGTCCCTGTTGGCCACCGTGCCTGTGTCCTGCAGCAAACGGTCGGCCAGGGTCGACTTGCCGTGGTCGATATGGGCAATGATGCAGAAATTACGGATCCGTGAGACGGGAGCGTCGGTCATGCGGTTGGCGGTCTCCCGTCGAGGGCTTA
Organism: Synechococcus sp. BIOS-E4-1; assembly: GCF_014279995.1. Classification (NCBI taxonomy): domain Bacteria; kingdom Bacillati; phylum Cyanobacteriota; class Cyanophyceae; order Synechococcales; family Synechococcaceae; genus Synechococcus; species Synechococcus sp. BIOS-E4-1. The sequence continues at coordinate 698,465 of NZ_CP047935.1, read as the reverse complement.
TCAATGCGTTTTTAATCCTAAGTAGCAGCCATCAGCACCAAGAGCCTTGGAATTGGGATTTAAGCGTGGCGCAACGCAGCGACCGGTAACAGGTATAAGGCTTCGTGGTGCAGCTGCTGAGAGCACGCGCTGAACCCTACAAGCAGCCGCTAAATCCTTTAGTTAAAGGACGGAAGAAATCCGGTTGCCAGAGCTGAATCAAAAGGCTCTCATGCCAGCACCTGGGCCACGCAGAAACCCAAAGATTGCTTGCAACGGCACATCCAGTCGCATCTGGTCACAAGCTTCTCAAGAAGAACTCAGACAATTTTCAGACAAATGGTCTGCAGAAATTAAAATTTGTGTTAACGGATCGAGGATGCACAGGAGCAAGCAAGACATTCCACTCAAATTCCTATAGCCATGACAGTAATCAAAACTCAGCTCCTGTGCACACTTGCTGCACACTCAGGCAGGCCCAGATCATCTTTGAAGACTGGGATTCTCTGCGCCGTTGCGCTGCCCCAATTCATCAATCAAACCCAAACAGCAGCGGCTACTGAAGAGACAGCACAAGCATCAACAATTATCAATCAAGCCAGTCTTGACAACCTGGAGAATGGCAATATCTCCAGCGGCATCGAGCACCCTGACTGCAAAGACTACGCAGGACTTCCAAAAGCGACTAACACAAACTTCACAGATCAATGCGACGGCACCAAAGGTAATTTGGTGCACAACAATAAAGACGGGGTCGTCAGAAAAACTGATGAAGACCTGACCGATGGAGCATTCAAAAAACCGGTCGTCACAGGCATTTAGGCCAGTAACGCTCAACAGCCATTTTTGCAACCCAAACAATGATGTCATTCAAAAATAAAAATTTGGATGGCTTTTCATTAGTTGAAATGCTGATCACTGTATCGATCATTGGCATCTTAGCGGCCATTGCTTTGCCCCAATATTTTTCTCAGGTCCAGAAAACACGCCAGAACGAAACCGCTGCAAGTTTGTCGCAACTGCAGGTCACGATTGCGGCATTTGTTGATGAGATGGGCTTACTCCCTGAAAGCTGGGCTGATCTCAACAAAATCACGCCGCTGATGACCATTAGTGGACCCGCTGTTCAAGAAGATTTTGAATGGATCACGTTGGCGAGCGCCACCTGCGGTAAAACAGCAAAACGCGAGGCCAATGGTGAGCTGAATTGCTACGAGGCTTACGTCAAGGAAAATGATCAGCTCTACACCCTAGAAGCACGCTCGAAGAATCCAAGAGCCAGCACCTACAACGTTGTGGCCTGCCTTGATCTACGCAATGGATCCAGTGATCTGAGAAAAGGAACTCACAACGCAGTGGCCTCCGTCGCAGATTTGCAATGCGTGAGGAATGGACAATGACGCGATCATTGACCAACAGCAGCAAAAGACACCGTGATCAAGCAACAATCGAGAGAAGACGCTGTGAAGACGGACTCGCCTTAATCTCAACACTAATGCTGGGGGTGATCATTACGGCAGGAGTCAGCAGTCTGCTGGCCAGGCAGTTAATGTCACGCCGATTAAGCGTCAAAGAAAGCTATCAGCAACTGGCTGAAGCAGCCGCTAACAATGGATTGAACCGTATTCTTGGCGAACTCAACAATCCAAATCCAGATCAAAACAGAGGATTTCTGTTCACACTTGATAACCGCGAAAACCTCAACGAAGCCAATAACGGATTCCACTGGGAGCGCTTGAATAGCAATCAATCACCCCAATTTTCAGAAGTCTGCCTGGATACATCCATCGGTCTGCCCAAACAGGGTCAGGGTCAATCCGGTGAATCCTGGCCAACGACAGAAGTTGCACTCGAAGACGCAGATGATCCATCACTGCGAGAGGATGGAATTTCTAAAATAGAAACGTTTTATCGACTGAGAGGATATAGCAGTCCGGGCACATCAGGAAGCACAGACAATGGTGAAGCGAAATTCATCATCGAAGGGATTGTGCGTCGCAAAGATGCACCGCCTGATTCCTATCTCGCACGAAGTCGCCTGGAACGATCGCTCTATATTCAATCCTGGGTCGATGTGAATCGGTCAAATGATTGGGCCATTTTGGCTGCCCATCATATGGAGCTGGGCCCAATTGAGCTGGACAGTCCTGGGCAAATTCTCTGGCATATATCGGACGACAAAGCTAGAGCACTTGCGAGCCAATGCAATCAATCAGCAATTGTCAAACAGATGAAAGGCATCGATAACTACACGGCAAATTTGCCATCTCGTATCTGGCCAGTTATCAATCAAAAACAACCCGCTGCCGGCATTTTCAAAACCAACGGATCCAAGGATAATTACCCGGGAGAGCCCTCCACCACTCGTATCTGGAGGGTTGATGATGATCAGTACAACCCTTCTGGCCGCTGCTCGTGGCGTGTAATTTGCCAGCGTAGAAATCAGTCGGGGGTCTACAGCACACCCGTCAACATTGACAGCAGACGACGCTGGCGTCGTGTAAACGGCCAATGGCAGACAACCGCAACAATTCGATTACGCGAAAAAGACATCTGTACAGGAAAGAGCGGTGATTGTCATGTCTACTTTGATCGAATCAATCTCAGTCGTTCACGACTGCTGATTGAAAACAGCACGAGGCCTGTGGTTCTTCATCTGCTTGGACCTCAGCAAGCACAGTTCAGTGGCACCAACAGCGAAAATGCTTCCATCACTCTGGGGCCGCGGGCACTGATCTGCGGGGTCAACACCAACTCCAACACCTGCAATCAGCAACCTGAACGACTGGTGATCATGACGGACGCACCCCAAGATCCTGCGCAATGTGCAGATCAAAACAACAGAATCAATCTAGCCGGCAGCAGTCTCCCGGCAGCATTGATTCTGATGCGACAAGGAACCGTGGCATTGCAAGAAGATGCACAGCTTCAGGGAGTGATCTGGAGCCACAGCTACTGCTCCAATGGTCATCGTCTCAGCCTGAATGCACAAACGAAGGGAGGCAGATCCGCATCGCTGGTAAAGCAGGCATCCACTGTTTGGGACTGGGCCAAAAAGGGGTTCTCGGGATATGGGCGCAGAATCACCCGTGGAATCAGAGGAACGGGCCTTGATCAATTCCAGCGGTTCTGATCATGGCCAAGAACTCGCTAATGCAACAGTTTTCTCCCCCCGGTGGCCAGAGAAGCGAGGGCTTCACCATGGTGGAGGTGCTCATCGCAGGAGTGATCATGCTGATTGTGATGGTTGGAACAGCAAGGGTTTCAATCCAATCCATCACCAGCGGCAGACATCGAATCGAACGGGACAGAATCGAAGCTGCAATTCACAACAATATTCAATTAATTCAACAGGCGGATTCAAAGCTCACCCTGGAATCCATGCCAAGCCAGGACCAACGGGCAGCCTGCCTCAATCCAGCGGCTTACCTGAAAAAGCAGTTATCCCAGCAAGGGGGATCAAACGCCGTTCCTGCACCAGAGATATCAGGGGTAAGCAATAACAACCTGATCGAACGATCAATCACCGTCGGGGACCATCCGGGCATCACCGTTGTGACCTATCAATTTTCAGCCCCAGAGCATTCAATCGACAATGAACGAAGAACCATCGAACTCAATCCAAATTTCCAAACGCGATGCATTTTAGAAGAATGAAGAAGAATCAATTCCCACCGACACGTGGATTCAGCCTTCTGGAAGTGCTGATTGCGGCACTGATCGTGATGATCAGTGCATCATGGGCAATCCCTCAATACCGGCGTCAACTGGCACTGAATCAACTCGATCAATACACACAAAAAATCGAATCAGGATTGTTCAGCTTGCGAGCTCGCCAGTCTACAGAAGGGACAAGCTGCGAAATAAAATTTGCAGCCAATTATGTTGGCATTGACAATATCAATGGCGGATTTGGAGCAGTTGAAAATGTTGTCGAGTTAGGCCATTTGTCGAAAGAAGACCGTGCTCAAAGGCTTGAATGCTGCGACACAACGCAATGCGAATGGAATCCTCCATATCGCTTAATCAACCTGGAAAAAACAAGAATCTCAAAAAATGTAGAAATCAAAGTTTCCCAATCGGCCTACTCCCTCTCTCCTCCGGGTACAAGCACGGATGGGAATGCTTTGGTTTTGCTCGTTCGCTCAACCAGCTGGAACCAAGATCCAGAACGACCTCTACCCATTCGCTGCATCAAGTTATCGACGTCCGGTCACCTGCACAGCGGCACATGGGAGGAGAGGCGATGTCGACGCCGATGACATCAACGAGAAACGCATTCTCTCCCTAACACTCTCCGATCATCCGCTTTTCAATCGATGAATCCCCTAACCATCAAGCCCATGACCCAAATCAAACAACGCATGGCCTGCCGTGATCAACGCGGCTTTGGGATTCCGGAAACATTAATTGCGGCCAGCGCAGGAGTTGCACTGATCGGGGCATCAACATTGGCCCTGCGAAGCACTGGGAGCCTGATCGACAAGATGGATCTCAAGGCAGGCTTGCAACAAAACACCATCAGTGGAAAACGTATCATGCGTTCAGAAATTGAGCGCAGTTTGCACCTACTGATCAGAACCAAACAAAAGCCAACAGATCAACTGGCTCATACAGATCTGAATCACGACGACTACAAAGTCTCCCTCAGCCAATGCCAATCATTGGCACAACAAGCAGGACAGGTCTTCAATCCAGTATTCGGCGTCAAGATGGCTGAACTGAACAATCCTCTATATTACGGCTTATCGCTCAGCAGTGTTGGCAAAGGCTATTCATTAAAGCGTTGTGGGGCCTCAATGCAGCTCGATGGCCGATATAACGAAACAGAGCAACAATCGCTCGCCATGGTGATTGACGATATTGGTGTGATTCGATGCAGCTCAGATCAGCCTGAGTGCATCATTGATCCCCGCAAGGAAACAACACCCCTGAGTGAGCTGGCCGCGAACACTGATTTCGTCTTTAACGAAGACAAGACCCCCGAGCGATCCTCTCGAGAGCCAGCCATTCGCCTGATGACAGACGAAAACAGAAAGCTGATCCGGTTCATCGACCCGACCACAGAACAAGACAACATTCAAACAAGCTTCCTGAAAATCGAAACTGTCAACAAAGAGATCACCACACACCCGTTCTATTTCGTGGCCTACTCCCGTGCCGACAAACGTCTTGAGAAAGGACCGGAAGACGGCGAAGTGCTCGATGGTCTCTTCTTCCGGAATGTCAGCAGCAATCGTATGCGTTTTCTTGTGGATGGCTCTGGCTCGATGAGTGCATGCATCCTGTGGGGTAGTGGCTTCGGCAACTGGAAGATCTTCTGGAATGGTCGTCATTACTTCTGGAGCCGGAGAAGTTGTGCACTCACGCGCATGGAGTCGCTTCAGCACGAGTTAAATTCACTTCTCCAAGAGCTTCCCAACGACACACAGATCAGCCTCCGCTCTTTCAGCTCACCTGGCTATCAAAACCATCGAATTTGGCAGAATTCGGCCAAGTCACTGGTCAAAATCGGAGCTGAAGGCACGCGTGATTCAGCCATTGCCTTTGTCAACACCTTGGATGATGGCTACCCCTACCGCTGGGGAGGAACCGATCCCTGGGAGGGGCTTGATGAAGCATTCGCCGACAAGAACACTGACACTCTTTACTTCCTGTCCGATGGCGAACCCAATTACGACCGCAATCGCGGGCGCTGGACGAAAGCCGATCACGCATCAACCTCTGGTCATTATGCAGGCCTGAATAACAATAGGGAGATCACACTCAAAGTGAACACCATTGCACTGGGACTACAATCTAATTGGATGCAATCCCTCGCAGGAAAAACAACCGGCGACTACCTACACATCGACAAAAAATATGTACTGAGCTCGTCAACAAAATAATGCTCAGATCTCACAATAACTGAGCCAATGTCCTGATCATGCCTTTTTGAGCAATCTTCTGGAGGGGGAAACTTAAGCCCGGTAGTAGCTCATCGGCTGCTCAGGCTTTCCTCCCCGGTCAATCTGCAACTGGATCCTGGCCATGTAGCGGCGGGCCACAACGGCGTTGTCCATCTCAAAGGAGGCAAAACGCTCCAGATGCCGACACTGACTGGCCACCACATCAGCTCGATCAAAGTGAAATCCGATCTCTGAGGCCAGAGCGATCACAGCATCCAGGTCAATATCGAGAGGCAGATGGGCGTCTCCCCAAAGCTCCACATGAAATGCCGTCAGTTGCTGTTGCAGCTCGGCATCCGAGCGCACCCTTTCCAGAAAGGCAGTGAGCTGCTCGGCTCCGTTCATCCCCACAAGCCAAGAGGCACAAAGCCACCGATCCATTCCACAGCCAGATCCGAGAGCTCCAGGCCACTGGAAAGACCGGTGATGTACTGATAGGTGGGACCGTTGGTACCGGTGATATTCGAAACCAGAACATCGTCCCTGCTGAAGACCAGCTCCCCATCTTCGATCTGACTTTGCAGCGTGACGATGTTGTAGCTCTGGCCCGCTCTGGTGTTGAAGGCCACTTCAAGGGCATTGCTCCCGTCCCCTGTCGGTAGCAGCCTCACAATCGGATCGCCATCGTCGTAGGCGGATGACTCTCCAGCGGAACCGCCTCGATAGATGGTCACCGTGGGTTGCCGTGATGGAAAAGGCTCCAGCGGCGTGAGCCGACGATCAATCTGCTCATCCAGCAACTGCGACATCTGCGCATAGGCCAGCCGTTGCTCATCGGTGGCCAGGGGCTCGTGTCCATGGATCACTCTCAGGGCCTCGGCCTTGGGATCCAGATTGCGCAGTTCCAGAGGAGCGGCCTTAAACGGATTCAACTGGCCGGTGATGGGATCGATGTTGGGGTAATAGTCGCCGCCTCCGGGCCGGAGGTCATAAAACTCGCCCTGCCAATTCGCCGGTTCATACGGCTCATCACCGGAGAAGTAGCGAACGTATTTGTAATCCTTCGTTCGTAACGCCTGCAGACGGTTGGGGCCTGGCAACAGCCCATGATCCCATGCACCCTCTGGGATTGAATTAGCAGGATCTTGGCCTGCATAGATATCGTCGTAGGTGTAGAGCAACGACGACTGCACATCGAGGTCATCAATGGAGAGCGGCGAACCTGTCGCAGCTCTGCGAATGATCGGGGAGTAGTCAACGCCGCGCAGGTCGTAACCCTCCAGTTGCTGTTCACTGGAGCCATAGAGCCCAGCCACAGTGGGCAGGAAGTCCACAAGCGAGACAAGAGCATCAGACGTCTGACCGCCCTTGAAGTATTGGGGATTCGACCAGATCATCGGAACCCGAATCGACTCTTCATAGGCGTTGAACATCTTCTGAACCATGCCGCCATGGGTCATGCCCATCTCGCCGTGATCACTGGTGCTCACAAACATGGTGTCGTCGACCATCCCATGACGGCGCAACGCCAGGATCACGTTGCCCATCTGGGTGTCAGCGATCTCCATGAGATTGCCGTAGAAGTTGAGATAGTTGAGCTTCATCTCATCAGTCGGCAGCGGTTGAGCACCGGCCTGCGCAATCAGCCACTCACGCTGAATCTGAGGTTTGTAATTGCCTGCTAAATCAAACCCTTGCTGAACCGCCGTCGGTGATGCGATCGGTTCCTTCACCGTCTTTGGCAGGATGTCGATGCTGCCTTCGATCATGTCCCGGCTGTAGCCGAACTTCGTCTGAGGATCACCCTTGCCCCAGGTCTCTGGATACGACAACACATCGTGGGGATTGACCAAAGACACGACCATGGCAAACGGGCGGTCATTCCCCGACTTCACGCGTTGATTCAGCCAACCGGTGGCCTCATCAACAAAACGGGAGTCGTTGTCGGCGTAACCACCACCTGCGTTGGCAGGATCCATATCCTGCCCGGCATCCGGCCCCTGCCAGTCGCTGAACTCATAGGGCTGCATGTCCTGGTAAACCACCTCGCCGTCTTCGAGGGTGATGGTCTTGCTCAGGTGGGTCTTGCCGAAAAACGACACGTCATAGCCCTGATCCAGCAACACATTGCCGAGAGTGGGCAGATCGGGATTGAGCTGAACCTGAGAATCGAGAATTGGATTCTCAATGTCGCTGAGAAGCAGGTCGAGCTCATGCTGAGCCGGGAACTTCCCCGTGAAAAACGTGGCACGTGCAGAGGAGCACATCGCCGTGTTGGTGAAGGAGTTCTCGAATGAAAGTCCGTTATCAAGCAACCACTGACGGGTTGGAAGCTTCTCCTTTGCCCAGTCGCGAGGAAGCCAAAGGTCCTCTGGTTTGACCTGATCTCGGATGAAAACCACCAGATTCGGTGGACGTGCCGTTGCCGACTCAGCATCAGCAAGAAACTCAAGGACCTCTTGCAGATCGGCTGAGCTTTGCAAGCCAGACAATCCAATCTGTTCAGCAACATTCAAATAATCCCTGCAGAGCAACAGCTGTTGATCGCTGAGCTGATCTGGATTGAATCCCGCCAACGCAGCAACAAGCCGCTCGTCCTCGCTGGGCATCAACCCCAACTGATCAAGACTTGGTGACGAGGACTGGTCCAGTTCAGGAACCCCCTAAAGAACGTCTTATTCGGCAATTCTTGCAGGATTTAAGGGCTTTGCAAAAACCCTCGAGACGTTATTTGCCGATCGACGACAAGACGCAGGCTCGAGCCAAGAAACAACGCAGACTCAGTCGTCATGATGCAACCAACCGCTTTAAAGACTTCGCCATTTCAATCAGCGATCAGCGATTTATCCAGCTTAATGACGTAGCCAGGACTGATCGCTGAACAATCCGTCCTGGTCATTCACAACACGACTCCATCGACCACATCGCGACGAAGTCCAAGGGCGAAGCCGAACGCCATTGCGTTGAATGGAAAGCGTCCCTGACTCGGACAGGCATGGGCTCTCCCTGGTTGTTGCTGCTGCTGGCCATCACAGCTGAGGTGATCGGCACCTCTTGCCTCAAGCTCTCGCAAGGCTTCAGTCGACCGGTTCCCACCCTAGTGGTGCTGTCGGCTTATGCCATTTCGATGACATTGATGTCACGGGTGGTGCAAGTGCTCCCCATGGGCCTCACCTACGCGCTCTGGAGTGGCATCGGAATCGTGGCGATCGTGATGATTGGCCTGCTCCTCTATCACCAGGTGCCGACCCAGGGTCAGCTGATGGGCATGGCCCTGATCACAGCCGGCGTAATCACCGTGAACCTCAGCGGGAACCACGGTTGATCACGCCTCAGCCACCGAAGCACTGACGGACACCCAAGGCCTGGCTAGGGAAAGATCATTGCCTAGATGGGCTATGGGCTATCGCACAGATTTCGGCAGGGATCACCAACGCCCGCTGGCGGTGTTCGCCTCACCGGGACGGTACGTCCAGGGTCCCGGTGCCACCTGGGAACTGGGCACAGAGCTGAAACGCCTGGGCCTGAGTGGACCGGTGCTGTTCATCGCTGGTGGCACGGCCCGCAGAACGCTGGCTTCGATCTGGAAGGAAACACTGCCGCCTGTCGGCATCACGCCGGTGGTTGAAGCCTTCGGTGGCGAATGCAGCGATCAGGAGATCAGCCGTTTGGTCGGCCTGGCAGCAACGCAGCCCTTCTCAGCGGTCGTCGGCGCTGGTGGTGGCAAAACCTCCGACACAGCGAGGGCCGTCGCCGATGAGCTGGATCTGCCAGTGGTGATCACCCCAACTCTGGCGAGCACCGATTCGCCGTGCAGTGCCCTCTCGGTGATTTACACCAATGGCGGAGGGGTGCAGGGCTTCCGCTTTTACAACCGCCATCCGCTGCTGCTGCTTGTTGACACGGAGGTTGTGGCCAAGGCGCCGAAGCGGCAACTGGTCGCTGGCTTCGGCGATGCCCTGGCCACCTGGTTTGAAGCCCGAAGCTGCCGGCAAAGCCACAGCTGCAATGTGGTTGGGGGCTACCCGACCACCACGGCCACAGCCCTGGCGAAGCTGTGCTGCGACATTCTTTTGGCCGATGGGCCTGCCGCCTGCTCCGCCGTGGATTCGCAGGTCACCACCCCCGCTCTCGAGCGCATTGTGGAAGCGAACAATCTGCTTTCGGGGCTTGGCTTTGAAAGTGGTGGACTGGCACTTGCCCATGCCGTTCACAACGGCATCAGCGAGATCCCCGCAAGCCACGCGATGCTTCATGGGGAGAAGGTCGCCTTCGGACTGCACACCCAACTGGTGATGGAAGGCCAGCCACAGTCGGAGATCCAAGAGATCTTCAGCTACTGCCAATCCGTGGGACTGCCCACCACGCTGCAGCAGATCGGGATCAACCCCGACGACGACGAGGCCATCCAGCAGATTGCGCAACGGACGGTGATCCCAGGCGAAAGCAGCCATAACGAGCCTTTCGAAGTCACCGCCGCAGCGGTGGAGGCTGCTATCCGGGCAGCTGATCAACAGGGGCGTGCCTATATCAACTGATACCGGTGGTCACAGGAGGTGACATCGATATGGGAAGGTCATCAGCACGCTGAACCTCCCCGCCTGTGCCGCGCTTTCGCCGATTCCTGCTGATTGCAGCTGTGATTGCCGTGCTGGCCGTGCTGTTTCAGATCATCAGGGCGAATGGCCTTTGGCCAACCCGGGAAGAAATCGAACTGCAGGTGAAGACCCTCGGGATCTGGGGGCCCCTGGCACTGTTTGCGCTGCGTGGTGTGAGCATTGTGCTGCCTGCACTGCCCAGTACTGTTTTTTCACTTGTAGCCGGAGCAGTTCTTGGCTTTCGCTCAGGCTTCATCACCATTGTGATCGCCGATCTGATCTTCTGCCAGGCAGCCTTTCTACTGGCCCGTAACTACGGGCGAGACCCTGTCCGAAAGCTGGTGGGAGATCGGGCAATGGGCATCATCGAAGGATTCAATCGCAATCAACTGGAAGGCAATCCCTTTCTTCTCAGCGGGCTGCTGATGACAGGGTTATTTGATTTCGTCTGCTACGCAGTCGGTCTTGGAGGCACTCGCTGGCGAGCATTCATCCTGCCGTTGCTGTTCAGCGTGATTGTGAGTGACGCTCCGATCGTGGCTCTTGGCGCCGGCATCTTCAGCGACAACAACAGCAAACTGTTGATCGGCGCGGCGGTTTTTGGAGTGTTTGGCCTGGCCGTCATCGCAGGCTGGGTCAAGAAGCGCATGCGCAAACAGACGAGTTCAGACACGTAGACCCAGCAGCCCGTCACTGCGCTCCCTTGTGCGTGCGAGCAGCTCCGGATCGCTGTTGAGATCCTGGCGGTAACTGGGAATCAGCTGATGGAGGCGCTCTTGCCAGGCCTGCGTGGCCAGCTTTGCAGCAAAGCAACGCTCCAGCACCTCCACCATGATCTGCACGGAGGTGCTTGCCCCAGGAGAGGCACCCAGCAGAGCGGCCAGGGATCCATCCGCAGCACTGACCACTTCGGTGCCCATCTGCAGGCGACCACCATCAGGCGTGCGTTTGATGATCTGCACCCGTTGACCGGCCACCGAAAGGCTCCAGTCATCCGCATTGGCCTCTGGCAGGAATGCCCGCAATGCCTCCATCCGATCAGCTTCGCTCTGGCGCAGCTGATTGATCAGATACTTCACCAGAGGCAGGTTGTTCACTCCCACCTGCAGCATCGGCAGCAGGTTGGTGGGACGCACCGACAGCGGTAGATCCATCAGCGAACCGGTCTTGAGAAATTTGCTGCTGAATCCGGCATAGGGACCGAACAGCAGGGATCGCTTGCCGTCAATCCAGCGGGTATCGAGATGGGGCACCGACATCGGCGGTGCGCCCACCTTCGCCTTGCCGTACACCTTGGCGTGGTGACGCTCCACCAGAGCTGGCTCGCCGCACACCAGCCATTGGCCGCTCACGGGAAAGCCGGCATAGTCGGCGGCCTCGGGGATGCCACTGCTCTGCAGCAGTGGCAGGGCACCACCACCGGCGCCCAGGAACACAAACGGAGCCTGCACCTTGCGACGGCCCGACGGACCGCGCAAATCAAGCTGCCAGTCACAGCAGGTCATCGACTCCGTCAGCGGTCGTTTGAGTCCCTGCACTGAGGTGCCATACACCACCTGAAGAGCGCCCGCTGTCTGCAGCGGCAGCAGCAGTGCCCTGGTCAGAGCACCAAAGTCGAGATCGAGTCCACGCTCGATACGGGTGGCTGCAATCTGTTGACCAGGCCGACGTCCTGCCATCACCAAAGGCATCCAGTCGCCGATCTGCCAAGCATCCGTGCTCCAGTGCATGGCGGCGAAGGCCGGCAGCGCACTCAACTGACGATGCCGCTGCTGAAGAAACGCCACATCCTCCTGTCCCCAGACAAAACTGAGATGGGGCACCTGGTGAAGAAAGCTGCCTGGGTCAAGAACTCCCCGTTCTGTGAGGGAGGCCCAGAACTCCAGACTTCGCTCGAATGCTGCATTGATCGCCAGTGCTTTCTCAGTGGACACCGTCCCGTCGGCCTGCTGAGGGGTGTAGTTGAGCTCACAGTTGGCGGCATGGCCGGTGCCGGCGTTATTGACTGCTGCACTGCTCTCCAGAGCGGATGCCTCGAGACGCTCCACCAGCAGCAGGCGCATCTCCGGGTCGAGGGCATGCAGCAACGAAGCCAGGGTGGAACTCATCATTCCCGCACCCACCAGCACGGCGTCGTAACGATCCATCGCGTGAGCTGATCCTGCTTCTCAAGGGTATGAATCCATCCGGACACGTGCCTGCCTACCCTGAGCGAAAGCACTTACCCCCCATCCGGCCATGAGCACCGAAACGCTGCCGCTCACCCAAGACAACGTGGAAAAGGTGCTCGATGAGCTGCGCCCGTTCCTGATGGCCGATGGTGGCAACGTGGAAGTGGTCGAAATCGATGGACCGGTGGTCAAAGTGCGATTGCAGGGTGCATGCGGCAGCTGCCCCAGCAGCACCATGACCCTGAAAATGGGAATCGAGCGCAAAATGCGCGAATCCATTCCTGAAGTCAGTGAAGTGGTTCAGGTTCTCTGATTCGGTCCAGCCACTGACAGGCTCAACTCGAAAAGCCATCCTGAAGACATCAGTGCAGGCGCGAGCAGCTGTCGATGCGGAGGTTGCCCCGTCCACGCCCGTTCGTGTTGGTGCTGCTGGCAGCACTCACGATCGTTCTGATGCTGAGCGGACGAGGGCTGATCGGCCAGGGGCCCTCCGAGGTGCTCGACCGCGATGCTGTTACGGCGGTGATGGAGGGTCCCTCAGGCCTGGAAGAAGTCCAGCTCTCGGAAGCTCTGGTGCGCAAACATCCGTTCATCTACGCCGGAATCCATCTCGACAAGATCTATGAGCTGAATCTGAACTCACGCACCTTCACAGCCGATGGTGAGATCTGGCTGGAGTGGCTGCCTGAGGTGGAAGCGCTGCTGCAGAAACATGGCGACGAACCGGCCGACCTGATTGCACTCGCCAACCGCATCGAAACGTGGGACTCCACCTTCGAACCCTCAACAGATACACCACGGGAGCTTTCCGGTGGCAGGCGTCAGCAGCTCTATCACTTCTCGAGCCGCTTTTACGACGATGAAGTCGACTTCCGCCGTGATCCATTCGACATGTTGCGGCTGCCGGTGATCGTGGAGCTCAAACCACTGTGGACCTCGCAGAAATACGCCGATCTGCGGTTGCTGCCCGAACCGAGTGATGACAACCTTGTGGGAGAGCTGGGCACCCTGAGCGGCTATCAGCTCGAGAGTTCCAGCTTCACGCCCTATCTGCGACGCACAAGCAACCGGCGGGGCACCTGGTATCGGCCGCACATGAGCCAGGTGCGACTGGAAGTGGTCTACCAGTCGAATCTCTGGCCTGGAATCGTCAACTGGGTCATCCCGCTGATGATCATCAACTCGATTGTGTTGATGGCTCCTTCGGTTGAGGGAACACTGTCCGATGTGCGCCTGGCCATCCCGTCCACGGCAATGCTCACACTGATCTTTTTGCAGCAGTCGTATCACTCCTCGCTGCCGAAACTGCCCTACACCACCTTTCTCGATGATCTGTTCACTGCCAGTTATCTGATCGCCATGGCCCTGTTCGCTCTGTTCACATGGGGGTACAACACCTATGCCGCCGCGCCCGACGATCAGAAGCTCGAGACCATGCGCCGGATCAACCGAGCTGACATGCGCTTTCAGGTCATCTCGGCCTCAGCCCTGGTACTGACGGCCTTCATCAGCTGGGGAAGTCGATGAACGACAAGATGTTTGTCAGCCTGCTGGCCACCCTGCTGGTCAGTGGTTGCAACACAGGCGCTTCCACAACCGACGTCAATGTGGTGCGTGTGGGCCTGCTCCATTCCCGCAGCGGGACGATGGCGTTATCGGAAAACACCGTGGCCGAAGCCGAACGACTGGCGATCGAAGAAATCAACGCCAGCGGTGGGCTGATACTGAAGGGCAAGCGCGTCTTGATTCAGCCGATCGAGGAAGACGGCATGTCCGATCCGGACACCTTTGCGCGTCAAACCGAACAGTTGCTGGATGACGAGCAGGTGGTAGCCATCTTCGGAGGCTGGACCTCGGCCAGTCGCAAGGCGATGCTGCCTGCCCTGGAAACACGGGATGCCCTGCTGTTTTATCCGGTGCAATACGAAGGCCAGGAGTGCTCCCCTTACGTGGTGTATGGCGGTTCGGTTCCCAATCAGCAGTCGGAACCCGCCTTGAACTGGATGCTGGCCAACCGCAGCAAACGCATCCTGCTGATCGGCTCGAACTACATCTATCCACGCACCGCCAATCGCATCATGCGTGCCCAGGTGCAACGCGAAGGGGGAACCGTTCTTGCTGAGCACTACCTCCCACTCGGCAGTGCAAAGGTGGAGCCGCTGGTTGAAAGCATTCGGCAAGCCAGTGCGAGCGGGCCGGTTGTTGTGATCAACACCCTTAACGGCGACAGCAACATCGCCTTCTTTGAACAGCTCTACCGCGAGGGCCTCATTGGCTCACAAGCCATGGATAGCGCAGTGACCGTGTTGAGTCTCTCTGTCTCGGAGGAAGAGGCGCTGGCGATCGGTACGAACAAACTCTCCGGGACTTATGCCAGCTGGAGCTATTTCCAATCGTTAGCTGGAGACGCCTCCAAAACATTCGCGCAGCGCTTTCGTCGTCGCTACGGCTATCACCGCGTGATCAACGATCCCGCTGAAGCCGCCTACAGCCTGGTCCATCTCTGGGCCCGCGCAGCGGAAAGCGCCGGCAGCACCCATCCCAAAGACGTGCGTCAGCAGCTGATTGGCACCAGCTATGCAGCCCCGCAGGGTTTACTGACCATCACCCCCAGCCAGCACCTCAACAAGCGCTCCCTGCTTGGCCGAGCCGATGACACTGGAAACTTCCAGGTGGTGAAGGATTTCGGCGTGATTGAGCCCCAACCCTGGAATCCCGATCATCCCGACTCAGCAGGGCAGCACTGTTATCAGCGCAGCGGCACCGCTCCCTAAGGCATCGATGCAGGAGGTGGCGGGGCCAACGGCGGGCAGCTGCGGGCCTCAAAGTTGCAGGCATAGATCGTCGACTTCTGCCAGCTCAGTGGAATCTCCAAAAGATCGCGGGTGCCCGTGATGCCCTGAGCCACGAACAGCACCGCAGCAAGCAGATTGGCGGTGACATGCAGGCGGCGCAGGCGCAGGTCGCGCAGGATCTCCGGCCGGGCACCGAGCGAAAACAGCATCAGGCCCACCACGGCGACACCCGACCAGTAATGGGATTGCCAGAACGCGGGCGAGAAAGGGTCATCGGATAATCGCCAAACCTCCGGCTGAGCTCCCAGACCAAGCACACCAGCCCAGGTAATCAGAGCAAACGCCAGTCGCAGGCCAGGTGCCTTCGCCATCCAGAGCGCGCCAAGACTGAGCAGGGTTCCGATCAAGACCAGCAGCAGCGTGCCAGCCCGGCGGAAGCCACCTTGAAACTGATCGAGCGGCCCATGCGTTGCGATGACCACAGTGAGCGCAACGATCACCAGAACAACCACAGCTGCGGCGAGCCAACGGCCGAGATCGCTGTGGTCGCGTCCCACCGTCGGGGGCGGTTTTGCAGTCTTCAAGCGCCGGGATCGTGTCTGAATCGCCAGTCGGATCACGATGCCCGTGAGGGGATAGATCAACACCACCGCCAGCACGGGGTGAACAATCCAGACCCAGTCCACCAAGGTCATCGGTGATACCAACCCAACGGACAAACGCAACGTAGCCATGGCTTGGCTGAACACTCCTCAACAGAGCCAAGTCCTGAAATGAGACACGGGCCCCTTCGAAGGAGCCTGGCAGAGCCTGGGATTGCAGCAATGAAGCTCCAATCAACAGGGAAGCACTACTAAAAACGCTGTTCGCAAAAATATTATTTTTAATTTTCCTGGCTTTCTTTCAGCTGATCAATGACAAGAATTTCTCAAGCCGGAATACTTCTATCACCATGGCAGCAATTCTCCCAGATCCCGCTGCAGTCTTCTTTCACTCTTTGACCATTGCCGGGCAGTTGCTTTAAACGATGAGCATCAATCAAGACACTAACCACCGGAGAAATAAGAATCATCCCATGAAACAAATTGGAATAAAAACAACTAAGTAAGAACAACAGCAACCACAACAGCAGTAATTGAAACGACCACAGATGCGACTACCAAACCGGCCGCCACATTCCCTTTGCGAATTTCAGCTCGATAATCAATTGGAGTGAGTCGATCAAACAGCCAGGTACCTCCAAGGATCAAAAGAACACTGATGAAACTCCACCCAATGGTGAGCATCACCTGGGTGACCAGCTGGGACATCGAAACAATTGCAACGTCAACCCTTATTCTACTGAATGTGTTGACTGCCCTTGCATTTATGGCTCAGCCATCGGGCGTGCACAGACCCTTTCAGTCGATTCGACAGCAACCATTGTTGCTTTGGCCTCTTCTCAGCCTGATGATCCCCCTATGGCCGGGATGCACGGCACCACCGCCCAAACGTGAACTTCTCGGCCAGGAGCTGATCTTGCCGAGCAATGGTGAAGTGATTTTAAGCGAGCCTTTTGTTCTTGATGCAGAAGCGGTTGGCGCGACACGCCTTTTTGCATCGGTTGGCCTGCCTGTGAATTCGGCGATCTCGCTCACCACTGAATTATTAAATGCTTCCGACCAAGTTGTTTTGGCATTTGACAAGGAAGGATGGAGAGAGAGGGGAACTTGGCAAGAAGACGGACAAAGCGGCATTTACGATGAATCTGACAGTTACTATGAAGTGCTGTTTAAGCCAAATCAATCAGGGCAATATCGACTTCGCTTTGCAGTCGACGGCCTTGAAGATCAGGCTGGTCAAGCACTGCTGGCTCAACTACCTCTAAGGGTCAATGTGCAAGATCGACAAGTCGATCACGGACTCGCTATTTGGACATTCTGGATTGGTTTAGGAATTGTGCTCATGTTCCTAAATAGTATTTATTGCCAAGGACGACGTCGACATGGGGGACGTATTGATGACCTCCTAGAAACCTCATCATTCACACGAATGAATTACGAAAGAGGCGTGATTATGTTAAAAATAAAAGGTCGCTTTGAACTTCCCTCTCGCGTCAAATCGGATGCATATCAAAAAATATCAAGCAGCTTCCAACTACCCCTGAGCCTGGAGATCATTGATGGCAACGGACTGACCCTGCAGTCGGAAAAGATCACTCTGTATCTTAATAAAAAATCAGCAAATGATGAAGACGATCCACCCTACTGGCAGTTTAAAAAACGACTGTTTTTTTACAACCCCAGACTTAGAAGCCTGAGGTTCCGATTATCCATTCCAGAACAAATTGACTGCCTAGAACAAGAATGGATTGATTTCGACCTTCGAGATCGAATTGTATCCATGAGACCGCTCAACATCAGGAGAATTCTCTAATGCATCGACCTCTTCTTTTGGTCCTATCAGTTTCGGTCACGGTGCTGGGAAGCAACGATTCAATCCACCGCCCAGCGATCTACCGGCTCGGGAACGACGGAACGCCCTCCAGCCGACCGTCATCCGCTGGAGGTGTCATTTACCGTGGCTCCGGCAGTGGTGGACAGTGGCGCACCAGTTCACGGGGGGGCTGGGGTGGTTTTCAGGGACGTGGACCATCGGGTGTGAAGTGACGAATTCCATCGCACCCAGCCAAGTGCGCGTGCTGATGATGACAGCGATGCTTTCGTCAGCAGCCGGACTGATTCTTGAGCTCTTGCTGGTGACGCAAGCCAGCTACCTCGCAGGGAATGCCACCGTGGCGACAGGCGTGGTGGTCGGCACCTTCCTCGCCGCCATGGGCCTTGGAGCCTGGTTGACTGAATTTTTAGCCGTGTCGACAACTCCACAACCAGCCTTATTGCGCTGCTTGTTAATCGTCGAACTCAGTCTATGTCCCTTGTGCTTCCTCGGACCTCTGGGCTTATTTCAACTGTTCGCCATGGATGGTCCTCTTTGGTTAGCCGTTGTCATGCTCACCGTCTTGGTCGGTGTCTTGGGGGGCATGGAACTTCCATTAATCACCCGGCTACTGGAGACACAACAACAGCTCAGGCAGGTCTTAGCGCGTGTTCTAGCCCTCGATTACTTCGGGTCATTACTTGGAGCATTGGCATTTCCATTGCTGCTTTTACCAACACTTGGGTTACTGCCAACTGCAGCCGCTCTTTCCTTGGTTCCCATCGGCTGCGCATGCTGGCTCAGCTGGTCATTCGATGATTTACGTCGATGGCGACGTGGAACACTCTTCGCCATTCCCTTAATTGCAACAGGAGGATTTTTCTCTATCCCAATGGGAGATCGGATCGAAGACAACCTCTACTCAGATCCAGTCATCAGCAGAGTTCAGAGTCGATATCAACGCATAGTTTTAACGCGAAGACGTGGTGATATACGTCTTTACTTAGATGGGAATCTTCAATTTTCTAGCCGCGATGAATACCGCTACCACGAGGCCTTGGTCCATCCTGCAATGGCAGCTCACCCCAAGCCAAAAAATGTCCTGCTTCTCGGAGCGGGCGATGGGTTGGCCCTAAGGGAAGTGTTGCGCTGGCCAAGCGTCGAACATGTTGAACTGATCGAACTGGATGAAGCCATTCTGACCATGGCTCAAGAGCACCCAGCGCTTCAACGCCTTAACCAAAACAGCTTCGCAGATCCAAGAGTGCACATTCAAGTTGGTGATGCATTCGGGTTAATAGCGAAAATGCCAGGTCCGTTCGACGTGGTGATTGCTGACTTTCCTGATCCAGACACCGCTGCAGTGGCAAGACTTTACAGCGTTGGCTTCTATAACCGTTTAATCAAACAACTTGATTCCGATGGTGTCTTCGTGACACAAGCCAGTACACCCTTTTTTACGCCATTGGTGCTGGCCTCCATCGAAAAAAGTCTTCAACATCTGCCGTTGCAGACCCATCCCTACAGTGTGACGGTACCAAGTTTTGGGCCATGGGGCTTCGTGCTCGCGCATCGCGAAAGCCAACAACTTGCTTTTCAAACGGTTCCCTTTGAAGCGAAATGGTTTGATCACGCTCAACTCACTCGGATGTTGGAATTTCCAAGGGACTACAGACCCTCCGACCGAGATTCAGTACGAGCCAATCGACTTACCAGGCCCATTCTGATTGACTATCAACGCAGAGATCGCTGGTCAGCCCCCATCCGCTAATGCTCTTTATTCTGATTCTCGTCCTGATAGCGGCTCTAGCTGTATGGCTGCGCTTCCGCTCCAAACGCATGGCCATAGGGCGATATGCAGAGCTAAAAGGGAAGGTTGCGACAGAGCGAACACTATTCACCCTTCAGATCGGCGATGTTGTGCAATATCAAGCACGGGATTGGATTGTTGAAACTGTTTATCGTTATCAACAGGGTCAATTCGAGTGGACTGAATACCTATTACGAGACAATTCTGACGTAGCATGGCTTGTGGTAGTTGAAGATGATTGGCTGGAAGTGAGCTGGCTAAGCCCCGTACCTGAGGACCAGCTACACATCGAACTACCGCCACCAAGATACATCACTTACGCAGGCACCGACTATTCATTGAAGGAGAAAGGAGAAGCAAGATACTCAACAGAAGGCAGAGCCAAAAATCAGTTAGGGAATTGCTTGTTTTATGATTACGAAGCAAAAGATGGCTTACAGCTCAGCCTTGAGGCGTACGATTCCAAAAATGAAGGAGGCCTTGATATCAACGTTGGCGAAAAGATCGATTCTCGCGACCTATCTCTACTCCCAGGAGATGGCAGAAGTGTTTATTCAAAGATATCTCGTTAAATAGATTACGACACAAAGACAAACATCAGCGCAGTGATTAGCCACCTGGCTACCAACGACTATTGGCGGCATACCCACGAACTGATCACTGCCAACATAGTTCCATGCTAGGCGATTCACTCACAACAAATCACCTTGCCAGGGGCAGCACAAATACATTTCATGCTAGTCAATGCGAAGCGCAAATTAGCTTCGTTTTTTAAATATAAATGATTCGCAGGACATCTTCGCCAGCGACTAGGCAATAGATGTTGACACCCAGAGCTGCGACTGAGCGTTATAGCGATCGCCTTCCACGCAGAGCAATCAGCCACCGCAGGCGCAGCTGCAGGATCCTCTGCCATAACTAGTTTCATAGCAGGGATGATCTGTTGGGCAAGATTCGGGGCAGAAGTACTGCCCATTACGGACAGCAACAGCTCATGAAGCATCCATGCATTGACATGGTTTTTAAGCGGGCGAAAGTTTTTACGCCATTCGATAGGTCGATCCAGCGGTCTCAACCAATCCTCCATGAATGACTGGCTGAATGTCCTTAGAAACGCCACGCTGTAGCTGATCCCCATTCCGCGCTTTTCGGACGTAAAGATGCTTCCGATGGGTCACCTTTCGACACAGCGTTAGTTACTCACTGGTACGCCCAAGGGCCTATGGACACCAACAAGCTGCGATCACTCTGCCCCGCGCTGGCTAACAAGACCTACTTCAACTACGGCGGGCAGGGGCCGCTGCCAACACCCTCGCTGGAGGCCATCACCACCAGCTGGAAACAGATCCAGGAACTCGGCCCCTTCACGACCGACATCTGGCCCTACATCAGCTCCGAAGTGAGCAAAACTCGCGGCCGTCTGGCCCGGTTGTGCAATGTGCCAGCCCATCGGCTCGCCCTGAGTGAGAACGTCACCACTGGGTGTGTGCTGCCGCTCTGGGGCCTTCCCCTTGAGGATGGCGACCACATTCTGATCAGCGACTGTGAACACCCCGGCGTCGTCGCGGCCTGCCACGAACTGGCTCGTCGCCGCCAGCTTCAGGTCAAGACACTGCCGGTGAAGCAACTCAGACTCGGACACGATCAACAGGCCCGCACCGATCGCGACGTGCTGGCGGCCCTCGAACAGCAGCTCACCAGCCGAACCCGGCTGGTGGTGTTGTCGCATCTGCTCTGGAACACCGGTCAGCAGATGCCGATTACGACAGTGGCCGCACAGCTGCAACAGCACCCGGCACAGCCTTACCTACTCGTTGATGCTGCACAGAGCGTCGGCCAGATCCCCGTTGCAGAGGCGGCAGAAGCGGCCGATATCTATGCCTTTACCGGGCACAAATGGACCTGTGGTCCGGAAGGGCTGGGTGGGGTGGCGCTCTCAGAGCGCATGCTTACGGAAGCCCATCCCACCATGATCGGCTGGCGCAGTCTTCAGGATGAAACGCGGGCTGTAGCTGATGATCCAGACCCCTTCCATCACGACAGCCGTCGCTTTGAGGTGGCCACCAGCTGCGTGCCATTGATGGCTGGTCTGCGCTGCTCTCTTGAGCTGCTGGAGCAGGCAGGCTCGGATGGCGATCGACTCGAGTGCATCCGCACTCTGAGCAACCAGCTGTGGAGTCAGCTGCAGTCGATCCCCGGGATCTCACCACTGCTTGAAGGCCCACCGCCTGCTGGTCTCGTGAGTTTTCAGATGCACGCTGAGGCAACGGCAGTCCCACCAGCCGATGTGGTGAAAGCACTGGGTGCAGAACAGATCTGGATCCGTGATTTGGCAGATCCGATCTGCCTGCGTGCCTGCACCCATATCTGCACCAGCGAGAACGACATGGCGCAACTCATCGATCGGATTCGGACGTTGTCAGCGATGGGCAGATAGCGCCAGGAGCGCCATGGAGCGAGCCCTGAAAGACATGAAAAACACACTCCAAAAACTAATCATTCCATCTTCTTATCTCTGGACTGCGCTGGCCTCGGCTCAGGTCAATTTCACAGAAATTGACAACAGTCTTTTGCACTCTCAATATCATCCAAACCCCAATTCAATCTTCAAAGGCACTATTGTTTTTCAAAACGGAACAGGATCGTCATTAGAAGCATGGTCTGCAAACGAAACGTTCTTTGAGTGCATCAAACAGCTTGGCAATCTGTTCATGTACGACCGAAGCGGCCTAGGCCAAAGCTCACCAGACTTCAGCGTCTCTTCAGCAAATCCGATCACAGCGAAACACGTCAATTCCAAACTCGTCCAACTCCTAGACAGGAATCGCATTAAATCACCATATATTCTCGTTTCACACTCATACGGTGGACTCTATGCAGGATATTTTGCACGCAAATATCCTGACTCAATCGCCGGCATGCTGATGGTTGATCCAGTACCGAGCAATTTCCTGTATTCAGACCGGATTCAAAAACAATTTGACATCGCCCTCACAACAATTGGAGACATTCCCAGCAGGGAAGCCTACAAGCTATACAACGTTTCAAATCAACGCAAAAACAATGGAATCACAGCCGATGGTTTTTATCAACAGAAAGGATTTCAGGCAAGCAAAAGGCAAGTGGCAGAGCTGCCTCCGATGAGCAGCACATTCCCAATCATTATCATGTCATCTACTGAAATGAATTCCAGCACTCCAATCAAAGGAAATTGGAACAGCCTGCAAAAGCAATGGTTAAACCAGAATCCAAACAGCAAGGCTCTCAGAGCTCAGGGTGGACACTTCATACAGATCGAACGTCCCAAGCTCGTTTGCGAACAACTCAATCATCTCGTGAAAATAGCAGCACAGAAATCAAAGCCAACTCGATAGGAACAAAGAAGTTATGAGCATCAAAATCACTCAAGACAATCGCATCTTGAGTAGCAATCATCAAACTGATGCCCGATCAAAAACTGAAGCTTAACGACCAACTTTTTTGGCATCGAAGCGTTGCTTGAGGGCTCGCTCTGCTTCTTCTCTGTCGTCGAAATGCAGCTTTTCAGTACCCACAATCTGGTAATCCTCATGCCCTTTACCGGCGATCAAGACAAGATCACCGGTTCCTGCCTGAGCAATCGCCTGAGCGATCGCGATCGCTCGGTCAACTTCCACCTGGTAGTCGATGCCTGAAGAAAGCCCCGCCACCACATCGTCGAGAATGCGCTGAGGATCCTCCGTGCGTGGATTGTCGGATGTGACCACAACGCGATCAGCCAGCTCTGCAGCAATCGCGGCCATCTGAGGACGCTTGCCCCGATCACGGTCGCCACCGCAGCCAAACACACATACCAGCTGTCCATCCACAAAGGGACGACTGGCCTCAAGAGCGCTGCGCAGGCCGTCCGGGGTGTGGGCGTAATCCACAACAACGGCGGGCAGCTGGACTGTGGCAGAGGCGGAAGGCAGCACCCTCTCCATCCGACCAGGCACACCACGGAAATGCGGAAGGGCCTTTAACAACAACGGCAGTGGCAAGTCCTGCTGAAGCAGCGAGCCGATGGCCTGCATCACATTCATCAAATTGAAGCGACCGACCAGAGGCGAATGAAAACGTCCTTCGCCTCGAGGTGTCACCAGCATTCCCTGCACGCCGCTGGATGTCATCACGAGATCGCGCATGCTGAGATCGGCCATCTCGTCGAGGCTGCAGCGCCAGCAGCGATCGCCAAGGCGATCCGCCAGACGACGTCCCCAGGGGTCATCGACATTCACCACCGCACGGGGACCTTCCCCGATCAGGAAAGGATCGGCAAACAGACGCGCCTTTGCTTCGAAATAGGCCTCCATCGTCGCGTGGTAGTCGAGGTGGTCCTGCGTGAGGTTGGTGAACACGGCAGAGGAGAAACGACAACCCGCGACGCGTTGCTGATCCAGAGCATGGGAACTGACCTCCATGGCCGCCACCTGGGTGCCCCGGTTCAACGCTTCAGCCAGCTGAGCCTGCAGCTGATCCGCAACCGCAGTGGTGTGGGTCGACGTCAAGCTGTGTCCAGGCCAGCGGTTGACCAGTGTTCCGAACAGCGCTGCGGAACAACCGCACGCCAGGCTCAGATGTTCAATCAAGTGGGTTGTGGTGGTCTTGCCATTGGTGCCGGTCACACCGATCAAATGCATGCGCAATGAGGGCTGCTGCCAGAAGGCGGCAGCCAGCTCTCCGGCCCAATGGGACACCGGCTCAGGAATCACCAGAACGGGATCCTGATCAGAGGGCGGATTCGACTGTGCTGCTTGCGAACCGATCAGCGCGGCCACGGCTCCAGCCTTCAGGGCCTCCGGCCAAAAACAGCCGCCATCGACGCGTTCACCAGGGAGACCGATGAAAAGACAGCCCTGGCGGACACTGCGGGAATCACAGGTGATCGATGTGACCGCGGGGTTAGGGAGTCCCTCCGGCAGTGGAAGCCGCACTGCTTGCAGCAGCGCATGGAGCGTCTGCGTCATCACCGGCTCCTAAAGCTGAGGCCGTTCTAATCCGATCCGGCGACGCTGGAGCAGTGCCGTTGCAACCAATTGAACAGTCCCTCACCGCTCAGGCGAGGGGAGACCCGTGGCAAGGGCTTGCCCTGCAGTGCCAGAACCGGCACTTCAAGGTCATAACGAGCCCGCAGTTGCGGCTCAATCCCCTCTGCATCAATATCGATCACCTCCAAGCTCAGCGGTGGTTCGAAGCGACTGAGATCTAGGCCTTGAAGCCTTTGCTCCAAGCCTTCACAAAGGCAGCAACCCTGCCTGCTGAACAAGGTCAGCTGCATGGACTCAGTCAGGAACGGGGTCACAACCGCAGGGGGTGAAGGGATGACAGCGACAAACCCGGCGCAGAGTGAGCCAGCCACCCCGCCAGGGGCCATGGCGTTGAATCGCTTCCAATCCGTAGGCACTGCAGCTGGGAATGAAGCGACAACGGGGGCCAAACAGTGGAGACAACCAACTGCGATAAAAACCGATCGCGGCGATCATCAGCTGGGCCATGACCTTGCTGAAACCCTGTCCAACGGACTCCAGGAAGCCGACAGATAGGATGTGTGGTTCGCGCATGCAGAAACGCAAAGCTGACATCAAGTCCAGCATGGCGTCTCATCAGCGTGAATGGTCCAACACCTTCTTCACCTATGTCTCGTTACCGCGGCCCTCGCCTGAGGATCACGCGGCGCTTGGGAGACCTCCCTGGTCTCACTCGGAAGGCCGCAAAGCGGTCCTATCCACCCGGTCAGCACGGCCAAGCCCGTCGCAAGCGCTCTGAATACGCGATCCGCCTTGAAGAGAAGCAGAAGCTTCGTTTCAACTACGGCGTCTCCGAACGCCAGCTCGTGCGCTACGTGAAAAAAGCGCGCGCCCAGGACGGTTCCACAGGAACCAACCTGCTCAAACTTCTCGAAAACCGTCTCGATAACGTCTGCTTCCGCCTCGGTTTCGGCCCCACTGTGCCTGGCGCCCGCCAGCTTGTGAATCATGGCCATGTCACTGTGAATGGCCGCGTCACCGATATCGCCAGCTATCAATGCAAGGCCGGTGATGTCATCGCCGTCCGTGAGCGCAAGGGCAGCAAGAAATTGGCTGAAGGCAACCTGGAATTCCCAGGTCTTGCCAACGTGCCTCCCCACCTGGAGCTCGACAAAGCCAAGCTCAGCGCCAAGGTGGTCAGCAAGTGCGAACGCGAATGGGTCGCACTGGAGATCAATGAACTGCTGGTGGTGGAGTACTACTCCCGCAAAGTCTGAGGCCTGCCTCGCATCTCACCGCGTTCTTGCTCTGCATTCCCCGCACAGGTGCTCTGGAGCGGGGTTTTTCATATAGGGATCAATGCATCGGTGACGTTGGGTTCACTCGAACAACCGATCACCACCATTCTTAGCGGAAAGCTTCAGTTGGCCTCCGCCAGAATTTTCCAGGAGATATCTTCCATCAGCACGGATGGCTGCCCTTCCAAAGCTGCAGCCAGATCTGCCGGTTCGGAAAGATCAACCAGTATCACTCCATCCCTGCAGAGAAACTGCATGTCGGATTGATCGAGACTGACAACCCGAAAGGCAGCCGCGTGTTCTTGTGACCAAAGTGTTGCTTTCGCTCTTGCTTCAAGCAGGTTGAGATTGTCTGCAATGCAGTCCCAGCCTTTGTCAGAAAGCCGTTGAATACAAAACACGGTCGCACCCTGTGATAACGACACTCTGCGTCAACCAGCATTTACAAGCCACTAAGCAATAGATCAGCTTTGGGATCAGGCAGCGTCTGACGACACTATGAGCAATGTCTTACGCCTGAACTTTTAACGGAGAGAGTCAAACAAATCGGACGGTGTGGCTGGTTTCATCCGTCCTGCTTTTTGAGTCTGATGGCTGATGCTCGCGGTCGCCGGGGTTGATTCGCCAACATTTCCAAAATACATTCACGACGATGCTTCGCCTCTCGACCCTTCTCTGCGCAACGCTTCTCATTACAGCTCCTGCATTCGCAGGATCAGGTGGCTGTCAGCGCAGCCAGAACTCAGCAGATGCCGAGACCACTGAACAAAAGCAGGAAGCCGAGGCTCAGTCCTGACGACAAAGCACCGTTGGTCTCGAGACGTTAAGGGTTCTCTGCAAAAAGCATTTGCACTGCCATCATCGAAGCATGCAGGTGGCTGGGGTCGGATTTATCCGGCCCCTTTTGTTTTGGATTGCGATTCATCCCAAAGACCACTGGCATGAACCTCTCCAGACCTTGAACGGGTGATCGAGTTGTACGGGTGAATGAACCAACGAAATCACAGCGCCAGCCGTAGCGACCGAAAGCACCAAACCGCAAAAGCACTGACGCCGAGTCAAATCGGATACAACGATATTGAGTGTTGATAAGCGGCCGTAACGGGCGAACTACAGCTCATCGACCAGAGCTAGCCTGGATCAATATGCTCGAAAAATGCTGAATTGGTTAATGTCCTTACTGTCTGTCAACCAGACATTTCCAGACGAAAAGATGCTCCTAATTCTCGGCCAAGTCCCCAAAGAAGGAAGATGCGAAACCGCTGAATGAGTTGCCCAATTCTGCTCACACTCTCACTCGGAAATCTCGAAATCAGTGAACTCAGCGCAGCTGTTCTCATCACTGTTTCACTGGTATTTCTAGTGAGCTTCGCAATTGTCTCCCTTAAAAACGACAGCAAGGGAATGATGGAATGGATGTTTGACAATAAAGCCAGTGAAAAGCGCTGATGTTATAAGGACAGACCACTCAAGAACGCGAGATCGCACCAAAGACCCTGAGCCTAGAAAACGTAGCCATCATCGACATAGGGCGAGTTATGCCTAAGGAACAGCATGCACTCGTTAAGGACTTGTCTGCATCCGACGGCCAGCAGACAGCACCTGTCCGGAGATCAGATGCCGAAGCACAGGCACACACGTTCTGCCGCATTCAACCTCTGGAAGCAAGAAGTCTTCAAGGGAACAGAATCAACCTGCTTCCCACGAGTCATGGCTTGAAGTTCCGTCTTCTTGATAAGCAGCCTCAGGGAACCATTGATCAGATGATTACCCGAACTGAGGCCGGCGACACATCAGTTCAGGCTGCTGCACCAGAGTTGACGGAAGACTCTGATGCTCAGTGCCAGCTGCTGAAGGATAGTCAGGGAGCTTCGAACAGCCCTTGAGTACGTAGATCGCCATACAGCAGTAATCGCAACGAATCGAGCCTTCTCAATCAATCCGCAGACCTACTGACCAGTAAGCCAAGCATCTGGAAAAGATTCATTGCTCCAAGCATCGAAATGGAAGCGATACTGTTTAATTGAAAGACTATCCACCAAATCAAGACGCTCTAATACACTCATCACCATCCAAGATTTGAGTTAACAGATACCTCAAAAGGAACAGCTCTATTATCGAGCTTAAGCAGTGCAGAACTTATATCGGCAATATCTTCAGGCTGAGTCATTTCTTCTGGCTTGAGCGAATGTGTTGGCCAAAATTCACTTGGCTCTGCCAATACAGAATGAGCCATATCAGTGTTAACCCAACCTGGGCAAATAGCTGTGACTCTAATGCCATCATTCCAACCTTCATTACGCATCGTCTGACACAAACCTAACAACGCGAATTTACTGGCGCTATATGCGGCGAGTTTACCTTTACTTTCTTTCCCGCTCAGCGACACCAGCATCTGAATTCTTCCAGAACCATGATGAACCAGCTGAGGCCAAGCGGCCCGGGCCAAAATCCAGGGAGCTATCAGATTTATTTTCATTGTCCGCTCAATCTCCTCTTCTTCGCCTGGAGAAAATAAGACTGAAACCCTACTGAATATACCGGCGCTGCATATCAAACTATCAAAAGAACCAAAATAATCCACCGTGGCATCAACCCAGGACTGAGCTCCAAGTGAATCTTCAGCTGAGTATGAGTGCAGCATTACACGATGTTTTCCAGCAACTTCTGGGTCTAATACTGAACCTTTTAGCGAGTTCAAATCTCTGAGCCCTAGGCTTAAGCGGTGACCATCAGCCAATGCCTTCCTTGCAATTGCCCGCCCGATGCCACGACTTGCACCACTGATCATCAATGTCCGCACAATTTTCACGAGCCAAGCAAGCAAAAAGAAACCCCCGCCGAAGGCAGGGGTTCTGAAAACTCTTGAGGGAGTGTTGCCTTGTTTCCACCCCGCGAGTGTTTTCTCCTCACGATCGGATTTTATTCGCAAGGCATGGCCATGCAATCAGCTAAGACCAGTAAGTCAAACGGCACAAGCTGTCGCGCTTTCAGAGACCATTAGCCCATCACACCGTGACACCCAACCCTCACCCCCAGCCGTTGCGCCAGCCGAACGCCCATCGCTATTGATTGGCATCGCGCAGCCAGGAGAAAGGAGGTTTTTTGCTTACTGAGCAGCACGGATCATCTGTTTACGCAAATGAGTACAAATTCACTAGCAAATAGTACATGTGTTTGCTATAACTCTCATAGTTGGTTCTCCTCACAAGGGCATCCAACTCCTTACACGGACAACCATGAGACCCAGCGGTCGCCAAGGCGTTGGGTCTTTTTTATTGGATTGACCGTTAAAGCCCATAATCAAGCCTTGCGCATCCTTTCGTGCATTAACTGCCTTGCCCTTCGCCTGGATCTCCTTTGCGACAGATCCACTCAGGCAGGGGTTTTCCATCTTTATCCTTACATTCCTCAAGCATTTTTACATCAACGTTGCATCCTGAAACGAGGACAGCAAGAGCAAGAAAGCCTGGAAGTTTTTGACGCATATTCAATAGATGGCTCCTTGTTATTGATAGCTGATCAGAAATAAAAAGCCAACAACCTGATTGCAAATGTTGCTGACATCAGCTTTGAGGCACGAACGCTTCAACAATGCCCTGTCTTACTGATCAGTCGGAACTCGGTCTGCATTCAAGCCCCCAGAGCCAAGAAAGCAGTCCTGGCATTTTCTGAGATACAGCACTCGGCAAGCATCGGGCGTTACCCATGGGCACGGACGCCAGATGGGTTTCAACAGCCGCGCCTTATCCTGTAGCGATCCGCCTCGAGCAGGGGCGTGGATGGCCTGCCGTTTCAACCCTTTGGGTGAGGTGAACCGAATTGGTTGCGGAGATGGAAATGAGGTCCGAGAGCGACGAGCTCCTCTCCTTCCATCAAACACATGAAACGGTCTACTTGTATCGCTATCGCTGCTGCGAACAGCAGATTACGCTTAATCCCTGCACTTGGCCGAGCTGGCTAGCTTTAGAACTTAACGATCGTGCTGGGAGCAGCAGCAACAATGGAAACCTCAGAATAACGATCACTTATAAGCACACACTAAGAGTTTATTTTAATGATAGGAATCAAAGCCCCAAGGATTCCGGATGAGCTTATTAGAACATTTGCAATTTGAACAGAAGTCAAGAAGCGCCGGGGCTAAACTTTGCATGCAGGAAGCAATTGTATTGTCATTCAAGATGTTGGCGGTATTTCACTGGCCAAGAAGATATACGAACAAGCAATGTTTATGTCTTATTGAATAATGGTCGGGAAGCCTGGTGCCCTTACAAGATAGCTGAAAGCAATACAAAACCCTTGCTGAGAAAAGCAGGGTGGTCTTGCGAGTTGTGAGTGACTGAACCAGCTCTCGGCAGAACAAGCCAGACCTCAGGACGCTGTGAGCAGAATCACAGCAAACATTGCCCCAGGTCATCACAGCAAGCAGTGGTTCGGGAGATGGTGTGTGCATCGGAGGGGGACCTCCACCACTCCACTCAAACCAATGAACAACTTTCTCAAACGTTCTATTGCTAAGCGCAATCAAAGGCAAAACGGCTTCACAGTACTCGAGCTGATGGTCACCGTCTCAATCGTTGGCATCCTCAGTTCATTAGCTGTTCCAAGTTTTACTGGGACTCTTGAGAGTTCAAAATCCATTAATGCCAAACAATTTGTAGTTGACGCCGCCAAAGATTGCTCAACTGCAATTCTTTACGAACACGCTAAGCCAACTGTCACTCAAGCTGACGCTGGACCAGACATTACTCTCATCACCCACAACTGTATCGAAGAAGGGTCGGTTGTTGCCGACGGAGGAAACGATCGTTGGACAGTTGAAATTGACGCAGACGCTATTCCGGAATTCCCGGTTAAATCTGCAATCCCTGCAACCTGAAAATCTATTAACCAAGTAACCGATCAACAAAAACACCAAAACAAAACCATGAATCTCACAACAGTTCTTGTCGCCGTCGTCGTTGCTGGGTCTGCCACACCGGGGATCAGCAGAATGGCGATTCAACCAGTAATCGCTCAAAAACGAGCAACCAATTTCGGTATTGCCGAATCACAAGCTGTCACATTTGCCGCCATGAACGAGGGCAAAATGTCCTTAATACAAACACCCAACCAATGCAAACTTCAAGGCATCGGCAACAATGCTTATGCGATTACATGCCGGGAAGGCAAAAGCAAATACGAAATGTCTGCGACTCGTGCTTTCAGGCTAGGAACATCAGCTTCAGGAACGAGCCCCATTAATTCAGGAACGGGCTCCACTAATTCAGGAACGGGCCCCACTAATTCAGAAACGGACTCCGTTGATTCAGGAATTAATTCAATCGCAATAGATGTCGGAGCCACGACAACTAGTAACAATCATGTGCACGCGGAGGGCACATCAACATCTACAAGTGGGAGATCATATGAAGAAAACCACACAACGAACGAACATCAATCTTCTGGAGATAGAACATCAAGTGATAAAAAGTACACTACGAACGAACGTCAGTCCTCCAGAGACGGCACATCGAGCAATGAAAAACACAAGAAGGACTGTGATAAATCCTCCAAAGGTAGAACATCAAGCAAAGAAAAGTACGCAACAAACGAGAAAGTTTATTCTAGACATGAACAATCAAGTGACACAAAGCAGCAGCACCACCATCATGACCCTAGGCATTATGACTCTAGTCATCACGACCCTAGATATCGCGACTCTAGGCATCATGATCCTAGATATCGTGATCCGAGATATATTGAGTCGAGCAGAATTCGTCAAGCATCCCAACATGATGTTCGCAGAGTTTATACCCGCAAGGTCACTGGCAATACACGAGTGATTTCTGGTACCAAATCCAACTACCGTATCAGTCAATTCGGAATCCGAAGGAGGTATTGATTTAAATCTTTTGCCAAATAGCCTGAGGGCATCACGCGTGGACTGACAGAAACAAAAAACTCGAGAATAGAAAAGGGAGAAGCGTTGAGTGTCTCTATGAATCTGCCGACAGAATCCTTAGATCAATCACGCCCCGCCAAGTGCGGGGTTTTTAATGCTTTAGAAGCCTAAATCAACTGATGCAGGAAATCGACAGCATTCAGTTTGAGCTGACTCTCTTGAAGCGAAGTCTTTTCAAATAGTTCGCAGATGAGCTAGCGGCGGACTAGCAGCCTTCGGCAGCAATGATCCTTCACGCCTAGAAACAGAGAGAGCCTGTAAAGACTCGGCTTGCCAGGGTATCGGATTGACCCTGAAGCCAAGAGGCGACCTAGACAGGATTGAATAGAAGGGAACGTAATAAACTGCTTCTGCAGGAAAAAGAGATCCACCACATCGCTGATGGATTTGATCTGACTGAAGACGGCATATCAATCTTTGCTGACGCGTCAATCAAACTGAAAAGCAATGCCAAGCCTGCAAAAAACTTTAAATGGCAACAAAGTCTTGATGGCATTGCCGCGGCGATGAGCCGGCCAGTGGCGCAATTAATGCCTGCATTGGCTGAGATCAAGCTATATCCAATAATTTAGAATTACCCATAACAAGATTTTTCAAGCGAATGAATCAATTTGCATGATATTCACTCTTTACCATCCCATTGCAGGCAAGGCATTGAATAACTATTATCTGAGATTAAATCCACCACAATACATCCAAATATCCCACAGCGATGGCCGTAGAGGCTGATTGCCTGCAGTCATTTCAATATTTTCGTTGACTTTTTTTGATTGCGACTCTTCCTTAAGAGCCTTGTTTTCTTGTCCTTCAGGCATTGAATCAAAGAATTGTGGGATTGACCCCGAACATCTTCACTATTCATGTCTCATATTTGAGCATTTGGTCAAACCCTGGTCAGGGGGCAGAATATTTCTGGTGAAAAGCAGGTAAGCAAATCGATATTTCTGCTGCAAAGACGTAGGTCATAAAGTCAGCGATGTACCAGCTGATCTCACCGGAATCCACTGCAGCAATCTGGGACAGGTTGTGAATCCTCGGATCACGGGCAGCGCCGCCGCCATGGATGACATGTTCGATCCACCCATCACGGTCGCGTTTCTCTCAGGGGGAGATCGTCGTGGCGCACGACACTCTCATCCCTGGAGCCACGTCCAGAAAGATCGAGCGCCCTCCCAACTGCTGCTGGGTGTGGCTACTGCTTCTGTATTGGCCAATCACCATTGTGCCTAGACGAACTCAAGCATTCATTGAAAAGGTGAGCGGTGATATCAAGCTTCAGGAGGAACTCAAAGCAGCTGGGATATCGAAGCAATGGCTGCAATTGCCACAGAGGAATGATTTAGCATCTCTGCTGATGACCTGAGAGCGATAGGATCACCGCATTCAGTGATATCAAGGAGTTAAAAAGCATGGCTGGTGGACCGCAATACCCATGATGAATGCGTTCCAATTGACAGCTAACTCGTGTGAGCTCCATCCAGAATGCATAACTTGCATTAAGGCGCGAGATATTTCGTGTTTACAGACACTCCAAGCTTCGGCGAAAGAGCTGAGGCAGAAAAAACTGACAGTAACTTTTAGAGACTTTTTATCTATTGCTACTGTAGATATCAACTGAAACGAGGCAATTAGCGATCGTGGCGCGGTCACTTCAACGGATCAGGTTCGCCTTGAAAAAGCCCAGTCCCAACCCGAAGCCTTTGGGCTTGTCTTCCAGAAAAGTGATGGCGAGCTCGAAATCCATCAGTCCCTCCTGCTCGATCAGATCACGAGCGAGCTGCCCCTGACGCTGCTCCAGATAGCGAGCATGAATCTGCTGCTTGTTCTCGCTCAGAAACGTGACGATTTCGCTGAGCACATGATCCCGCCACTCATCCTTATGGCTCTGTGGCACTGAGGTGTCAGCCAAGGCTCCTGGTCTTTAGGTCGGACTCGACGCTAGCGGCGACAGTCAGCCTGTTTCCTAGCTTTGAGACCTGATCGCAGCCATCACTTGCAGCGCCCAGCACCAATACCAGCCGACGCCACCCTGGCGATTCACCACGGGGAGAGTTTTGCGGAGGGGACGGGCACCGTGATGCCACCGATTTACTCCACCTCAACGTTTGCTCATGGCAACGCTGGTGGTTTCGATTACACACGCTCTGGGAATCCCAACTTCCGCATCCTTGAGGACGTGCTCGCTTCAGTTGAGCACTGCAACCATGCCACGGTGTTTGGGTCGGGAGTCAGCGCGATCACGGCGATTGCCTCCGGTCTCAGCCAAGGGGATCTGGTGCTCTGCGAGGAGAACCTCTATGGCTGCACTGTGCGGCTGTTTGAACAGGTGTTCGCCAAATTCGGGATCCGCACTGAATGGGTGGATTTCACATCAGCCGAAGCCCTCTCCAGCATCGCGGCTCGAAAGCCAGCGATGGTCTGGCTGGAAAGTCCCACCAACCCGCTGCTCAAGGTGATCGACCTGAGACAGGTCTGCACGGCAGCCGCGGCCCTCGAGGTGCCCGTGGTGGTGGACAACACCTTCGCCACCGCGCTTGTGCAGCGCCCCCTGCAGCTTGGGGCCACCCTTTCACTTACCAGCACGACGAAATACATCAACGGACACTCCGACGCCCTTGGTGGTGCGGTCTGCACTGACGATCCGGCCTGGCAGCAAAAGATGGTGTTTGCCCAGAAAGCCCTGGGCCTGCAGCCTTCCCCGTTCGATTGCTGGCTGATCACCCGCGGCATCAAGACCCTGCCGTTAAGACTCAATCAGCAGATGGCCAACGCGGCCGCTTTGGCTGATCACCTCGCCAACCATGCCCTGGTGAACTGGGTGCGCTACCCCCATCGCCCGGATCACCCCCAACACTCCCTGGCGATGCAGCAAATGAGCAGCGGTGGCGCCATCGTCACGATTGGAGTCAAAGCCAGCCGCGCCCATGCTTATGCCATGTGCAAGGCCCTGCGCTGGTTCACCATGGCCGAAAGCCTTGGAGGCGTGGAAAGCCTGATCTGCCACCCGGCCACGATGACTCACGCTTCGGTGTCCACAGAGGTCAAAGAAAAACTGGGCATCAGCGATGGGCTGATCCGTCTGTCCGTGGGCTGTGAAGACGCTGCCGATCTGATCGCTGATCTCGACCAGGCACTTTGCTCGCTCCAATGAGTTCGCGCGACCTGCTGCGCGATCCCTGCTGGCAAGGCAGCGATCTCGGCCATCCTCTTCCTGATGCCACCCATGCCGTCTCGGTCGCCCTGCCTCGATGGAGCGATGTCATCGCCTATGAGGAACAGGATCCCGGGTGCCGAAGAGCGTTGCGGGCGGTGTATCCGCGATTCGGTCAGCATCCGCTGGTGGCGCAGTTAGCGAAGCTTTCGCTGCAGGTCTCCGACCTCGCCCCAGCCAAGGGCTCAAGCAGCTGGCCGTATCCGAACCGCACGGCGGCAGAAGCCGCTCTCGCCCACTGCCACAGAACAAGGCCTGCGGGAGAAACGCAGCTCATCACAATCCATGGCCTGACCTGCCTGATTGCCGACCCAGCCAGCACTCCTGCCGCAAAGGCCTTCTGGCAACACACTGGCCTTGGAGCATCCTCCAGGCTGGCTGCCATCGCCCTCGGTCAAGAGCCGAGCGCCGGCGTAGCCGCAGCAGAGAACGCCCGCAGCAATGTGATTGGCCGGCTGGCGCGAATCTATCGCTGTGAGGGAGATGCGATCAGCCTCCACCCCTCAGGCATGTCGGCTCTACACAGAGCACTCCAACTGATCTCGGCCATCCGGCCCAACAGGCCCGTGTTGCAGATCGGTTTCCCCTACGTGGATGTGCTCAAGCTGCCCCAGGTGGTGTTCAACGGGGCCGAACTGCTGCTGGATGACAGTGCAGCCAGTGTGGATGCCGCTCTCGAGCGCCTGCAGCCGTCGGCAGTGGTCGTGGAGCTGCCTAGCAATCCCCTGCTGCGCTGCATTGATCTGGCAACGATCGCCAGGCTTGCCCACCGGCAGGGCATCCCCGTGATCGCCGACGACACCATTGGATCTGGAATCAATATCGACGGGTTGCCCCACGCCGATCTGGTCTTCAGCTCACTCACCAAAAGCTTCGCGGGCCGTGGTGATGTTCTGGCTGGAAGTCTGGTGCTGAGTCACCACTCCCGCTGGAGAGATCAGCTGGCTGCATCAGCCAGCTCCCTGCAACCACTGGCTGAGCTTGCCGACGGGGATGTCATCGCCCTCGACCAGGGCAGTGAAGACGTGGTCGAACGGGTGCATCAGCTCAATCGCAACACGCTGTGCCTTGCTGAACAGCTGCGCGACCACCCCGCCGTGGAGAAGGTGTTCCATCCGGGTGCATGCGAGAACTTCAAGGCTCTGCAGCGGCCAGGTGCAGGCCATGGCTGTCTGCTGTCCTTTGAACTGAAAGGAGGAACTCCCTCGGCGCAGAAGGTCTACGACGCACTGGAGATCTGCAAGGGGCCAAGTCTCGGCACCGCCTTCACCCTGGTCTGCCCCTACGTGCTGCTTGCTCACTACGACGAATTGGTTTGGGCGCAACGCTGCGATGTGCCATCCCATCTGCTGCGCGTCTCCGTGGGACTTGAGGATCAGCAGAATCTCTGGAAGCGGTTCCTGCTGGCTCTGGAGAAGGCGTGACCGGAGAGCTGGGGAAAGGAATGCTGAGTTGCTGCCTGCTGGATTGACAGAGTTTGAACAAGCTCTTAAGAGCCAGGCACCTGACTGAGAGTCTCCCTAAATTGCAAAAATTGGCCATTTTTTCGACTCCCTCATGTCTCGCGTTTACGCCGATAACAGCCAGGCCATCGGTAATACCCCCCTGGTGCGTCTGAACCATGTCACCAAGGACTGCAAAGCCACCGTGCTCGCCAAAATCGAAGGTCGCAATCCCGCCTACAGCGTGAAGTGCCGCATCGGCGCGAACATGATCTGGGATGCCGAGAAGCGTGGTGAACTCACTGAAGGCAAGGTGATCGTCGAGCCCACATCGGGCAATACCGGCGTTGCTCTCGCCTTCACCGCAGCTGCTCGCGGTTACAAGCTGGTGCTCACGATGCCAGAGTCGATGTCGATTGAACGTCGTCGCGTGATGGCTGTTCTCGGTGCTGAGATCGTGCTCACCGAAGCCGCCAAGGGCATGCCCGGCGCCATCGCCAAAGCCAAGGAAATCGCAGCAACCGACCCTGACAAGTACTTCATGCCCGGGCAGTTCGAGAACCCTGCCAACCCGGAGATTCACGAAAAGACCACTGGCCCTGAGATCTGGAACGACTGCGAAGGAGCCATTGACGTTCTGGTGGCCGGCGTCGGCACCGGCGGCACCATCACTGGCGTGTCTCGCTACATCAAAAACGAGCAAGGCAAGGCGATCGAATCAGTGGCGGTGGAGCCCAGCCACAGCCCGGTGATCACTCAGACCATGAACGGCGAAGAGCTGAAGCCAGGTCCCCACAAGATCCAGGGGATCGGCGCCGGCTTCATTCCCAAGAACCTTGACCTTTCCGTTGTCGACAAAGTCGAGCAGGTGACCAACGACGAGTCGGTTGAGATGGCTCTGCGTCTGGCCAAGGAAGAGGGTCTGCTGGTGGGCATTTCCTGCGGAGCCGCAGCGGCGGCCGCCATTCGACTGGCCAAGCAGGACGCCTACGCCGGTAAGACCATCGTGGTTGTTCTCCCCGATCTGGCTGAGCGCTATCTCTCATCAGTGATGTTCGCCGATGTTCCCACCGGGATCATCGAGCAACCCGTCACCGCCTGAACCGCAGCGTTTGCACACCACTCAGCCCCGGAACACCGGGGCTTTTTTAATGCCAATCTGCTCAATCATCAGCTCGTGGTGTCACACCAGGAAGCACGGCATCCGGAGCGATCCACATGGCATCGCCATAGGAATAGAAGCGATAGGTCTCGCGAATGGCGACTTCATAAAGTTCAAGCAACCTGCTGCGTCCGATCAGAGCGCTGACCAGAAGCAACAGCGAGCTCTTGGGCAGATGAAAATTGGTCAGCAGGCCCTGCACCACCAGGAAACGAAAGCCGGGCTGGATCACCAGATCAACAGGTCCCCTTAGAGGTTGCAGGCTGCCACCCCCTGCGGCCGCAGCTCCCTCCAGAGCCCGCACGCTGGTCGTGCCCACGGCAATCACACGTCCTCCACGCTGCCGGCACGCGATGACAGCGTCCACCAGCTCAGCAGTCACCTCCACCCATTCGCTGTGCAGACTCAGATCCGTGAGATCTTCAGTCTCCACGGGCCGGAATGTACCCAACCCCACGTGCAACGTCACCGTGGCCAGTTGAACGCCGCGGCCGCGGATCAGCTTCAGGAGCTCGTCACTGAGGTGCAAGCCCGCTGTTGGAGCAGCAACCGCTCCTGGCCTGGCGGCATAGCGAGTCTGATAACGCTCCTGATCCGACTCGTCATGACGCGTGATGTAGGGCGGTAACGGCACTTCGCCATAGCGCTCAAGCAGGGTTTCAATCGCGGCGGCATCAACGAAAGCCGCAGGGAACTGAATGATGCGACCGCCACTGGCGCCGTCCGATGCCAACACCTGCAGAGGAACGGGATCCTGTTCGAGCGCTTCAAGCCAGAGCTGATCACCGGGCTTCAATTTCTTACCGGGTCTGGCAAGACACAACCAGCGGCCTTCGCCGCGGGGCTCCAGCACCAAAAGCTCCGCAAGCCCACCTCCGGAACGCCGCACCCTCAAACGCGCACGCAGAACCCGTGTGTCGTTGACCACCAGCAGGTCGCCAGGACGCAGCTCATCCTGCCAATCCCACACCCGACGATGCATCAGCTCCGTCATGGGTTGGTTGATGGGGGGCGCCATCAGCAGTCGTGCTGCATGGCGTGGCTCCACTGGTGCCTGCGCGATCCGCTCTTCGGGCAAGCGGTAGTCGTAGGAGCTGAGCTGAAGATCCCTTGGATCCACCACAACGCTTGAACGTGATCAATCCATGCTGCCTGAGGGCGACGATCCCCCTTTGCTGGCCAAGCGGGGAACGAAATAGCGCACAATTGAAAACACCCTGCTCTGGTCGTCGGAGAGCGCCTCGAACAGGTTGCGAGCCCTTTGGTTGAGCAGAGCCACATCCAGTCGATCCCTGGGAATGGCCACAGGCATGACCACCGTGGTGGTGCGCTCGGGATGCCGTCGCTCTTCCTCCATCACAAAGTCACAGAAGGGATCCAGCAGCGAACTGTATGGACTGTCGAGCAGCACCAGCTCCAGAGCACCGGTGTCCGTGCCCGCATAGCGATCCCACATCTGGCTGAGCTTTCCGGCATCCTCTTCCTTCTGGACCACCATCACCGCCGTGACTGAATCGGCGAACGAGCAGGCGTAGCGCAACGCCTCAAAGGAAGGTTGCATCATGCTTGCGACCCAGACGATCGCGTGGTGCCCTGTAGGTGGATCGCGGGGCACCAGCTTCAGTGACGACCCATCATGGTCGAGAGCAAGGGCAGTGAAGATCTCCCGGTATCGGCGGCGGATCAAGGCCAGTCCCCACACCAGCAGAGGAATAGCGATCACCACGGTCCAGGCCCCCTCATCAAATTTGCTCACCACGATCACCATCAACACCACAAAGGTGGTGAGCGATCCGAGCGCATTCATGGCCATCCGCCCCCGCCAGCCCTCTCCGCGAAGCTTCCACCAGCGACGTACCAGACCCAGCTGCGACAGGGTGAAAGCGGTGAAGACTCCAAGGGCATACAGATTGACGGCCACAGTGGTGTTACCCCTGCAGATCACGATGATCAGCGCCGTGATTGTCACCAGCACCCCGATCCCGTTCTGGTAGACGAGGCGGTCACCCAGCAACTTCATCTGCATGGGCAAGCAGTAGTCCTCCGCGAGCATGGCCGCCAGACGCGGGAATCCGGAGAAGGCCGTATTCGCTGCAAGTACCAGAATCAGCAGCGTTGAGATCTGCAGGATCCAGTAGAGAACGCTGCCATCACCGAACACGCGCTGCCCGATCTGAGCCAACACGGTGATGTCGGGATTGGGTGCAACCCCATACATGAAGCCCAAGGTGCTGACCGCGAGGAACATCACCGACAGCAGAACACCCATAACCAGAAGGGTTTTACGGGCATTGACTGGAGCAGGCTCGCGAAAAACCTGCACACCATTGGCGATGGCTTCGATGCCGGTCATCGCTGAACAACCGGAGCTGAACGCCCGCAGAATCAGAAACAGGCCGATCGGCTCCAACGCAGCCTTAAGAGGAGGGGCATCGGGAGTCCAGCCGTGATGGAAGGTGAGATCCTTGAGCCCCGCAACCGTGAGCAGCACAATCATCACCACGAACGCATAGGTAGGAACCGAGAACACACGCCCTGCCTCCCTGACCCCGCGAAGGTTCGCCCAGCCCACGAGCACGAGCAGCAGCAGGCCGATCGGAACCTCGTAGGCCAACAGGGATGGCTGCAGTGAGGACAGTGCCTGGGTTCCCGCCATCAGGCTGACCGCTGCGGTGAGGGTGTAGTCGATCAGCAGTGCAGCGGCCGCCACCAATCCCACATTGCGTCCGAGATTGTCGCGGGCCACCACGTAGGAACCGCCACCCTTGGGATAGGCCGAGATCGCCTGCCGATACGACAACACCACGATCGTGATCAAAGCGATGATCGCCACCGTGATCGGGAGCGACAGCCGAAGAGCGGCACTGCCTCCCAGGATCAGAATTCCAAGCGCCGCTTCGGTCGCATAGGCCACGGATGACAGAGCATCCGAGGACAAGATCGGCAACGCCTCGAGATTGGGGAGTCGCTCATCCTTGGCACTGGACCGCGGCAGAGGACGGCCCAGCAGGCGTGAAAAGGATGGAACAGACACGAGGCGACCTACACCACGTCAAGAGTGGCAAGGTTCCCTTAGCTCGGCAGCTGAGTGTCTTCTGCTGACCTGATTCAGATCGCCAGACTTTCAGGGCGGGTTTCGATCAATTCCGCCAGATCCTTGAGGAACGCGGCACCATCGGCGCCATAGATCACACGGTGGTCCGCCGTGAGATTGACCTGCATCTGACGCTTCACAGCGATGGACCCATCCTTTCCAGCCACAACGGCAGGTCTTGAAGCAGCCACCGCGAGGATGGCACCGGTGCCGGGGGGAAGGATAGCATCGAAGCGATCCACCCCGAACATGCCGAGGTTGGAGAGGGTGAAGGTGCCTGTGCTGTACTCCTCAGGCTGCAGCTGCTTGCTGCGCGAGCGCTTGACCAGATCCGACCACTGACGGGAAAGCTCATAGAGATCCGTTCGATCGGCCTGACGCAGTACGGGTGTGATCAAACCACCGTCCTCCATGGCCACGGCAACAGCCACATTGACGTCGGCGGGATAGCTCATGCCCGCGGCGGTGGTTGCAGCATTCACCTGAGGATGCCGAGCCAGGGTGACGGCTACGGCCTTCGCCAGAAGAGCCGTCATCGTGACGCCCTTGGGCTTCACCTGCTGATAGAAGGCATCGAGTTGATCGGTGGTGATCGTGTAGCCCACCCGGAAGCAGGGGACGACGAGGCTGGCTTCCATGTTGCGGTTCACCGCACCCTGGAGGGTGTTGAACGGGACTGTGTCGCCAGGGCGACCGAAGCTGTTGCCGGCAGGGGAGCTGGGAGCCTTTACGGCGCTCGCAGCTCCGGCATTCACGGCAGCGGCGGTCCCTTCCCCGACCAGGGGCACACTGATGGGACGCCCAGCGGCGCGCTCCACGTCTTCCGCCTGAATTCGACCATTGGGGCCGCTGCCGCGGACCCCGCTGAGGTCGACGCCCATCTGAGAGGCCAGTTTCTTCGCCCTTGGACTGGCAA
Organism: Synechococcus sp. BIOS-E4-1; assembly: GCF_014279995.1. Lineage (NCBI taxonomy): Bacteria > Bacillati > Cyanobacteriota > Cyanophyceae > Synechococcales > Synechococcaceae > Synechococcus > Synechococcus sp. BIOS-E4-1. Next base: position 656,757 of record NZ_CP047935.1, on the reverse strand, counting down.
TCAGTCGACCATTGCTCGTTGGCGCAGCAGCAGGAACAGCAGGCGCAGCAGCAGGAACAGAAGGCGCAACTGGCGGTTGAACCGCAGCGGGAGCGGGTGCGGCGGCGGAAGCAGCTGGCACTGGTGCCGTTGGCGCCGTCGATGCTGGCGCAGAAGCTGTTGCCGCAGGAGCCTGGGCTGCGGGGGTGGGGGGTGCAACTGCCGATCCACCACCCGACGGGGCCTTGGCCTGGGCCTCGGCAATCTCAGCCTCGGTCTCCACGATCAAACCAATGGTCTCGCCCACAGGAGCCGTGCTGCCCGCGGGCATCAAAACAGCTGCGAGATAACCCTCATTGAAGGATTCGACATCCATGTCGGCTTTATCGGACTCGACCACAAGCACGGACTCGCCGCGGCCCACCTTGTCGCCAGGATTTTTAAGCCACTCAACGATCTTCCCCTCCGTCATCGTGGAGCTGAGGGCAGGCATGAAGATGTCGTGGGTTGCCAAAACCGTCTCCAGAGGGGCTGACTAGAAAAATCTTACGGGCCGGCAGGCCGGCCCCCATCAGCGCTCAGCCCTGCTCAATCGACTCGATCACGCCGTCGCGCACGACCACGGCAACCTGCATTTTGCTCACCAGGTTGTCGCCCACCTGGATGTCGCAGAAGCTCTCAAGCTGACCCTGATCCACGATCTGTTCCATTTCAAGATCGCGAACCTGGGCCTGCTGCTGAAGAAGATTGCGCTTCTGCTCTTCGAGCTCAGCCCGCTTGGCTGCAACCTGCTGCTGCACCTGAGCGACCTGCTCCTGTACACGCGGATCAAGCGGGTTGGCGCTCTGACGACGAACATCATCAACAACCTGCTGGCCCTCCTGTTCGAGCTGGGCCAGTTGCTGGTCGGTGGTGGAGATGCCAGCGCTCAGCTCACGCTCGGCCTCTTCTTTCCAGGCCGGAGTAACGACGGCACGGATAGTGATGGAACGCTTGATTGACAAAGTGGTGCCGTCAGACATCGGGGCGGGGAAGCAGCGCCAAGCGTCTCAGCACCTCGGCGGATGGTCAACCCGACCCTGGCGTGATGGCTTTCAGCGGCCGTACACGCTCTCGATTGACGAGCGATCGCGGTCTGTGATCCGATCTCGGCGTTGCTTGAGCGTCTGGGTGAGCAGGCCGTTCTCAATCGAAAAGGGTTCCACAAGAGCCACGCCGGCAAGGCGCTCATCAGCCCTGGATCCAACACGGTCAGCCAACAGTCGGTTCAGCTCTCCGCGCAGCAGCTTGAGCAGGCGCTCATCACCCGGATAACCGCCAAGGTCATCACCTGGATCGCAGCCCTGGGAGCTGGCCCAGGCCTTGATCGCCTCTAGCCGCGGCACCACAAGGGCTCCCAGTTGACGCTCGTCCTGCCCCACCAACATCACCTGCTCGATCAGGGGGCTGGAAACCAGCGCCTCCTCAAGCGGCCCAGGCTCAATGTTTTCACCGCTGCTGAGCACGATCGTGTCCTTGGCCCGTCCGGTCAGGACTACAGATCCATCGGGGAGAAGCATGCCCAGATCGCCTGTGTCAAACCAGCCATCAGCGTCGAGAACCTTGGCTGTGGCCTCGGGTTTGCCCAGGTAGCCAGCCATCACCTGAGGACCGCGCACCAGCACCACCCCACGTTCCCGGAACC